>DASTTX010000188.1:0-11937 GCA_035759945.1 Candidatus Limnocylindria bacterium | reverse complement strand
GCGACGCATCGCCTCATCGAGGAGGGCGTCGAGTCCCCGGCCCTGCTGGCGCTCGGGCTGGCCAACGAGAACATGGAGCCGGATATGGCCGCGCCCGTCGCGCGCCTGATGGCCGAGATCGGGCTCGGCGGCTGGGACTCGTCACAGGCTGGGCAGCTGCTGGCGCTCCACGCCGCCGCGTCCATCCTCGGCGACGTCAGCCAGCCGATCGACGGGGCGCGCCGCATCGCGTCGGTGTCGTCCAACGCCCAGTTCCGGGATCTCGTCGCGCGCTGGGAGGCGGACCCTGAGCGCCGCGACGCACTCGACGCCGAGATCCGCAGGGCTGCCGCCGACCTGTTCGGCCCGCCCGATGCCACTGAGTGACGTTTCAGCGGCGTCGCCGCCGCACGACGATGGTCTGAGCCACCAGGATCGTCGCACCGGTCGTCGCCATGCCACCACCGAGCACGAGCCACGGGACGATGGATCCGCCCGTGTCGCCTTCCATCTGTGCCGCGCTCGGCTCGACCTCGTCGGTGGGCCCATGCGACGGTGCCGAGGCGCCGGGCGCCTCTGACGCCGCGTTGCTCCCCGGTGGCGCGGTGGCCGAGCTGTCTGGACCCGCCCTCGTGGTGGGGCTCGGCGAGGCGCTCACGAGCGCGGTCCGGCCCGGGGTGGGCACTGGTCGTGGGATGGCCGTCGGGCGCGGCGACGCCACCGGTGTCGCGCCCGGAGTTGGCGGCGTCGGAAGGGCCGTTGGCGCGACCGTCGCCGCTGGCGTCGACGCGATCGTGGGTGTGGGCGTTGCCGGAGGCGAGCTCACGACGAGCGCGACGCCACCGTCGACCGTCGTAACGCCGCCCTCGATGTCGGTGGCGTGGAAGGCGACCTGCCACGTCCCGGCGGGGACGGTCGAGGCGGCCGTCCAGGTGGCCGCCCGCAGGCTTCCGCCCTGTCGCACCAGCGGGATGGTGATCGTGCTCTGATCGCTGGCTCGAACGAGCTGCGCCTCCACGGCGTCGGCGTCCTTCGGCTGCGGCGGCACGCTGGCGTAATCGACGGAGAACGTGACCGCGCTTCCGACCACCGCCGGATTGGGCGTCACCACGGGATTCTGCAGCGACGTCGTCGCAGCGACCGATCCGGCCCAGATCAGGACGAGCCACACCGCGCAGCCGATCGCCAGGGCGGTGCGGAATCGCGGCGTGGTGAGTACGCCGGCCGGGATCACACGAACGGGCATTCGGGCATTCCAGGGCAGGTACCGCGATCATGCCACCCGGCTGCGCCGCCGACTACTGCGCCGGAGCCTCCCTACACGCCGGAGGCGCCGACCATGACGGGATGATCGATGGCCGGGCAGCGGTTCATCACCACGAGCAGGCCGGCATCATCGGCCAGGCGCGCCGCGTCCTCGTTCCATACCTCGAGCTGCATCCAGACCGCCTTCGCGCCGATCTCGATCGCCTCGGACACATGCGGGAGCACCGCTTCGGAGCGACGGAACAGGTCGACGACCTCGATCGGCCCTTCGTCCGACGGCACGGAGAGCAGGTCCGGGTAGGCACGAAGCCCGTGGACCTCCTTCTCGTTGGGATGGACCGGGATGACGCGATAGCCCTGCCGCAGCAGGTAGCGCGACACGCCGTGCGAGGCGCGCCACGGACGCGACGAGCACCCGACGACGGCCCAGGTCGTGAACGAGCGGAGGATACGTTCGGCGACCCCCGGATCCGACCAGTCGCGGGGCTCGTTCATCGCGAGCGCGCCAGCTCCTGGAGGGCGGCCTTGATTCGAGCATCCAGCTCTCCCCCGCTGCCAGCGACGGCGCTCGCCGCCTTGCGAGCCTCGCTGGCCGTATATCCCAGCGACTCGAGCGCCGCCACCACGTCCGAATCGGTCGAGGTGGCACCACCGGCGGCGATGCCGGCAGCGTGCACCTTCTCCTTGAGCTCGAGGATGATGCGCTGCGCCGTCTTCCGGCCGACGCCGGAGACACTGGTGAAGACGTCCGCGTCATCGGTCACGATGGCGAGCTGGAGCTTGGTCACCGGATGCGCCGCGGTGATCGCGAGCGCCAGGCGGGGGCCGACCTGCGACACGGTCATCAGCAGCTCGAAGAAGGCAAGCTCCTCCGTTGTCGCGAAGCCGAAGAGTGCCTGCTGGTCCTCGCGCACCAGGTGGTGGGTGTAGACCGATGCCTCGGTGCCCGTCCGCAGCCTGGCCAGCAGCGCCGGCCCGGCGACGATGCGGTACCCGATGCCACCGACCTCGACGAGCGCGAAGTCGAGCCCGACGTGGGTGACGGCGCCGCGCACCGACCCGATCATCGCGCAACGGCCTTCGGCTCGGCCGACGCCCGGTAGGCGGTGCCGATGGCGATGGCGAGCGCATCGGTCGCGTCATCGGGGACGCCGGCGAGTGAGACGCCGAGCAGCCGCTCGACCATCGCGGCCACCTGCCGCTTCTCGGCGGCGCCATTCCCGCACACCGCCTGCTTCACCTCGTTCGGGGTTGGCTCGTCGATGACGACGTCCGCCTCGGCCGCCACGAGGAGCGCGACCCCGCGCGCCTGCCCGACGGCCATGGCGGTCTGCACGTTCCGCTGGAAGAAGAGACGCTCTACACCAACCCGCTCGGGATGATGCTCGCCGAGCAACTGGCGAAGCGCCTGATGCAGCTGCCGGAGCCGGTTCGCATCGGTCTCGTCCGACTTCGTCCGGATGCAGCCGGCGTCCACGAGCCGCAGGCGGCCGTCCTCGAGGGCAACCACGCCGAATCCGCAGATGGCGGTTCCGGGATCGATGCCAAGCGTGATCACGCGGCCATGGTAGCCGCCACTCGAGCGTCGGGACGATCGTCCGAGAATCCTCGTACGAAGTGCTTGACACGCATACGAAGAAGGTCGTATGATGCGCCGAGTTCGATAAGAATCGAACGCGTATGCACAGGTCGGACCAAAGGACGGTGATAGAACGATGGTAAACATGCCGAACCCCGGCGTCCTGGACGACCTCATCCGGGAACGCCAGGAGCGCCTGCGGATGACGCCGCGGCGGGCCCAGGCTCAGACCCCGGTCACGCTGCGCGTTCGCATCGGCCACGCATTGATCGCGGCCGGCATCAGCTTGAGTGGCGAGCGGGTCGAGCGACCTGCACGCCCCTCGGCGTATCAGGGCGCCTGAGGTCATCACCGTGTCCCCCACCCGTCGTCCCAACCGACCTCCGATCGTCAGCATCGAGCCGTCCCCCGCCTACGAGCTGCTTCAGTCGATCGTCGTGACCATGGGCCACGAGGGGTCCGACACGTACGAGGTCGGCGCCGAGTGGGTCGCGGAGATGAAGGCGCGCGCCGGCGACGACCTCTGGAGGCGCGTCGAGGAGGTCTCCCTCGGCGACACCGACACGTTCATCCACATGATCGGCCTCGTCCACGACACGCCCGCGCCGCGCGACGTGCCAGCATTCCTGGAGCACCTGCGCGAGACCGACGCCGACGAGATTCGCCTGCACCTGGTCCAGTTCTACTCCCGCGAGGTGCGGCGGATGACGCCGCCGACCGTGATCCGCGCGGCCATCGGCGGCGATGCGGAGGCGCGGCGTGAGTTTCTGCGCACGTCGTATCCCGAGTGGGAGATGTGGGCGAGCTACCTCGAACGGGTGCTCGACGTCGACGGCGAGGCATTCAAGGCCGACCTGATCGAAACACTGCAGGACTGGGACGAGCGCGTCTGGAAGCCCGAATCGCTCACGATCATGCCGATCGTCGAGCGCGACGCCGATGCCAAGCGGGCGCTCGTCCGGGAGCTTCCGGTCGACCGATTCGTCACGACGGCCACGAACGGCGTCGAGTTCGCCCCGCGCCCCGGCATCGATCGCGTCGTCATGGTCCCGAGCTTCGTCAACCGCCCGCTGGTGACGTACTACGAGTTCGGCGAGGCGCTGATCATCATCTATCCCGTCGCGGACGAGAACGTCTCAGCCGATAGTGACGCTCCCCCGCTGCGCCTGGTGCGGCTGTCCAAGGCCCTCGGCGACGAGAAGCGGCTGCGCATCCTGCGAGCGCTCGCCGACGGCGAGAAGACGCTCATGGAGCTGGCCGACATGTTCGGCGTCGCCAAGACCACCATGCACCACCACATGATCGTGCTGCGCTCGGCGGGGCTCATCTCCGTCGGCGTCGGTTCGAAGCGCTACCGGCTTCGGCAGGAGACCGTCCCCGATGTCGGTGCATTGCTGAGCGGGTACCTCGGCGCCGCGCCCGGTCCGTCCGCGGCGTCGGGGTCGCCCGCTTCTCCTCGCAAGCGACGCGCGGCCGGCTGACGATCAGGCGACCGACGCCTCGAGCTGCTCCATCAGGTCGGCGGGGATGTCGAAGTTGGCGTACACGTTCTGCACGTCGTCCAGGTCCTCGAGCCGCTCGACGAACTCCAGCACCTGGCGCGCGGTCTTCTCGTCGCCGATCTCGACCAGCGTCGTCGGCTCCATCGACAGCTCCGCCGAATCGGCCTCGTAGCCGGCATCGGCGAGGGCGCGTCGCACCGTTTCGAGCTCGTTCGGCTGCGTGGTGACCACGATCGCGCCGGCATCCGGCGAGCTCACGTCGCTGGCGCCGGCATCGATGGCGGCCAGCGTGATCTCGTCCGGATCCCGGCCGTTGAGCGGGATGCTGATGATGCCCTTCTGCTCGAACTGCCAGGCAACGGTCGAAAGGGTTCCGCCGGCCTTGTTGAACGCGCTCCGAATGTCCGATGCGGTGCGGTTCCGATTGTCCGTCATGGCGGCGACGATCAAGGCCACGTTGGCAGGGCCGATGCCCTCGTACGTGATCTCCTCGTACTGCTCCGCATCGGCTCCGGCGCCGGTCGCCCGCTCGATGGCGCGCTTGATGTTCTCGGCCGGCATGGAGTTGGCCTTGGCCTTGTCGACGGCCATGCGCAGGCGGTAGTTGGCGTCGACGTCTCCCCCGCCCTGCCGCGCCGCGGTGATGATCTCGCGGGCGAGCTTCGTGAAGAGCGCGCCGCGCTTCGCGTCGTTGGCGCCCTTCTGCCGCTTGATCTGGGACCACTTGCTGTGGCCGGACATGGATCCTCCTGCCGCGCCATCGGCGACTCGTTTTCTCCTCGATCGGCGGCGATTCTACCAGCGGAAGCCCGCCCACCCTCATCGCGAGGCCTGTCGGGACGACATTGCCGTACGCCCGCGCACGCGCGAGACTGAGGCCGATGCGCCCTACGAGGCAGCTTCTCATCGTCGCGACCGCCCTCGTCTGCGCGGCGTGTCGGGTGGTACCCGCGGGACTTCAGCCGCCGGCGACGCCATCGGCGCTCGCCGAGCTCACATCGGCGTCTCCCGACGCCATGGAGGCCGAGGCGCCCCCCGAATGCGGCTTCCCGCCCGGCACCGCGCTGGAGTTCGCAGGACGATCGACCACCGCGACGCTCGACGTGCAGGAAGTCGTCGGCGACCCGATGAGCGACGATCCGGCCGACATCTACATCACCAGCGACAAGTTCGACCAGGGCGACCTCCACGGCCGCCTGGTGTGCGCGGTCTACGTCGACGCGCCTGGATTCGTCGAGATTACCGTCCATCCGGAGGACGGCGGACGGTTCGTGCCGCCCACGCCGTTCCCGTCCACGACCCCGCCTGCGAATGGGCTGTCCGAGGCCGAGGCACTCGAGGTCGCGCGTGCACACCTCGACGAGCCGGACACGTGGCGGATCGCGGTCTCTGAGTCAGGTCCGATTGGCCGGGTCTTGCCGTACGTGCTCGACGGTGGCTACGAATGGGCGCAGGACATCCCAGCCGATCATTGGGTCTGGCGCATCTTTGCAGTTCGGGGCGACGAGGGCGTTGACCTCGTCATCGACTACGTCGATGGCACCCTGCTCGGGACCACCCTCGGCATAGTGAACTGATTACCCGTCGCCCCCGGCTGCCGGCGGTGCGACCCTATAATGGCCGTCCACTTCCGGCCACACGAACCGCCCGAGGCGGACTCCATCGGCCTCGGCGACTCCCGCCCTCGCATGCGTTAAGGAGCACCGATGAAGCCGACCACCCCCGACAGGATCCGGAACGTCGCCCTCATCTCCCACGGTGGCGCCGGCAAGACGAGCCTCGCCGAGGCGATGCTCTTCGACGCCGGCGCCATCTCACGTCTCGGGACCGTCGAGGCCGGAACGACGGCCCTCGACTGGGATCCCGACGAGCAGAAGCGCGGCCAGAGCATCAACCTGGCGATCGGCTCGCTCGAGCATGACGGCGTCCGCATCACCATCGTCGACACGCCTGGCTACGCCGACTTCCAGGCCGACGTCGTCGAGGCGCTCGCCGCCGCGGACGCCGCGATCGTGGTCGTCGATGCCTCCGGCGGCGTCGAGGTGGGCACCGAGGAGGTCTGGAAGCTGGCCGATGCGCGCGGGCTGCCGCGCATGGTGTTCATCAACAAGATGGACCGCGAGAACGCGAACTACGACGCCACGCTCGACGCGCTGAAGGCGCGCTTCGGTCCGAAGATCGCGCCGGTCTACCTGCCCATCGGCGCTGCCGAGAGCTTCAAGGGCTACGTCGACGTCATCGAGGAGCACGCCACCATCTACGAGGGCGGCAAGCCGAAGGAGGTGCCGATCCCCGACGACCTGGCGGGGATCGAGCACTCGCGGCGCGACGCGCTGGTCGAGGCGGCTGCCGAGGCCAGCGACGACCTGATGATGAAGTACCTCGAGGGTGAGGCCTTCACCGACGAGGAGATCGAGACCGCGCTGCACAAGGGCACGCGGGAGGGATCGGTGGTGCCGGTCTTCGTCGGATCGGCGATCCAGAACATCGGCGTGCGTGAGCTGCTGAGCATGATCGCCAAGCACGTCCCGTCGCCGGCCGAGGTCGGCTCGCGCCGAACGGTCGACGGCAAGGAGATCGCCCCGGACCCGAGTGCACCGTTCGTGGCGCAGGTGTTCAAGGCGACGGCCGACCCGTTCGTCGGGCGGCTGACCTACTTCCGGGTTGTGTCAGGCTCATTGAGTGGCCAGGGGCACATCTACAACGTCAACCGCAAGGAGGAGGAGCGCATCGGCAACCTCCTCTCGGTCCAGGGCAAGGACCAGGAGAACGTCGCGAAGGTCGGCCCGGGCGACATCGCCGCCGTGGCGAAGCTGACGTCGACCCACGCGGGCGACACCCTGGTCGCCGATAAGGCGCACGCCGTCGAGCTCGAGCCGCTCGCCTTCCCGAAGCCATCTCTGCAGGTGGCGATCGAGCCGGAGTCGAAGGCCGATCTGGACAAGCTCGGCCAGGCGCTGCATCGGCTGACCGAGGAGGAGCCGGCGATCGAGATCCGACGCGAGGAGGGCACCGGCGAGACGGTCCTGACGGCCATGGGCGACGCCCACGTCGACGTCATCGTCGATCGCCTGAAGCGAAAGTTCGGCGCCGCCGTGAAGACCGCCACGCCGCGGGTGCCCTACCGCGAGACGATCCGGCAGGCGGCGCGCATCGACAACAAGTACAAGCGCCAGACCGGCGGCCACGGCCAGTACGGCCACGTAGTGATCGAGTTCGCGCCGGCCGAGATGGGCGAGGGCTTCGCCTTCGGCGACAGGATCGTGGGCGGCGTGGTGCCGAAGCAGTACATCCCCGCCGTCGAGAAGGGGCTGCGCGAGGCGATGTCGGAAGGGGTCCTGGCCGGCTACCCGGTGGTCGACCTGCACGCGACGCTGGTGGACGGCTCGTACCACACCGTCGACAGCTCGGAGATGGCGTTCAAGGTCGCCGCGTCGCAGGCACTGAAGAAAGCCTTCGAGGCGGCCTCACCGGCGCTGCTGGAGCCGATCCTGGAGGTCGACATCGTCGTGTCCGACGAGTACATGGGCGACGTGATGGGCCAGATCACCTCGAAGCGCGGGCACGTCCTGGGCATGGACTCGGCCGAGGGGATGCAGCACCTCAAGGCGCAGGTGCCGCAGGCGGAGATGTTCCACTACGCCACCGAGCTGCGCTCGATCACCCAGGGGCGCGGCCGGTTCAGCTGGAAGGTCGACCACTACGCCGAGGTGCCGCACGCGATCGCCGAGAAGGTGATTGCCGAAGCCTCGTCGAACGGCCACGGGCCCGAGCGCGCGGGGCACTAGCCGGCTCAGCTGGATCGATAGGCCCACGGCTCGCCCGTCGCGCGCATGCGGGCGAGCGAACGCCGATAGACGATCCGTTCGGCGAGATAGGTGGCGACGCCCACGAGGGCGGCCGCGATCGCCACGATCCACGGCGCAATCGACCACGGATCCGATGACCCGCTCAGGACCATCGCCATCCACACCAGCAGTGTTGTCAGACCGGCGGCGGTGAACCCGGCGGCGATGGCGCCCGTGGCGAACGCGAGCTTCATGGCGTCTCGATTTCCGCGACCGCCAGGTTGCGCTTCCCACGGCGCAGCAGGAGCCACCGACCGGCGAGCAATGTGGAGCGGTCCGGGACCGTAGCGGGATCGCTGACGCGTTCGTTGTTGACGTAGGCCCCGCCCTCCGCGACGACGCGGCGAGCCTGACCGCGGCTGTCGGACAGGCCCGAGTCGACGAAGAGGTCCAGCACCGTCGGCAGGCCATCGGTGCCACTCAGCGTCGCTCGTGGCAGATCGGCGAAGGCGGCCTCGAGCGTGGCGGCGTCCAGGGAGGCGAGGTCGCCGCTCCCGAACAGCGCGGCGCTGGCTTCGGCGGCGGCCGATGCCGCATCGGCGCCGTGAACCAGCTCGGTGACCTCCATGGCGAGCGCGCGCTGCGCCTCGCGCGCCTCCGGATGCGCGGCGGAGCTCGTCTCGAGCGCTTCGATCTCGGCCCGCGAGCGGAAGCTGAAGACGCGCAGGTAGGTGCCGACGACGCTGTCATCGGTGTTGACGAACCACTGGTAAAAGGCGAACGGCGTGGTCAATGCCGGATCCAGCCACAGGGTCGAGCCGGTCGACTTGCCGAACTTCTCACCGTCTGGCCGGGTGATGAGCGGCGTGGCCAGGGCGTGTGCCGTGGCGCCCTCGACGCGGCGGATGAGGTCCACCCCCGCGGTCAGGTTGCCCCACTGGTCGCTTCCGCCGAGCTGAAGGGTGCACCCATGGCGCCGGTACAGCTCGAGGAAGTCGAGCGCCTGCATCACCTGGTAGCTGAACTCGGTGTAGCTGATGCCGCCGGCCTCGAGGCGAGCGCTGACCGCCTCCTTGGCGAGCATGCGGCTGACGCTGAAGTGCTTGCCGACGTCGCGCAGCCAGTCGATGGCGCTCATCTCGCCGGTCCACTCGAGGTTGTTGAGGATCACCGCAGCATTCGCGCCCTCGAAGGACAGATAGCGCTCGACCTGTGAGCGGATGCGCTCAACCCAGCCCTCGACGACGTCTCGCTCGTTGAGGGAGCGCTCGCTCGACCGGCCGCTCGGGTCGCCGACCAGGCCGGTCGCGCCACCAACCAGCCCGATCGGCCGATGGCCGGCCAGCTGGAGCCGCCGCATGGTGACCAGCAGCACGAGGTTGCCGAAGTGCAGGCTGGGTGCCGTCGGGTCGAAGCCGCCGTAGTACGTGACCGGCCCGGCCGCCATCGCGGCGCGGAGAGCGTCGACGTCGGTGTGATCGGCGATCATGCGACGCCACTCGAGGTCGTCGAGGACCGCGGTTCGTGCTTCGGCGGACGTCACCGGCGAAGTATAGGGAGCGGCGCCGCCGTCCGGCCCGTGCTACCCTGCCGCGCGATGACCCGACGTCCACCGCCGGGCCGGAGACCCGCACCGAGCCGAGGCCCGAGGGGGGCCGATCCGCGCCGGCGACCCGGCTCCGCCACGCTGCCGCGCCTGATCCTCGCCGCGTTCGGGGTGCTGGCGATCGGCGTCTTCATCGGCGTCATGAGCATCTACGCGTCGTTCACCAGCGACCTGCCCGACATCGGCGAGATCGAGAACTTCAGCCTGGACCAGGCGTCGACCGTCGTGTCGGCCGACGGCAAGGAGCTCGCAAACTTCGCGGTCGAGGATCGGCGCGTCATTCCCTTCGAGCAGATCCCCTCGGTCATGATCGACGCTCAGGTCGCCGCCGAGGACCAGACGTTCTGGGAGAACCCGTGCGTCGACTTCAAGGCGATCGTGCGCGCCTTCCTCCAGAACTTCCAGGCCGGTGAGACGGTTTCCGGCGCGAGCACCATCTGCCAGCAGCTGGTGGGCATGCGCCTCCTCGACCCGCTCGTCCAGGCCGATCCCGACCGACGCGTCGAGCTCAAGGTCAAGGAGGCGATCCTGGCCCTCCGTCTCGGCGACCGATACCCCGGCACCGAGGGCAAGCAGCACATCATCGAGATGTACCTGAACCAGGTGTACTACGGGAACAAGGCGTACGGCGTGTGGGCGGCAGCGAACGCGTACTTCGGCAAGGACATCACCTCGGACGCGCCGGAAGATCAGCTGACGGTGAGCGAGGCGGCGATGCTCGCCAGCCTCGTGCGCGCGCCGTCACGCCTGGATCCGACGACGGAGGCGGTGGAGGAGGAGACCGGCGACGAGGTGCGCTACATCGTGCCGGAGACGGCCCAGGCCATCAACACGCGCAACATCGTGCTGAACCAGATGCTCGAGTCCGACTTCATCACCCAGGCCGAGTACGACGACGCCCTGGCCGAGCAGATCGAGCTCGCGCCGCCGCGCGATACCGCCGACCTGGCGCCCCACTTCGTGCAGGCCGTGCGCCGCGAGGCGAACGAGCTGCTCGAGGGCGAGGAGCTGCTCGACACCGGTGGGCTCCGCATCATCACCACGCTCGACTACGACGGCTACCAGACCATCGCGGAGAAGTGGGCGCAGGTCGGCTACGACATGGATCGCCTCTCCGACGATGAGCTGACCGCCAAGTACGGCGAGGCGGCGCTGGGCTGGATCAAGCAGCTGCAGGGCCGCAACATCAACAACGACGCGATCGTGACCGTCAACTACCGGACGGGTGCGGTGCTCGCCTATGTCGGCAGCGCGAACTTCGACGGCGAGGCGACGCCCGCCCACCAGCCGAAGTTCGACGTCATCGGCCAAGGCTTCCGCCAGTCGGGATCGGCCTTCAAGCCGATCACGTACGCCGCCGGCTTCGAGTCGGGCGTGATCAGCCCGGCGACGATGGTCATGGACGTCAGGACCGATATCGCCAACGGCTTCAACCCGCCCAACGCCGACAACAAGGAGCGTGGGCCGGTGCGCGTCCGGGACGCGCTGAAGTACTCGCTCAACGTGCCGGTCAGCAAGATCCAGCAGCTCATCGGCTCCGACAACGTCGTGTCACTGGCGCAGCGCCTGGGCCTCGAGTTCGATCCCGCCCACAACGGCGAGTACGCGGTGCCGTCGCTCACGCTCGGAACGCTCGGCGTGCACCAGGTCGACCTTGCCGGCGCCTACGGGGCGCTCGCCAACGGCGGGCTGCTGCACGAGCCGTATCTCATCGAGCGCATCGAGGATTCGCGCGGCAACGTCATCTACGACCATTCGGACGTCGGCGATGACGGAGACCAGGTGCTCAGCGCCGCATCGGCCTACCTCGTGACAGACATCCTGGCGGACAACACCGATCCGGCCGCCAACCCGCTGTGGGGACCCCGCTTCCAGCTCCAGACCGACGGCGGCCGCCGGCCCGCCACGCTCAAGACCGGCACGACGAACGACTTCCGCGACCTCCAGGCCTTCGGCTTCCTGGCCGGCAATCCCGATGATCCGGCCGATCCGACGGGTGCCATCGTCACCGGCGTGTGGGTCGGCAACAGCGACTTCTCCCCCATCCAGGACGTGTTCGCCGCCGATGGACCGACCTTCATCTGGCACGACTACATGGCCGAGGTCGCCGCCCTCAACGAGCTGCCGGTGTACGACTTCCGCCAGCCCGATGGCGTGACCGAGGTCACCATCGACGCCATGAGCGGCATGCTGCCCGGCGAGTTCACCGAGACGACG
>DASTTX010000187.1:0-10861 GCA_035759945.1 Candidatus Limnocylindria bacterium | reverse complement strand
CTTCCGCATCGGCCCCGGCGTCGCGCCGAAGGCCGAGCTCTACGCCCTGCGCGTGTTCGGATGCGAAGGGTCGACCGATGTGACCGTCGAGGCCATCGATTGGGCCGTCGAACACGACATGGATGTCATCAACATGTCACTCGGCTCACCATTCGGGCGCTCAGACGATCCGTCGGCGGAGGCCTCGAGCAACGCGGCCGATGCCGGCGTCATCGTGGTGGCGTCCGCGGGCAACGAGGGGCCGTCGCAGTACATCACCGGGTCGCCCGCTTCTGCGACCGGCGCAATCAGCGTCGCCGCGGTCGACAGCACGGCCAGCTTCCCTGGCGTGAGCCTGAATCTTGGCGCTGCCGGAACGATCAGTGCCCTCAATGCGAACGCCGCGACGATCACGCCTCAGACGTTGTCCGTCGTGGTGCTCAAGGACGATCCGGCGACGACCGGTGAGAACGAGGCACTCGGCTGCAGCGTCGCCGCGTACCAGAAGGCAGGCATCACTGCCGGCGGCAACCAGCTGGCCGTCAGCCTGCGTGGCACATGCGCACGTGTGGCGCGCGCGATCTTCGGCCAGCAGGCCGGTGCGGCAGCGGTGGCAATGATCAACACCGACGCCGGCTTCCCGCCGTTCGAGGGGCCGATCACGTCGAATCCTGATACCGGTGAGCCGTTCACCGTCACCATTCCGTTCCTCGGCGTCCGTGGTGTGCTTGGCGCGGCGGCGACTGATGACGGCGACAAGCTCGTGGCGACCACCAGCGCGACCCTCGCCGAGGCGCCCATCACGAACCCCGGCTTCAAGGCATTCGCAAGCTTCAGCTCGGGTGGTCCGCGCAACGGAGACAGCTGGCTGAAGCCCGACATCTCGGCTCCCGGTGTGAGCATCCAGTCGACGCTGGTCGGCAGCGGCAACGCGGGAACCCGCATCTCGGGAACGTCCATGGCGTCGCCGATGGTCGCCGGCGTGGCGGCCCTCACTCGCCAGGCGCATCCTGACTGGAGCGTCGAGCAGATCAAGGCCGCGATCGTCAACACGGGCGATCCGTCCAAGGTCGTCGGCTATCGAACGAGCCGGGGTGGCACGGGCCTCGTACAGCCCGCTGGCTCGACCGCGACGCAGGTCGTCGCGGTGGGGGATGCCGGAACGGCGACGCTCAACTTTGGGT
Organism: Candidatus Limnocylindria bacterium; assembly: GCA_035759945.1. Classification (GTDB taxonomy): domain Bacteria; phylum Chloroflexota; class Limnocylindria; order QHBO01; family QHBO01; genus JACDBZ01. Next base: position 9,698 of record DASTTX010000187.1, on the reverse strand, counting down.
TCGCGGAGCTCGGTTCGAACTTCACGGCCACGAAGGCAGTGACGCTGACCAACCACGGTTCGTCGGCAGCCACGTACGGCGTGTCGGCGGCCGCAACCGGCGGCGTGCCTGCATCCATGGGCCTGAGTGCCACTTCGGTGACAGTGCCCGCTGGCGGATCCGCGACGGTCAATGTGACCCTCAACGTTCCTGCGGCGAGCGTTGGGAGCTCGGCGGCGTTCCGCGAGGTGGCGGGGCTCGTCAGCTTCACCGCCGCCGGGGCTCCGACGCTTCGGGTTCCGTACTACATGGTCCCGAGGGCGCTGTCCACCGTGACCGCTGCGTTCGATCACGAGCTCGACCGGAACGCCTCCGCCAAGGCCAACGTCACCCTCGCCAACTCCGGCGTGATCGCCGGCAGTGGCGACTTCTATGCGTGGGGGCTTCAGGACGACGATGACATCGACGAGGCCGCCCTGGGTGGTGCGGGCTACGACGTGCGAGCCATCGGCGTTCAGTCGTTCGATGCGGCGGCCGCGTTCGGCGATCCGTCGCTCGCCGGCCAGCAGCTCGTCGTGTTCGCTGTGAACGCGCACGACCGCTACTCGAACGCGGCGGTGAACGACTACGAGGTGTACCTCGACACCGACCAGGATGGAACCGATGACTACGCCGTCGTCGGCATCGACTTCGGAGCCCTGACCACCGGCACGTTCGACGGCCGGCTTGGCAGCTTCGTGATCGATCTCGCGACCGGAGACGCGACGGTCAACTTCCTGGCCACGGCCCGATCCGACAGCAGCACCGTGCTGCTGCCGTTCCTGACCGGCCAGACCGACATCACGGCGGACCAGCCGAGCTTCAGCTACACGGCTGCCACGTTCTCGCTCGAGGGCGCCGGCGTGGATCTGGTGGATGGCAGTGCGAAGTACAACGCGTACTCGCCCGCCATCAGCCAGGGTCAGTTCGCAACGGTTGCGCCCGGTGGCTCGACCAAGGTCAATGTCAGCGTGAACAACGCCGAATGGGCGAATACCCCTGCACTCGGCGCGATGATCGTCGTGATCGACAACGCCAGTGGTGCCAACGAGGCACGGCTGCTGCCGGTCAAGTAGTCGACGCCGCCTCACGAACGAGGAGCCCTCGCCGGTCCGCCGGCGGGGGCTCTTCTCATTCGTTGGGGTTCGACTCCATCGGCGGCTTCGGGTTTGCGCAGAACCGGAAGTCGCCACGCTCCGACGCATGGAAGCTCATCTGCGTCCCCCCAGCTTCCACCACCACCCGATAACCGGGCACGAGCGCCTGCGTATACATCATCCCGGGCTCCGGGCAGCCGAGCGAGCCGTCGCTCCAGGTGACGGACTCGGCACTCAGGACGGCTACCTCTTCCGGCTGGACATTGGCCCGTTCGGCGGCATCGTCGGTAATGGCGTCGACCAGGTCGCTCGGCACAGCCCCGGTTGGCGGCATCGATGTCCTTCCTGCCTCCCGCGAATTAATCGGTTCGATGCGGTCGTCGCTGCGGCCTGCGAGGCCAGTGCACGCGCTCGTCACGACGGCGATGGCCAGAGTGCTGATGACCGCGACGCGACGCCCGTGGAGCCTCATGACCGGGTCAATGCTGCACGGTTCGGGCCACTCAGGTCGAGTCGCGGATAGAGGCAATCGTTAGACCACCGGCTACCGAAGAGGCCATTGCCGGGCCCTCAGCATCCGCTAGGCTGGACGCCCAATCACATCATCGCGCCTCGGCGTCCGAGCCGACCGGGACGTGCTCAGCTGGAGGCTTGTTCGCCTTGCCCGCTTCCGTACCGATGCCGCTGCAGCGAGGCTTCTCGCTGGTCGCCTCACTCGCGCTCGCGCTCGGCGCGGTCCTGCCGTTCGTCGCTCCCTCGGCGACTCGAGCCGCTCCGACCGAGCTGTTCTTCAGCGAGTACATCGAGGGCTCGAGCAACAACAAGGCGCTCGAGATCTACAACGGCACCGGCGCTGCGGTGAACTTGGGGACGGATGGCTACAACGTCCAAATGTTCTTCAACGGCTCGGTTGCGGCAGGGCTGACGATCAACCTCACGGGCACCGTGGCGACGGGCGATGTCCATGTCGTGGCGCAGTCGAGCGCCGACGCCGCGATCCTCGCGCAGGCCGACCAGACGAACGGCTCGGGCTGGTTCAATGGTGATGACGCCGTCGTCCTGCGAAAGGGCACGACGGTCATCGACATCATCGGTCAGGTAGGCGTCGATCCCGGCGCCGAGTGGGGCACTGGCCTGACCAGTACGGCAGACAACACGCTCCGCCGGAAGGCGTCGATCATGGCGGGAGACCCGGACGGAACGAACGCGTTCGATCCGGCGGTCGAATGGGATGGGTTCGCAACCGATACGTTCACCGGGCTTGGTGCCCATACGGTGAGCGACGTGCCGGTGCCGACGAACCCGACGGGCGTCGGCGCGGCTGACCCGGCGAGCGTCATGGCCGGCCAGGCAACCCTTCTGGCCGTCACGGTCACTCCGGGCACGAACCCGACGAGTACCGGGCTCGGCGTGCATGCCGACCTGTCGTCCATCGGCGGAAGCGCGACGCAGGCGTTCTTCGACGACGCCACCAACGGCGACGCGACCGCCGGTGACAACGTCTTCAGCTACAGCGCCACGGTCGCGGCCGCCACCACCGCCGGTTCGAAGTCACTGACCGCCATCATCTCGGACGCGCAGTCTCGGTCGGGCAGCGCGACCATCGCGCTGACGGTCGAGGGCGCGCCAACTCAGATCTCCGAGATCCAGGGCGCGGGTCACCTTTCGCCGCTGGACGGAACGCAGGTCTTCGGGGTCGAAGGCGTGGTGACCGCGGTCAGTCGCACCGGATTCTGGATGACGGATCCGACACCCGACGCTGACCCGGCCACGTCGGACGGCATCTTCGTCTTCCGCAACCGGGAGTCGAACCCGATTGTCGGCGACCTCGTGACCGTCAACGGCACGGTCGACGAGTTCCGGTCGGGCGGTAGTGGTGGATTCGAGAACCTCACGACCACCGAGCTCGTGAGCTTCAGCCCTCTTACGATCCTGTCCGGCGACCATTCGCTGCCGACGACCGTGATCGGCGTCGACCGGCTCCCGCCCACTCTCGTCATCGATGACGACTCGACCGACACCGTCGAGGCAGGCAACGCCGTCTACGACCCCGCCAACGATGGCATCGACTTCTGGGAGAGCCTCGAGGGCATGCGCCTCGAGGTCGCCGATGCGGTCGCCGTCGGCCCGCGCAACGGCTTTGGCGAGATCGCCGTCATCAGCCAGCTCCAAACTGACGCCGGCGTCCGAACTCCGCGTGGCGGCATCCTGGTTCGCAAGCTGGCCGATGCCGGAAATTACCAGCCGGGTGACTTCAACCCCGAGAGGCTGATCCTTGACGACGTTCTGGCACCGACGCCACGCGTCAATGTCGGCGACGAGTTCGCGACCGATCCGGTCGGCGTGCTGGACTACGGCTTCGGGAACTTCAAGCTTCTCGTCACCGCCACCCCCGAACGCGTCGACAAGGGTCTCGCCCGTGAGGTGACCGCCGACCAGGGGCCGCAGGATCTCGCGGTCGCCACGTTCAACGTCGAGAACTTGTCTGCGGTCGACTGCCTCAACGAGCCCGAGAAGGTGGCGACCCTCGCGTCGCAGATCGTGGCCAATCTCCAGTCGCCCGACCTCATCGCCATCGAGGAAATGCAGGACAACTCAGGCGACGTGGATGACGAGCCGGACGGCGACGATGGCACGGTTGCTTCCGATCTGAGCTGGCAGTGCCTGATCGACGCAATCGTCGCGGCCGGCGGACCGGTGTACGACTACCGTCAGATCGATCCGATCGACGGCGAGGACGGCGGCGTTCCGGGTGGCAACATCCGCGTCGGGTTCCTCTTCAATTCCGACCGCGGCCTGGAGTTCGTCGATCGGCCCGGAGGCGACGCGGTGACCGATACGAACGTCATCTCCACGCCGAATGGCAAGGGCGCGCGGCTGACGATCAGTCCCGGTCGCGTGCTCGATACGCCCGACGGCATGGATACGGCCTTCCTGGACACGCGGAAGTCACTGGCCGGCGAGTTCCGATTCCGCGGCGAAACGCTCTTCGTCATCGCCAATCACTTCAGCTCGAAGGGTGACGACCGGCCGCTGTTCGGCCACTTCCAGCCGCCGTTCCGGCTCACGGAGTTCGAGTCGGGCGACCCGGAGGATGGCTGGCGCCACGCGCAGGCTCAGACGATCAACAACTTCGTCGACGAGATCCTGACCGTCGACCCGCAGGCGAACGTGATCGTGCTCGGTGACCTCAACGACTTCGACTTCAGCGAGACCGTGGAGATCATCACCGGCGTCCGCGCTGCAGCCGATCCGGGTCCGTTCATGCCCGATCCGGACGGGAGCGGGCAAACCGTCCTCACCGGGAGTGGACCGATCATGGCGACCTTGATCGACACACTGCCGGCGGACGAGCGCTACTCGTATGTCTTCGACGGGAACAGCCAGGTGCTCGACCAGATCCTGGTCAGCAACGCGCTGCTCGCGCAGTCACCGGTGTACGACGTCGTCCACGTGAACGCCGAGTTCGCCGAGCAGGCAAGCGATCATGACCCCTCTGTCATGCGCGTGGCCTTCCAGCCGCGATCGTCGTCGACCGGCGCCTTGGCCGCTCGCGCGGCCGTTCGAGGGCGCTGACGAAGGAACGGGCTACAGCTCCAGATCGGGCTCGTCGCGCGGGGCGCCCATCGGCGGCTCGTTGACGCCTGGAGCGTGCTGTTCGGGCTCCGGCGAATCCGGGGTGTCGATCGGCGTCGGCGCCGGGTCGGTGTCGGGCACGGGTGGTGGGCTTTCGTCGTTGGGTGGCGGCGTGATCGTCATGCGGCCCGCGGTGCACGCCACGTGCCCGAGCGTCAGAACCAGTCGTTTCGGCGGAACCACGCAACCGCGACGACCATCGCTATCGCCATCAGGCCGAGGGCAAACGGATACCCGAGCGGCCAGTCGAGCTCGGGCATGCGCTCGAAGTTCATGCCGTAGATACCAGCGATGAGCGTCGGGACCATGAGCACGACGGTGAAGGCCGTCAGCCGCTTCATGATCGCGTTGAGCCCGTTGCTTGCCACAGTGAGCCGGGCGTCGAGGACCGCCGCGAGGAGGTCGCGGTAGACGTCGAGTTGGTCGAGCACGCGGACGAGGTGGTCGTACAGGTCCTGGAAGTACGGCACCGATGCGTCGTCCACCATCGGCAGGTCGCGCCGCAGCAACGTGTTCGCGACGTCCCGCATCGGCGCGACGACCCGTCGCAGCTCGAGCAGCCGCCGCTTGAGGAAGAGGATCTCCGCCAGCGTTTCGCCCCGCGTGTCGCCACCGATCACGCGCTCCTCCAGCGCGTCGATCCGATCCGAGATTTGGTCGAGGTGCGGGAAGTATGAGTCGACGGCGGCGTCGAGGAGGGCGTAGAGCACCTCGCCGATGCTGCCGCGCATGCCATCGGCCATCGTTGCGAAGCGCTCGCGAACCGCGTCGACCATCGGGGTGGGCGTCCAGTGCACGCTGAGCAACCAATCGCGACCGACGAGGATGTGTATCTCCGAGAGGCCAGACGGGGCATCCGGCGGCGCCTCGTACGCGACGATCATGTGGCTGCCTTCGTAGGCGTCGACCTTCGGTCGCTGGCGACGCTTGTGAAGGTCTTCCATGGCAAGCGGGTGGAGTCCGAACTCGCGTCCGAGGGCTGCGACGACCTTGTCCGCTGGCGTCGTCACGCTGACCCACAGGAGCGAGCCGGAACGATCGAGCAGGCCATGCAGGTCGCCGATACGGTCGGGTGAGAGCTGCGCTACGCCGCCGTCGGGCTGCCGGCACAGGATGACGAGCGCGGTATCCGGATCGGTCATGCGCCGCGAGTGTATGCCCTCCGCGCCCCGGCGCTGGCGCCTAATCTGCTAGTATCAGGTAACACGTTTGACCTTGGATGGAGACGGATCCATGGGTTGGCTTCCCGCACCGGTCGAGCGCCTGCTGGAAGTGGCACTCGTCGGCGAGCTGACGGTCATCGGACGGAACGGCCGCCCGATCACGCACCCGCTCATTCCACTGTACGACGGCGAGCGGATCTACCTGCACTCGTCGACGTTGTTCAGCAAGAAGCTCGAGCACATCAAGCGCGACGCCCGCGTGGCGCTCGCCCTCACCGATCCGGTGGCGATGAAGGGAAACCTGGATCGGGCAACCGTCCAGGGCACTGCGCGGATCATCGAGGAAGACCCGCACTCCGACTGGGAGCGCTTGATCCTCGAGCTGTGGCGGAAGAAGGAACCGGCCATCAACGACTTCCTCAAGGCGCGCGTGGCGCTACCGCTCTTCTTCGAACGCGCCGTCATCGAGATCACGCCCGAGCGGTGTCTGTACTGGGTGAACGGTGACACCAGCCGACCGCCGGAGCGGACGGAATCGCCCGGTGCGGAGGCCGCCTGATGACTCGTTCAGGCTCAGTGCCGGCCCACGCGTCGACAGCTGCGGACCTCGAGCGCCTGTCGACGTACCCGCACGTCGTCGTCAGCTGGATCGACGACAGCGGCTACCCGATCAGCGTCGCCACCGGCTTCGAGACCGCTCCCAACGCGGGCACGATCTCGCTCGTCGAGCCGGCGGGGCCGGCCATCCCGAACGATCGGGAGCTCAGCGTCATGGCAAGCCACATCCGTCCGCAGCCGGGCGTCGGCTACGACGAGCGCCGCTATCTCCAGTTGTGGGGTCGCGCCGCCGCCGGCACGTTCACACCGACCAGGGCCTGGGGTTGGGACGAGAAGGAAGTGCCCTTCTTCGAGTATTCGGAGCGCTCCGTGCCGCAGTCGCGGCGCTACCTGGCGCAGCTGTCGGAGGAAAAGGGAAGGCCGATCCGGCCGCGCCTGTCGCCGTTCTGGCTGGCGCTCCGCACGACGCGCCTGCCCTTCCTGTCCGCCACCGCCGTGCCCGTGCTGCTCGGCATCGCCGTCGCGGCCAGCCACGGCGCGTTCACGTGGTGGACGGCACTGTTGACGATCATCGGCGGCTCCTTCGCGCACCTGGCCATCAACGTCAGCAACGACGTGTTCGACACGCTCTCCGGAGCCGATGACGCCAACACCACGCCGACCCAGTTCTCCGGCGGCTCGCGCGTCGCCGTCTACGACCTGGTGACCATCAGGGGCCTGGCGCGGCTTAGCGTCGCCCTGTTCGGGGCGGCCGCCGCGATCGGCCTGCTGCTCGTGGCCGTGACGGGCTCGATGCTGCTGCTCTGGATCGGCGTCGCGGGCATCCTCATCGGCGTCGCCTACACCGCCCCTCCGCTCAAGCTCGTGTACCGGGGACTCGGAGAGTTCGCCGTCGCCATCGGCTTCGGCCCGGTCATGCTGCTGGGCGCGTACGTCGTCCAGATCGGGCGCATCACGCTCGAGCCGCTCCTGCTGTCGTTCGTGCCCGGGATCCTGATCGCCCTGATCCTGTTCGTGAACGAGATCCCGGATCGGCGCTCCGACGCGGAGGCAGGCAAGCGCACGCTGCCCACGCGCTTCTCACCCGAGACGATCAGGACGGCCTACCTGGCCGCGGCGATTGCCGCCTTCGCCGTGATCGTCGCCGGCGTGATTGGCGGCGTGCTGCCCTGGCCCACGCTGATCGCGCTGGCCGCCGTGCCGATCGTCTTCCGTGTCCACGCAGGCCTGAAGGTCCATTACGACAGCCCGTACACCCTCATGGCGGTGATGGGCACGAACGTCAACCTCAACCTCATCGTCGGCGGTCTGCTGCTCGCGGCGTACGTCGCGACCATCGTGGTGGCGCACCTGACGTAGGCGTCTCCGCTCAGCGCTCGACCGTGATGAGCGCTGCCACACGATCGCGCTCCGCGCGACGCGCGAAGAGGAACGTCGCGTCGACCAGCTCCGAACGGATCAGCAGCGCGGCGACGGTTTCTGACACGGTGTAGACGTAGCCGATGCGCCCGCTGGTCCAGCTGCCGCCGATGGTGACAGGCGCCGGTGCGACGCCTCCGTCATCGGCCAGCGGCTGCGCGGTCAGGAGGTTGCCCTTCGGGCCGCGCCGCACGAGAAGGAGGGCGCCGCCCGGATCAGCGAGGGCGCGGACGTTCGGGCCGATGCGCCCGCCGTAAGCGGCAGGCAGCCGCTCGCCGGGCCCCAGCGGTCCGGTCAGCACATCGATCTCGCTCGTCGTCCGGAAGACGGGGTAGCCGACCCGCGAGCCGATGACGAGCATCGCGGCCAGCAACAGCGGCAGGATCGACAGCGGCCACAGCACCACGCGAACGGGCTTCGGCGTTGGATCGAGCTCGAGCAGCCGGTCCGGCACGACGGTGGGCGGCGTGCCCGCCACCGTCGCCTCGATCGGCAGATCCTCCTCGACCACGACCGTCGCCTCGGCCAGGTGGCCGGTCACGGCCGTCGACTCGGCGGCGGAGATCGGCTGCTTCGAGCGCAGCACGATGGCGCGCAGCTCATCGGTCTCGTCGACCAGCAAGCCGTACCGGCCGCGCTCGTCGGTCGGCGCCTCGGAGAGGGGCACGATCACGTGGGCCTGGAGGCGGATCCAGCCGGCGGGCTCCGTCACTGCACCGTCGACGACGTCCTGGACGGTCGCATCCTGCGGCTGAGGGTCGAACTGCGGGATGACGATCGGGAGTGCGGCGACGATCACGAGCAGCACGGCGACTGCGATGGGCGCGATGTTGCCGAGGGCGCGCAGCGGACGGCGCACCTGCCACGCAAGCCAGCCACAGATCGCCAGGAGTCGGCCCATCGGCGCATGATGCACGGCCTCCGACGGTTCGCGCGACCCCCACTCACCGCACCGATCTCGCTGCTTCTCACCAGATTCACACGCTGGCGACACCGCGCGACGATTGGCTCCGAAATTCACCGAAGTGCCAGCCGTGGTGTGAATTTCGGTGCTCCCGAGCGGTGGCGCGGCGGTTCGGGACTGATCCGGCTGCCGCATGCACTCCTGGTGTGAATTCGGTGATTTGGGTGGAGCGCGGAGTGCGACGGGCTACCATCGGCTGATGGAGCGCTGGACGACGATCATCGAGCCCTTCCGGATCAAGAGCGTCGAGCCGATCCGGATGACGACGGTGGACGAGCGCCAGGCGCGACTGGAGGAGGCGGGCTACAACCTCTTCAACCTGCACGCCGCCGATGTGCTGATCGACCTCCTCACCGATTCGGGCACCGGCGCGATGAGCGCCGAGCAGTGGGCCGGCCTGCAGCGCGGCGACGAGTCGTATGCCGGCTCGCCCTCGTGGTTCCGCTTCCTCGAGGCGGTCACGGAGCTGTGGCCGTTCCGCCATGTCATCCCGACCCACCAGGGGCGGGCCGCGGAGAAGATCCTGTTCAGCGTCATCGGCGGTGAGGGCAAGGTCATCCCGTCGAACACGCACTTCGACACGACGCGCGCCAACGTCGAGTTCACCGGCGCCGAGGCGGTCGACCTCGTGATCCCCGAGGGCCACGACCCGGCCGCCATCCATCCATTCAAGGGCAACATGGACACCGGTTCCCTCGACGCCCTGATCCGCGAGCGCGGCGCGCACAACGTGCCCGTCGTCTTCGTGACCATCACCAACAACTCCGGCGGCGGCCAGCCAGTGTCCATGGCGAACCTGCGGGCCGTCCGCGAGGTGTGCGACCGATACGGACTGCCGCTCTT
>DASTTX010000186.1:0-2956 GCA_035759945.1 Candidatus Limnocylindria bacterium | reverse complement strand
CCCGATCTACGTCATCACGCTCGGGCTGCTGGTGGCGGTCCTCGTCCCGGGCATCGGTGCCGAGATCAACGGGTCCCAGCGCTGGATCATCATCCCCGGCGTCGGCACGTTGCAGCCGGCGGAGTTCGCCAAGCTCGCCGTTGTGCTGTACCTGGCGCACTGGCTCGACCGGCGCGGCAGAGAGGCGAAGAGCTTCTGGAACGGCCTCATCCCGTTCGGCCTGCTGGTGGCGCCCGGGTTCTTCCTGATCGCCATCGAGCCGGATCTCGGGACCGCCGGGGTGTATGCGATCGTTGCCATCAGCATCTTCTTCATGGCCGGCGCGAACCTGCTGTACCTGACGGCGATCGGCGCCGGGGTCATGGCCGCCGCCTGGGTCATGGTGAGCAGCACCAGCTACCAGCTCGAGCGCGTGCAGACCTTCCTGGACCCGTTCCGCGATCCGCTCGACAGCGGCTACAACACCATCCAGGCGCTGCTGGCCCTCGGCCTGGGCGGCATCACCGGCCTCGGCCTCGGCGAGAGCCGCCAGAAGTTCCTGTATCTGCCGGCGCCGTCGACCGACTTCATCTTCGCCATCATCGGCGAGGAGTGGGGCCTGGTCGGGACCCTGACCGTGCTGGCGCTTTTCGTGGTCATCGCCTACCAGGGCTACAAGATCGCGATCCACGCGCCGGACACGTTCTCCGGCCTGGTCGCGTGCGGCATCACCACCTGGCTCGTTGTCCAGGCCTGCGTCAACATGATGGTGGTGACGGCGCTCATGCCGGTCACCGGCATCCCGCTACCGTTCATCAGCGCCGGCGGCTCGGCGCTGACCATCAACCTGGCGGCCATCGGCATCCTGCTGTCGATCAGCCGCGAGACCACCCAGACAGGATCCCTGCGTGATGCGGTGTTCGGTGTCGGGCGGCGGGACCGGCGGGCACGTGTACCCCGCGCTGGCCGTCGCGCGGGCCCTGCGCGACGCACGTCGCGACGTTGAGCTCGACTACATCGGCGGTGCGCGCGGCTTCGAGCGCCGGCTCGTGGCCGGGCATCCGATGGGCGACGAGCTGCCGTACCACGAGCTCGTCGTGCGGTCGCTGCGATCCGCCGGCCTGTCGCTGCACACCGTCCTCGACCCGGTCCGGCTCGGAGTGTCGATCCCGCAGGCGTGGTGGCTCCTGGGCCGGCTGCGTCCGGCGGCGCTGTTCACCACCGGCGGCTACCTGGCCCTTCCGCTCGTCCTGGCGGCGCGGGCGCGAGGCGTTCCCAGCCTCGTGTGGGAGGGCAACGTCCTTCCCGGTCGTGCGACCCGCGCCATCGGCCGCTACGCCACCCGCGTGGCCGTGAGCTTCCCGCCGACGCTCAAGGCGTTCGGCGCCAACGCGTTCGTGTCCGGGACGCCGATTCGCTCGTTCGCCGGCATCGACCGCGACGCTGCGCGCGCCTCGTTCGACGTCGGGCCGGGCGACCGGCTGCTGCTCGTCTTCGGCGGCTCGCAGGCGGTCGCGCGCCTCAGTGCGGCGCTGGCGGGCGCCCTGCCGATGCTGCTGGCGGACTGGCACGTCCTCCACCTGGCCGGCGAGGCCGGCATGGCCGATGCGGCCGCCGCGCGTGACGCGCTGCCCGAGGCGCTGCGCTCGCGTTACCTGCCCGAGCCGTTCCTGACCGAGCGCATGGCCGATGCCCTCGTCGCCGCCGACCTCGTCGTCGGCCGCGCGGGCTCGTCGACGTGTGCCGAGCTGGCGGTGGTCGGCGTGGCCTCCATCCTGGTCCCGTACCCGTTCGCCGGCGCGCATCAGCGCTACAACGCCTCATTCCTTGCCGACGAGGGTGCGGCCGTGATGGTGCCCGACGAGCAGCTGGACGCCCGCCGGCTGCTGGACGAGGCGACGGCCCTGCTCGATGACGAACGCCGCCTCGCGATGGCGGCGGCGGCCCGACGTCTCGGGCGCCCGAACGCGGCCCGCGTCCTCGCCGATGAGCTGTTGGCGCTGGCCGAGCGACGCCCCGGACCGCAGGAGCACGCCGCATGAGCGCCTCGACCCTCGGCGCGCTCGAGCGGCTGGACGCGCTCGCGATGGAGCGCGGCATCGAGCTGCGAGCCGATGCGCCCCTGGCCCCGCTCACCACGCTTCGCGTCGGCGGTGCGGCTGATCGCCTGGCCTCGCCGGTCAGCATCGACGAGCTGGCCGCGACCCTCGAGGTCGCCCGCGAGGCGAGCACGCCGATCTTCGTGCTCGGCAAGGGCAGCGACATCGTCGTGGCCGATGCCGGCGTGCGCGGTCTCGTCGTCCGAACCCGCGCCGACGAGGTGCGCATCGACGGCACGCGGCTGCACGCCGATGGCGGCGCCTCGATGACCGCCCTCGCCAAGCGCTGTGCGCGCGAAGGCCTCGCCGGGTTCGACTGGGCGATCAGCATCCCCGGCTCGTTCGGCGGCGCGATCTGGGCGAACGCCGGTGCGCACGATGGTGAGATGGCGGGCGTCCTGCGCTCCGTCGAGGTCTGGGATCCGCGCGATGGCGCCCGCCGCACGCTCGATGCCGCCGAGTGCGCCTTCGGCTACCGCGATTCCCGCTTCAAGCATGGCCCGGAGGTCGTGCTGGGCGGGACGGTCGAGCTCGAGCGAGGCGACCCCACCGCGATCTCGGCACTGGTCGACGGCCACCAGGCGCGCCGCCGCGCGACCCAGCCGCTGGCCGACCAGAACGCCGGCAGCGTGTTTCGCAACCCGCCCGGCGATCACGCGGGCCGCCTGATCGAGGCGGCCGGACTGAAGGGCCACCGCATCGGCACGGCGCAGGTCAGTGAGCTCCACGCCAACTTCATCGTCACTGACCGGGGCGATGCGCGCGCCGCCGACGTTCGGGCCCTCGGCGACCACGTTCGCGCGGTCGTGGCCGAGCGGTTCGGTATCGAGCTGCGCTACGAGATCGAGTTCGTCGGCGACTGGCCGCGGGCGCGCGAC
>DASTTX010000185.1:0-16165 GCA_035759945.1 Candidatus Limnocylindria bacterium | reverse complement strand
GGACGCCCAGTCGGATACGGCAGCCGACATGGACGCGAACGCCAGGCGCGGGAGCCAGGCCGGGACCTCGGAGCGGGCGACCCAGGTGTGCTCGCTCGACTCGAAGTCGAGCGTGACCGACGCGTCCTTGCGCGTTGGCTGTGCGCGGAACACCGCCGTCACCGCATTGGCCGGCGGCGAATGGTAGACGCCGACCAGGCCGAGCAGCTCGACCTCGATGCCCGATTCCTCGAGCGTCTCGCGACGAGCGGCCATCTCGAACGACTCGCCCGGGTCGAGATACCCCGCCGGCAGGTCCCACGCGCCCCGGCCGGGCTCGACGGCGCGCCTCAGCAGCAGGATCTCGAGCTCGCCACCGTCATCGGCCGGGCGCTCCAGCAGGACGGCCGCGGCCGGCTTCGGATTGGCGTACCAGCGCCAGCCGCAGCGGTCGCACACCAGCGGCTCTTCATCCGCGGCTGCGCAATGAGGACAGGCGGGAACAGTCCGGCTCACGGCCGCAGACTATCAGCGCCTTCGTACGGTTGTCGTTCGCCCGCCCGGAAGATGTCCACGACTGTGGATAACGTGTGGATAAGCCGGCGTACGGCCCCCAAGGTCGTGGAGAAGGGGGATTGCGCGCGCCGAGTGGCGGCCCATATGCTCTGGTCGTCCCGAAGGGGCAGCCAACGGCACCAGCGATTGCATCAATGGTCCGAAGGCGGTTCCTTCGGGACATTTCGTTGTCCGCGTTGGCTGCTGTGCTTCGCGGCGAGATCAGCGCTCGAGATCGCGTTGCAGGCGGCGGACGACCTCGGCGGTCTCGTCGTCCGGACCGTGGCCCGGCTCCGAGCCAGGGCCCGCGAAGGTGCCGAACTGGCGATCGCCGGCGTCACCGAGCCCGGGCACGATGTATCCGCGCTCGTTGAGGTGAGAGTCGAGCGCGGCCACGTGGACGTCGACGTCGGGGTGCGCATCCCCCAGCGTGCGAACGCCCTCGGGCGCGGCGATCAGCGAGACCTGCTTGACGCGCGCGGCGCCCCACGCCTTGAGGATGTCGATGGTGGCGGCGGCGGAACCGCCCGTGGCCAGCATCGGATCCAGCACCAGGCAGACCTGAACGGTCGCCGCATCAGGCAGCTTGTTGTAGTACTCGACCGGCTTCAGCGTCCGCTCGTCGCGGTAGAGGCCGATATGCCAGACCTCCGAGGTCGGCAGCAGCTCGAGCATGGCGTCGACCATCCCGAGGCCGGCGCGGAGGATCGGGATCAGGCCGACGCGCGGCTCCATGCTGGCCGCCGTCATCGGCTCCAGCGGCGTCTCGATCCGAACCGGCCGGGTGGTCAGGTCGGCCATGGCCTCATACCCGAGCAGCCAGGTCAGCTCGCGCACCAGCTCGCGGAACTTCTTGGGCTCCGTGGTCTTGTCGCGCAGGATGGCCAGCTTGTGGGCGACCAGCGGGTGCTGGCTGACATGCAGGGGCATCGGCGCAGATTCTAGGTCGTCGCGGATGCGCACAATGCACCGATGCGCCCCTCGCCGCTCGTCGTCGCGTTCGCGGTCTTCGGGGTGCTGTGGGGCGCCTGGCAGGCCGTGCTACCCGATCTGGCCGGCCACTACGACTTGTCCAGCGGTCCGCTCGGCGCAATGCTGACCGCCGGCTTTGCGGTGGCTCTGCCAGCGATGCTGCTCACCGGACGGCTCGTGGATCGGTTCGGCGTGGCCTGGGGGATCGGCGTCCCGGCGCTGGCCATGGCGCTCGGACTCGGGCTCATCGGCAGCCTGCCGCCTGTGCCGCTGCTCGTGATCGGCGTGATGCTGTTCTCGTCGGGAAGCGGCGGATTCGACGTTGCCATCAACGGCGCGGCCATGGGCGACGCAGTGTGGAGCCGGCCGTCGCGCTTGACCCTCCTGCACGCCGGGTTCAGCGGAGGAGGTGTGATCGGCGCGGTCGGCGGCGGCGCGCTCATCGGGGCCGGCGTCGACTTCCAGATCGTGTACCCGCTCGTTGCCCTTGCCGTGCTCGGAGCCGTGGCCATGACGGCGAGCTCGCGCTGGTCGAACGCCGCGACCGGAGAATCGGTTCCGCGAGCCATCGCGCTGGCGATGCTTCCGCTGGCGGCGCTCGCCGGCCTTGCCTTCCTGGCGGAGGGGTCGATGGAGACGTGGTCGGCCATCTATCTGCGCGACGTGCTCGGCGCGGGCGCCTTCGTCGGAGCGCTCGGTCCGGGCGCATTCCATGCCGCGATGCTCGTCGGGCGCCTCGTCGGCGCCGGCGTGGCCGGATCGCTCGGAGCGGCGACGACGCTGCTGGTGGCCGGGTCAATGACCGTGGTGGGCATGACCGTCGCCCTTGTCGTGCCGGTGCCCCTGCTGGCCCTTCCCGGCATGGCGCTGGCCGCGCTGGGTGCGTCGTTCGTGGTCCCGGTGGTGGTCAGCCTGGCCGCGGGTCGGGCCGGGCGCCACGCGGGCAGGGCGGCGTCCTACGTGCTGACGTTCGGCTACGCGGGCTTCCTGGTCGGGCCGTCGCTGGTCGGGATGCTTGGCGAGCTCGCCGGGCTGCGGGTTGCGCTGGCGGTGGTGCCGGTGGCCGCGCTGGTGATCGCCGCGGCGTCGCGGACTCGCGTGGCCACTCGATAGGGCGAGCCGATGCGTACGTTGGTACGCGTCGTGCGGGATCGGCGGGACTTACCTCCAGTGGCGGCATGCTGGTAGGCTATCGGTCCCTGCACGATCAATCGCGCTACGGACCGTGCCCAGCCCGTCGCCGGACCGTACCCTGAGGAGGTTAGGAGAGCATGGTCTTCGGATCAAAGCGAGAAACCAAGCCGGACAGCCTCTCGCGCGAGGACGTCGTCGGGAACCTGTATCCGGATAGCCTGACGAGTGAGGTCGACGTGGCACAGTCATCGAGCGAATTCCCCCGGACGACGGATCGCGGCAACGAGTCGGTCATCGACCCCCACGCACGCTTCAACGGCAAGTACGTCAGCGACCGCGACCTGCGGATCGAGGGCGAGGCGCAGGGCGAGATCGAGTGCCAGGGCACGCTGATCATCAGCCCGCAGGCGCGCGTTCGCAGCGCGATCAAGGCCCACAACGTCATCGTCAACGGTGATTACGAGGGCGACGTCGACTGTGGCGGTCGCTTCGAGGTTGGCTCCACCGGCCGGGTCAAGGGCAACGTCAAGACCCAGGTGCTGGTCGTCAAGGAAGGCGCGCACTGGGAGGGCGGCGTGACGATGACGCGCGAGCCCGGCGCCCGACCAACGGCTCCGGCTCCACAGCCGGGACAGCGTCAGGCCGCGAACGCCCAGGGTGGTGGCGGCAACGCGCAGGGCGGCGGGAGCATCTTCAGCAAGGGCGAGCGCGGCGGCGAGCAGGCCGCACAGCGAGAGGGCCAGCCCGCCGGGCAGAGCGGCGGCGGCGGCGAGTAGCCGCCCGCCAGCACGCTCGGTGAGGTGACGCGCAGCCGTCGATCGGCCTCAGCCGCGCCGCCCGTGCTGGTCGAGGTCACCCGCGGCGACCGCGTCGAGTCCACGCATCGCGGCTCGATCGTGGTGGTCGCGCCAGACGGTTCGGCCATCGCATCGGTCGGAGACCCCGACCAGTTCGCCTTTGCCCGCTCCAGCGCCAAGCCGTTCCAGCTGGCCCCATTCGTGGCGTCCGGCCGGTTCGACGAGTACGGCCTCGGGACCGATGCGCTGGCGGTGATGGCCGCCAGCCACAGCGGCGAGGACCGCCACGTGCGGCTGGTCCAGGAGATCCTGCGCCGCGCGGGCCTCACGAGCACCGTGCTCCAGAACCAGGTCCACGCGCCGTTCGACTCGGAAACGGCCACTCGGCTGGTGCGTGACGGCGAGCGGCCGACGGTCCTGCGCGGCAACTGCTCGGGCAAGCATGCGGCCATGGTGCTGTTCGCCAAGGCGTCGGGATGGCCGATCGACACCTATTGGCATCCCGACCACCCCGTGCAGCGCCTGGCGCTCGAGACGGTCTCGGCGCTGTCGGACGTGCCGATCGAGGACATCGCGACGGCCACCGATGGCTGCGGCGTGGTCACCTTCGGCATGCCGCTGCGCGGCCTCGCGACCGCCTTCGCGCGGCTGGCGGATCCATCGGCGGTCGCCGATCCGCCCCTGCGCTCGGCGCTGACCCGCATCCGCGACGCGATGATGGAGCATCCCGAGCTGGTCGCCGGCGAGCGACGGCGGATCGACACTGCCGTCATGCGGGCCTTCCCGAAGCGTGTGGTCAGCAAGGGTGGCGCCGAGGGCGTCCTGGCCATGGGCTTCCCGCCGGGCGCGTTGCCGGCCAACGCCCCGTTCGGCGATGGGCCGATGGGCGTCGCCGCCAAGGTGGAGGACGGCAGCCTGGGCCCGCGAGCCGGAGATGCGATCTCGGTCGCCATCCTCCGCCAGCTCGGCATGGCGAGCGACCCACTGGCCGGCCCGCTGGTCGACTACGCCGCACAGCCGATCCTCGATCCACGCGGCGATCGCTCCGGCGACGTGAGGGCCGCGTTCCGCATCGGCTGATCGCCGATCCGCCGTCAGACAATCAGGTGGCGCACCACCTCGGCCACCCGGACGAACAGTGGCGCCAGGATCAGGGCGGGCAGGAAGCTCGCCACCCGCACCATCTTGAGCTGCAGGAGGCGCAGTGCAACGCCGAGCAGGATGACGCCGCCGGCCGAGGTGATGGCCAGGATCGTCGGCGGGTCCATCGCCTCGCGCAGCAGGAACGCCCCGGCCGAGATGGCGCCCTGCACCATGAGCACCGTGATGGCCGCCAGGCCGACACCCGGCCCGAGCGCGGCGGCAAAGGCGACGCTGGCCACACCGTCGAGCAGCGACTTGATGGCCAGCAGCTGGACGTCGCCGGTCAGGCCGTTGTCGAGCGAGCCGAGGATGGTCAGGGGACCCACGCAGAAGACGAGGCTGGCCGTCACGAAGCCCTCGGAGATCCTGCTCGGCCGATCGCTCGTGGCGAGCCGCCGCTGGAACCAGCCTCCGATCCACTCGAGGCGGTCATCCAGGCGAAGGAGCTCCCCGATGGCGACGCCGCCCAGGACCGCGGCCAGCACCGCCAGGTCGTCGCCGGCCCGGGCGTCGGGACTGGTGAAGACGCCGAGCCCCATGCTGATGGCGAGGAGGAGCGTGAAGAAGCCGAGGCCGGTGGTGAGCGCCTCGTTGACGCGGGAGGGCACGCGGGTGCCGAGCAGCACGCCGACCGCGGTGCCGACCAGCACCGTCGCGACATTGAGGAGCGTCCCGGTCAGAAACATTCCCGTCTCGCGGCGGCACGTGGCATGCGAGGTAGCCTAGCGATCCCACATCTGACGGAGGAGGCGGTGCGGTACGTGGCGCTCGGGGACTCCTACACCATCGGCACGTCGGTGACGCCCGATCAGAGCTGGCCGAGCCAGCTCGTGGAACGGCTGCCGGAGCTGGAGCTGGGCGCGAACCTGGCCGTCAACGGCTACACCTCGACCGACCTCATCACGGAGGAGCTGCCACAGCTGGATAGGCTGCAACCGGAGTACGTCAGCGTCCTCATCGGAGTCAACGACGTGGTCCGCGGCGTTCCGGACCTGGTCTACGCCGGGAATGTGACGATCATCCTCGAGGAGCTGCTCAGCCGCCTGCCGCCGTCGCGCATCCTGTGCGTCGCCACGCCCGACTACACCAGGACCCCACGCGGCGGTGACTATGGCGACCCGATGCAGCAGAGCGACGCCATCGTCCGCATGAACGCCATCCTGCGCGAGGCGAGCGAGCAGCGCTCCATTCCATTCGTGCCGGAGATCTTCGAGATCAGCGAGCTCGCGAGCGAGGACGAGCGGCTCGTCGCGCCGGACGGTCTGCATCCGTCGGGGGTGCAGTACGCACGCTGGGTCGATGCGATCGAGCCCGTCGTGCGCGCGAGCCTGGCCGCCGAAGGCTGAGGAGGGACACGAGGCCATCGGCCTTCAGCTCCTCGAGGATGCGCAGCGCCTCCTCCGGCGGCTCGCCGTCCCCGCCGAGGAGGTGCTCGTCAAGCTCGCAGAGGGCCAGATGCAGCGGCAGATCGAGCTGGCGCCACGACTCGGCGGCGATGCGGTACGCGTCGCGTGCGGCCGGTTCGCCGCGCAGTGTCGATAGCCCGGCGTCCAGGGTCTGCAGGCGTGCGTCGACCGCCCGGCCTGACACGTTGGCCGATGCCACCGCGCCGCGTGCCAGGCTGGCCCCCGCCGCATCCCCCAGCCACAATGCCGCCCGGCCGGCGAGCGTCCAGGCGTCGACTCGTTCCGGACCGAGCCACGAGGCGGCGGCCTCGGCAGCCAGCCGTTGCGCCGCCTCGAGGTCGCCGGAGACGAAGGCGGACCACGCCCGGGCGAAGGTCACGCCGGCCACGATCTGCGCGTCGGTATCGGCGGCGACCGAGGCGAGGGCGTCGAGCGTCGCCATCGGCTCCGGATCCCCGCGCAGTGCCCGGATGATGGCGATCGATGCCGCGATGTTGACGCGGTTGGCCTCGGGCAGCGGCCCACGTGCCAGCTCGTCGGCGGCGTCGAGCGCCCAGTCCCAATCGCCGGTGTCCACCGCGACGGCGGTGGCGACCTCGCCGAGCTGCGACGCGATGTCGCCGACGCCCATGGTGGTCGCCAGCGTGACCGCCTCGCGCGCCGCCTCGAAGCTGGCGCGAGGGTCATCGGTCACAACCAGCCAGGCCAGGTTGTTGCGGGCCCGAAGCTCGGTGGTCAGGTTGCCGGCTGCCTCCGCTCGATCGATGGCGAGGCGCAGATCGGCGAGCCCGGCGTCCTCGTCGCCCAGCGAGAAGCGCGTGGTGCCGCGCGTGATCAGGATGTCGGTGGCCACGACCTCCAGGCCACGCTGCTCCGCGGCCTCCAGTGCCCGATCAGCCCAGCGCAGTGCCGCTCGGTACTCGCCAACCAGCATGCGGGCGCGCGCCAGCTGTGATGCCAGCTCGACACCCGCGTCGTAGGTCTCGATGCGCCGGCCGGCGCGCAGCGCCGACTCGAGCTCGGCGATGGCCGTCTCGTTGCGCTGCTCCATCAGGAGCACGCTGGCCAGGCGCGCCCGGGCCGCGGCTGACTCGCGGCTGCGCCCGGCATCGGCGTGGAGCTTCACGAGCTCGCGCAGGTGCTCCTCGGCCAGTGTCAGGCGCGCGCTGGCGCGGGCCGCCGCGGCCGCCTCCTCGAGCACGAGGGCGCGCTGCTCGGCTACGTCGGTCAGCTTCAGGGCGTGCTCCAGGTGGTCGAGCGCGCGGTCCGGCAGGTGCAGGCGCATGGCGTTCTGCGACGCTCGTCGGAGCGCGGCGACCGCGCGACGGGCGAGCCGATTGGCGTCGGGATGCTCCGGCGCCAGGCGATGCGCCTCCAGCAGGTGACGGGCCAGCGACTCGGCCACCTCGTCCTCCGAACGGGTCTCGAGCCAGCGCGCGGCGGCGAGGTGCAGTGAGCGGCGCTCGGCTCGCGAGAGGGTGGCATACGCGACCTCGCGCACCAAGTCCTGCACGAAGGCGAGCTCACCACGCCCCGGCGAGGCGAGCTCCTCGTCGACGGCGAGGAGCTCCCGGCGCACGAGGGCATCGGTGTGCCGGCGCACCATCTCGGGGTCCCCCGACGCGACCGCGCGGAGCGCGTCGGGCCGAAAACGACGCCCGAGCACCGCCGCCGTGAGCAACAGGCGGCGCTCTTCGCCGGGCAGGGCGTCGACGCGCGCGGCGATCACGCCATGCAGGGATTCGGGCACATCGACGCCCGGAGCGCCGTCACCCGGTGCGAGGTCGGCGAGCGCGCGAGCGACCTCCACCGCGTACAGCGGGATCCCACCAGCGCGCGCCAGGATGGTCGGGATCAGCTGCGCCGGGACGGCCGGAACGTGGCCGGCGAGCATCTGCCGGATCGCGTCGTCCGCGAGGCGCTCGAGGTGGAGCGACGAGAAGCTCGCCACCCCGGCGCCCCAGCCCGCCCGCCGCTCGAGCAGCTCCGGCCGAGCCAGGGTCACGATCAGGATCGGATGCTCGCGAGCCCACGCGGCCACGTGCTCGATGAAGTCGAGCAGGCTCGGGTCGGCCCACTGGATGTCCTCGAAGACGAGCACCGTCGGTGCCGAGTCGGAGACGCGCTCGAAGAAGCGCCGCCAGGCCGCGAAGAGCTCATCGCGCTCGAATGCAGCCAGCGGATCGTCCGCCAGCAGCACCGCCAGCCGCGGCTCCATCCAGGCGCGTTCGGCGTCGTCCCGGACGATCTCGGTGAGCGCCGTTCGGAGCTGACGACGAGCCAGCTCCGGCTCGGCGTCATCGGCCAGGCGAATCCTCCGTCGCAGCATGTCCCCCACCGCCGAGAAGGTGACCTCGTCGCCGTAGGCCGGCGCCCGCCCCGTGTGCCAGGCGACCTGCTCGGGGAGTGCCTCGATCTGCTCGCCCAGCTCCCACGCCAGGCGACTCTTGCCGATGCCCGCGATACCGGTCACGGAGACCAGCCGGCTGCGCCGATCGCGGACGGTTCGCTCGAAGAGGCCGATCAGCTCGGCCAGCTCGTGCTCCCGGCCGACGAACGGACCAGCGTGCGACGCGCGCTCGACGCCGTGCGCCGGCCGGCTCAACGGGCTCGCCAGGAACGCGACGACCGGCGTGGTCCGTCCCTTCAGCGCAAGCTCGCCGACGGGCTCGTACGCGGCGGCCATGGGTGCCATCTCGCGCGTCGCCGCATCCACCAGGACGCTGCCGGATGGGGCGTGCGACTGGAGGCGGGCCGCAGCGTTGACGAGGTCGCCGGCGACCATCCCCTGCCCGATGGCACCCAGGGTGACGGCCGCCTCCCCACTGCTCACCGCGGCCCGCGCGGCGAGTGACCGATTGGCGGTCACTCCGCCCAGGAGTCGCACGGCGTCGACCAGGTCGATCGCGGCTCGCACCGCCCGGTTCGCATCGTCCTCATGCGCCAACGGCGCGCCCCAGACCGCCATGACCGCATCGCCGATGAACTTCTCGATCGTTCCGCCGTAGGTCGCCACGACCGAGCGCGCGGCCTCGAAGTAGCGCGACTGGACGGTCCGCATCTCCTCGGGGTCGAGATGCTCGGCCAGGCCGGTGAAGTCCTCGACGTCGACGAACAGGATCGAGACCCGCCGCCGCTCGGCCACGGGCGCTGAGGGCCGCTCGACCGCCCGGGCGCCGTCGACCGGCTCGCCGCAGGCCGTGCAGAAGCGGTTCGTCCCCCGGACCGGCTCGCCGCAGTGCGGGCACGTCGCGCTCAGCGACGCACCGCACGAACCGCAGAATCTGGCGCTTTCCGGGTTGGCGCCGCCGCACGCCCGACAGGGCATCGGACCGCCGGCTGGCTAGCCGTCCTCCTTGTGAATGGTGATGCCGATCGACTCGTCATCCACCATCGCCGTGGCGCGGATGACGCGGTAGTCGAGCCGGCGGTGATGGTTGATGACCAGCGTCGCGATATATGGGTCCCGGGGCAGCTCGGAGGCGTCCTGGATGGCGCTGCTGATGCCCTCGACCGTGCCGTTCACCAGCGACGAGACCGGATCGTGCAGGAAGATCTCGGCCTCGCGGGAGCTGCTCTCGAACTTGGCCGCGAGCAGCCGCGGCTTGCGCTCGGTGGGCGTGTTCTCGTCGTCGAAGATCGGCGGCGTGATGTCATCCCAGTGATTGAAGCCGGGTCCCTGGTACGGCTCGAACTGGGGCGGCGGGTCGTAGGGGTCGCGCTCGGGGTGTCGGACCACGTCGGCCTCCTATCGGTGCAGGCGCGGATGATAGGCCTGCCGTCGGGCGGTGCCTAGACCCAACGCCCTGCTAGCATCGGCGCATGGATCGACCGATGCGGGTGCGCATGGCACCCAGCCCGACCGGGCCGCTGCACATCGGCACCGCGCGAACGAGCCTCTACAACTTCCTCACGGCGCGCCACGCCGGCGGGACGTACGTGCTGCGCATCGAGGATACGGACACGGTTCGGAGCACGCTCGAGTTCGAGCGCGACATCATCGACAACTTGCACTGGCTGGGCATCACCTGGGACGAGGGGCCGCAGGCCGCCGAGGGCGACGACATTGGCCCGTTCGCGCCCTATCGCCAGAGCCTCCGCATGGAGCTCTATGCGAGGGAGGCGGATCGGCTTCTCGCCTCGGGCGCCGCCTACCGCTGCTGGTGCACGCCCGAGGAGCTGGAGGCGGTCCGCAAGGACCAGGAGGCGCGCAAGGAGCCACCGCGCTACAACCGGCGCTGCCTCAACCTGACCGATGCGGAGCGCGCCGCCTTCGAGGCCGAGGGCCGCAAGCCGGTCATCCGCTTCAAGGTCGAGCCGGAGGTCATCCGCTTCGACGACCTGGTCCGAGGCGAGGTCGAGTTCGACAATTCGTTGCTCGGCGACTTCGTGATCGTCCGCAACGACGGCATGCCGCTCTACCACTTCGTGGTCGTGGTCGACGACGAGGCGATGGAGATCAGCCACGTCATCCGCGGCGAGGACCACCTCTCCAACACGCCGAAGCACATCGCGCTGATCCGCGCCCTCGGCTACCGCGAGCCGCGCTTCGGGCACATCCCGCTCATCCTCAACGCCGATCGGTCGAAGATGAGCAAGCGGAAGTCGCAGACGGCCATGAGCGCGTACCGGGAGCAGGGCTACCTGCCGGAGGCCATGGTCAACTTCCTCGCCTTCCTGGGCTGGTCGCCGGGCACGGAGGAGGAGATCTTCAGCCTCGACGAGCTCGCCGACCGCTTCGAGATCGACAAGGTGCACAAGGGCGGCGCGATCTTCGACCGCGACCGCCTGGATCACCTGAACGGCGTCTACATCCGCGCCCTGGCCGATGAGCAGCTGGCGCTGCGGCTGCGAGATTTCGTGCCTGCCGCCGTGGCCGACGAGGACCTCCTGCGCATGGTGCCGCTGGTCAAGGAGCGCCTGGTCAAGCTCGGTGACGTGTCGGAGCTCATCGGCTTCGCATGGGAGCCCGATGACGTCGTGGCCGGGTGGTACGAGCCCGCGGACCTCGAGCCGCGCAAGGGCGGTCCCGAGGAGGCGCGCGCCGCGCTGGAGGGGGCCCGCGACACGCTGGCCGCGCTCGATCCCGCCGACTTCAGCGCAGAGGTGCTCGAACAGCGATGCCGCGCCGCCGCCGAGGCGGCGGGGATGAAGGCAGGCGACTTCTTCTCACCCATCCGCATGGCGATCACCGGGCGACCGATCTCGCCCCCGTTGTTCGCCTCCCTCGAGCTCCTCGGTCGCGAGCGCTCGCTCGCGCGCATCGACGACGCGCTCGGCAAGCTCGGGGCGGTGCGCGCATGACGGAGCCGAAGCCGGGCGAGCTGGCGCCGCGCCTCGACCAGCTCATCGACCGTGAGCTGCTCGTGCCGATCCGGTCGTCGTCGGGCGAGAGCCCGGACGCCGAACGCCTCTCCACCGACGCCTATCGCCATGGCACCGACGACGAGGGCAACCGCTTCATCGCCGCCTTCTCGAGCGTCGACGTGCTGCGCGACTTCGGCCCGCCAGGCAGCGACCACGTGCGCCTCCCGGCGCGCGACCTCTTCGAGCGCGCCGATGCCGCCCAGGAGCGGGTGGTGATCGATCCGGGTGCGCCCAGCCAGGTCGATATCGCGGAGGGCGTCCTCCCGTTCCTGGCCGCGGGCATCGATCCGAACCGGCCGGACGCGCTGCGCGCCCGGCGCCCGCTGGGAGACATGCCACCGCTCGAGGTGCCCGAACAGGTGCCCGATCCGTTCGGACGCGAGCTGCGCGCCGCTCTGGAGGACCTGCCGCAGGTTGCGCGCGCCTGGCTGCTGCGCGCCGGGACGGCCTGGACGGCCGGCATCCAGATGGCTCCCGACGCCGTGCTGGGCGACTTCGACGCCGTTCGCAACCGGCTGCACGCCGTGGCCACCGAGCACCTCGGCTCGCGCCGCCTCCTGGCGGTGACCGATCTGCGCGCGCCGGCGCTCCTCGCCACCTACGACGCCACTGCCGCGCCGTTCTACGTCCGTCGCGACGAGCACAAGGGCATCTTCGGCCGTCTGTTCGGCGGCTGATTCGGGGCGGCGTTCGACGCGGCTGTTCGGCTAGCCAGGCACGAGCACGAGCCGACCGTCGACGTCGCCGCGGCGCAAGCGCGCGTGGGCCTCGGCGACCTGCCGCAGCGGCATCGGCTCGACATTCCAATGGATCCGCCCGCGGCGCGCCAGTCGGACGACGTCGCTCAGCTCGGCGTGGGAGCCCCACGCGACGGTCGTCACCCACGACTCGACCGGCGGCCGGTCGAAGCCGAACGAAAGGTGACCCCCGGCCTCGCCGATGAGCATCACCAGGCCGTCCGGCGCGACGACGTCCGCGCCGAGCCGCAGGGTCTGGTCGTTGCCGACGAAGTCGAAGACGACGTCGGCCGGGCCGCCGAGCGCGTCTCGCGCCATGGTTCCGTCGCCGTCGAGCAGGCCGATGTCCGCCCCGAGGGACGACGCGCGCTCGAGCCGCCCGGGGTCGAGCTCGCGCACCGCGACCGCCAGCGACGGCCCCCCTGGCGCGATCAGTCGCAGGTACTGGAGCGCGAACTGGCCCAGCGCGCCGCAGCCGATGAGGAGCACCCGCGCGCCATCGGACAGCCATGGCTCCGCACGCCGCACGGCGCGGTACGGCGTGACGCCGGCGTCCGCCAGCGGGGCGGCACGGACCGGATCCAGCGATCCCAGCGGGACCAGGTGGCGTGGATCGGGAACGAGCAGGGCCTCGGCATAGCCGCCGTCCACCTGGAAGCCCGGAGCGCGTGAGCGCTCGCAGCGCTGCTCCGATCCGGCGACGCACTCACGGCAGGAACCGCAGCCCCAGCCGCCGAAGACGAGCACCGCGTCGCCAACCGCCAGGCGGGCGCGCCGCAGGGCTCCCGCCGCCGAGGGCCCGACTGCCTCGATGTGGCCGGCGACCTCGTGGCCCAGTGTCAGCGGCAGCTCGACTCGGGTCTGGGTGCCATCGGCGATGTGGAGGTCGGTGTGGCAGACGCCGCAGCCCGCAACGCGGACGAGCACCTGGCTCCCGCTTGGCTCGGGCCGAGGGACGTCGACCAGGCGCAAGGCCTCGCCGGGGGCATGCAGCCGCGCGGCGAGCATGGTGGTCTACGAGGTCGCCGGGGCGTCCTCGGTCGCGGCCGGGATCGGCTCGGCCAGGGCGCGCATGACATCGTCGACGAGGCTTTCCGGCGTCACCGGATCGATGACCGCCCGGATGATGCCGTCGCGATCGACGGCGACGGCGACGGGCTTGGCGATATTGATGTTCTCGCCCTCGGCCGCGGTCTCGATGCCGAGCAGCCCGACCGCCGAGCGACGCTCGTCACTGAAAAGGAGGAAGGGCAGCTCCCGCTCCTCGACGAACTTCTTCTGCTGCTGCTCCGAGTCGGTGCTGATGCCGCCGATCGCGATCCCGGCCTCGCGCAGCCGATCGAACCCCGCGACCAGTGCCTCGATTGCCTTCAGCCCACGTCGGCGCGCGGCGCCCTTGAGGGTTGGTGCCCCGAAGAACAGGAAGACGGCCGCCTGCTTCGTCACGTAGCTGCGCAGGTTGAGGAGGAAGCCGTCGGTGGCGCGCAGGCCGACCGACGGAAGCTGGTCGCCGACCGTCAACTTCGTGCTCATCGGCCGATTGTAGCCGCGCCCAGCGCCACGGTTCCGCCCCGCCGATGGAGGAGGCCGTCGCGCTCCAGCGCGGCCAGGATCCGCTCCCAGCGCTCGCCGTCCACGTCCGCCGCGATCCGCTCGCGCGCCGCAGCCTCGCTCAGCGCATGACCCGCCGCTACGGCCAGCTGACGGAGCACCGCGCCCCGCACCGCTCGATCTGATCCCTGCAGGGCCGGCTGCCGTGGGACCGGCACGGCGGCCGCGGCGCCGCGCGACGGGCAGCCGTCGGCGACGGGGCACGAATCGCAGCGAGGGTTGCGGGGCCGACAGATGGCGGCGCCGAACTCCATGCTGGCGTGGGTCCACGCCGCGATGGACGGCCCGGTCCCGGACGCCGCCAGCGCGTCCGCACGCGCCTGGAGTGCGGCTTGTGCGTCGGCACCACCGAAGCGGCGCAGCAGCCAGCGGCGCACGTTGGTGTCGACCACGCCGGTCGGCACGCCGAAGGCGAGGGACGCGACGGCTCGCGCGGTGTACGGCCCGACGCCCGGCAGACGCTCCAGACCCGCGACGTCGCGTGGCCACCCGTCCCGCGCCACGATCGCGGCCGCGCGCTGGAGGGCGAGCGCCCGACGGTTGTAGCCCAGGCCGCTCCACTCGGCCAGCACGGACGCGGTCGGCGCGGCGGCAAGCGCGTCGGCCGTCGGGAACCGGTCCATGAAGCGGACGAATCGGTCGACCACGCGCGATGCCTGGGTCTGCTGGAGCATGACCTCGCTGACGAGCACGGCGTACGGGTCGCGCGTGCGTCGCCACGGGAAGTCGCGGTGGTCGCGGTCGTACCACTCGAGCAGGTGATGGCGGACCCGCAGGGTCTCCGCAGAGGCGGGCATGGACGGAGCGTAGCAGCGAGGCCTGCGGACGCATCGGTCTCGCGCGGTGCGCTACCGTTTGCCGCCATGAGCTACCGACTCCTGTGCCTGGATGCCGGGTTCACCCTGCTCACGCCGAGACGCACCCTGGCCGATGCGTTGTCCGGCGTGCTGACGGAGGACGGCCACCCGGTGACCGAGGAGGGGATGCGCCGCGCATGGGAGGAGGCCGACCGCTGGTTCTGGGACGAGTACCACCGGCCCGGCAACGACACCTGGACCGACGATCAGCGCATCGAGGCGTACTGGCGCCAGTACCACAGCGTCATGCTCGGCCGCCTCGGCGTCGAGGCGCGCAACGAGACGCTCGACCGCATCCTGGCCAGCCAGTTCGCGGCCGACTCCTGGGAGCCCTTCCCCGATGCCGAGCCGATGCTGGCGACGGTGCGCGAGATGGGCGTCCGCATCGGCGTCGTCAGCGACTGGGGCTCGAACCTGCGCGGCATCCTGGCCGAGCTCGGGCTGGACAGGTACCTCGACTTCGTCCTTCCATCCGGGGCCGTCGGCGTCGCCAAGCCGAATCCCGCCTTCTATCGAATGGCGCTCGACTCGGTCGGCGTCGATGCCGCGTCGGCGCTGATGGTCGGTGACTCGTACCGCGCCGACGTGCGTGGCGCGTGGAGCGCCGGCATCGACGCGGTCTGGCTCGACCGTCAGGAGGGCATGAACATCACGCCGGCGGATGAGCCGATGCCGACGGACGTGCGCCGCATCGGATCGCTCGACGAGCTCCCCGAGATCGTGCGCGCCGGGGGCCCGCTGCCGCGCGGCGAGGGCATCGAGGCGCCCTCGGCCTTTGCTCCGCCGGCCTGACCATGTCGCCGTCCGGGCAGCCGTCCGAGGTCGTGGTCGACAAGTTCGGCGGCTCGGTCCTCCGGCGCCCCGAGGACATCGCAGCTGCGGTCTCGGTCGTCGAGCGACAGCGCGACGCCGGGCTGCGCCCGGTGGTCGTGGTCAGCGCCTTCGAGGGCGTGACCGATACGATCCTGGGCGCCGCCCGCGTGCTCCTGCCCGACGAGGGAGCCGGCTGGCTGCGCGAGCCGTCCCAGGAGGCGGGCTCCGGGCTCGCCCGCGAGACCGATCGCGCCCTGGCGACCGGTGAGGCGCTGTCGGCGGCGCTCTTCGCGCTCGGCCTCCAGGCGCGCGGCATCCCCGCGCGGTCCTTCTCCGGCGCGGAGGCCGGCATCCGCACCGCCGCGGCGCACCTGGGCGCCGAGGTCCGCCGCGTCCTGTCGCGACCGCTGCGGTCGGCGCTGGCCGACGGGCTAGTGCCTGTCGTGGCCGGCTTCCAGGGTATCGGCACCCACGGTGAGCTGACCACCCTCGGCCGCGGTGGCACGGACCTCTCGGCGGTCGCGCTCGCCGTGGCCCTGCGCGCCGCCCGCTGCGAGCTGTTCAAGGACGTCGGCGGCGTGCTGGAGGCCGATCCGCACCTCGTGCCGGCCGCGCGCTTCCTGCCGACGGTCGACGCGCTTCAGCTCGAGCTGCTCGCCGACCTGGGCGCGGAGGTGGTCCACCCGGTCGCCGTCCGGCGCGCACGGCGGGGACGCCTGAACCTGGTGGTGCGCGCACTCGACGACGACGCGCCGCAGACGACCGTTCGTTCAGCTCCGAGCGATGAAGGCGGC
>DASTTX010000184.1:0-8465 GCA_035759945.1 Candidatus Limnocylindria bacterium | reverse complement strand
GGATGCGGCTCGCGTGGAGGCGATCTTCGATGCGCCGCCGCTGCAGCCGGAGGACGCATTGGCCGACGTGATCGCTGCAGGCGAGGGCTCGGTCATCGTGCGGCGCGAGGTCGGCGCCGACGGCCGTTCGCTCGCCCGCGTCAACGATCGGGCGGTGACGGTCGGCGGGCTGGCAGCGCTGGGCGCGCGCCTCGGCGAGATCCACGGCCAGCACGACCAGCAGCGGCTCCTGGAGCCGGCGCATCAGCTCGCGCTGCTGGACGGCTTCGCCGCGAATGCGGCGCTGGTCGCGGCCGTGGATGACGCGTATCGCGCCTGGCGGGCGGTTGCGGCCGCGTCCGCGGAGCTGCTGACGGACCCCCACGACCTCGCCCGTCGGGTCGAGCTCCTGCGCCACCAGGTCGACGAGATCGTGGCGGCGTCGCCGCGGCCGGGCGAGGACGCCGAGCTGGAGGCCGCGCTGCGCGCGGCGGAGCACGCCGAGACGATCGTGCGGTCAGCCGCCGAAGCCATTGCCGGCCTGCGCGACGATGGCGGCACGGGCGACGCGCTCGCGAGCGTCGAGCGCAGCCTCGCGACCGCCGCGCAGCATGACGAGCGCTTCGTGGCGTTGGTCGACCGCGCCGCTGCGTTGGCCGCGGAGGCATCGGAGCTCGCCCGGGATATCAGCGCCGCAGCAGACGCCATGGACCTCGACCCGGCCGCTCGCGCTGCGGCGGAGGAGCGGCTGGCCCTGCTGTACGACCTGCGCCGGAAGTATGGCGACACCCTCCAGAGCGTCGTCGCCTTCGGCGAGGAATCGGCCGCCGAGCTCGAACGGCTCGAGAACCAGGAGGGCGAACGGGAACGGCTCAGGGCCGAGGAGGTCGAGCGCCTGGATGCGCTTCAGTCGGCGGCGACGGCGTTGACTGCCTCGCGCCATACGGCCGCTGAACGGCTGGCGGCGGCAGTCAATGCCGAGCTCCCGCCGCTCGGCCTGCCCGCGGACGCATTCGGCGTCGAGCTGAGCGCGGCCGAGATCGGCCCGAGCGGTGGCGACCACGTGACCTTCACCTTCGCCCCGAACCCCGGCGAGCCGGCACGGCCGCTCGGCCGAATCGCGTCGGGCGGCGAGGCCAGCCGCCTGTCACTGGCGCTCAAGGTCGTGCTTGCCGCTGCTGACGAGACGCCGCTGCTGGTGTTCGACGAGGTCGACGCCGGCGTCGGTGGCCGCAACGCGGCTGCGCTGGGCGAGCGGCTGCGATCGCTCAGCGCCTACCACCAGGTGCTGTGCGTCACCCACCTGCCGCAGGTCGCTGCCCACGCCGACGCCCACGTCGTCATCGGCAAGCGGGTGGCCGACGGTCGGACGCTGACCGAGGCGCGCGTGCTCTCGGCCGACGAACGCCCGCAGGAGCTGGCGGCGATGCTCGCTGGCGAGGGAGCGGGGGAGGAGGCCCACGCCGCCGCCGAGGCGCTCCTCCGCGCCGCGAAGTGATGCCGCGACGCTGACATGACCGCAACGGATCTCGAGGAGGCCATCGAGGCCTTCCTGGTCGAGCTGCGTGTCGAGCGTGGCCTGTCGCCCCTCACCATCGCCGCGTACCGCCGTGATCTTGCGCAGTTCGCGGCGCACGCGGGCCGCCGGTGGCGAGACGATCCGCAGCCGCTGCTCGAGTTCGTGGCCGCGCTCCAGCGCGGGGGCGCCAAGGGCAGCACCCAGGCGCGGAAATCGGCCGCGGTACGGAGCTTCTACGCCTTCGCCCTGCGCGAGGGCTACGCCACCCGCGACGTTCCGGCGTTGGTCGACGCACCGCGTCCGGGCAGCTACCTGCCCGACGTGCTCGAGCCCGACGACGTGGCGCGCATCCTCGATGCACCGCCGGCCGACGACGACATCGGCGTCCGTGATCGGGCCATCCTGGAGCTCCTCTATGCCTGCGGCCTGCGGGTGAGCGAGCTGGTCGGTCTGGACACGGACCGGGTCGACGTGCCCAACGCCCAGGTGCGCGTCATCGGCAAGGGCAACAAGGAGCGCAGGGTGCCGATGGGGGAGGAGGCCCGCGAGCGCCTGCATCGGTATCGGTCCGGTCCGCGCCAGGCATGGACGGGCGCCACGCCGACACCGGCGGTCTTCGTCAACACCCGTGGCAAGCGCATGTCGCGAGAGTCGGTGTGGAGGCTCGTGAAGCGCTGGGCGGAGGCGTCGGGGGTGTCGGAGCGGGTGACACCGCACACATTCCGGCACAGCTTTGCGACGCACCTGCTGGAGGGCGGGGCCGATCTGCGCGTGGTCCAGGCGCTGCTGGGCCATGCTAGCATCAGCACCACCCAGCTCTACACCCACCTGACCGGCGAGCGCGTCCGCGAGGTCTACGCGCGGGCGCATCCGAGAGCCTGAAGCGGAGCGTACGAGGCCCATGAGTTACGCCAAGAACCTCCTCAGCCGGAACGAGGAGGTCGTCTACGAGAGCCGCCAACACTGGTTCGCCGTGATCGCGCGAACGTGGGTATGGATCCTGGTCGCCATCGTGGCGCTGGCCCTGGCGCTGTGGGTGGGCACGAACCGCGGACAGGTGCTCGACAATCCGACCATCGATGGCGCCGTCACCGTCATCGCCGTGGCCGCGTTGCTGGGCGCTATCGGCTGGATCGGCTTCGTGCTCTGGGATTGGCGCAACCAGGAATGGCTCATCACCACCCGGCGCGTGATGCGCGCCGAGGGCGTGCTCAACAAGAGCGTGAGCGACACGAGCCTCGAGAAGATCAACGACGCCAGGCTCGATCAGAGCGTGTTCGGGCGCATCTTCGGCTTCGGGACGCTCGACATCCTGACCGCGGCCGAGGAGGTCGGCGGCGCCAACGTGGCCGACTTCCCGATGATCGCCGACCCGGTCACCTTCAAGAAGGCGATGTTCGACCAGAAGACGATGCTCGAGCAGCCCGATCTCGCCCCACCGCGCTATCAGCGCCAGGCGCCCGCGCCCGAGATGCAGCGCGCCGAGCCGATGGCGCCGAGAGCCGGCTCCGATCGGGTCGCGGTGTATGCCGAAGGCGGCGCCGATGCGCCGGCCCCGGCCGCGCCGGCTGCGCCACCACCGCCCGCGCCCGCCGCATCGAACCCGGCCGATGACCTGGGGGCCACCCTCGAGCGGCTGGCCGGGCTTCGCGACAAGGGCCTCATCACCGCGGAGGAGTACGAGGCGAAGAAGCGCGAGCTGCTGGAGCGGATGTAGGTGCCCCAGCCGGCCCTCGGCGCGCTCTCCGACGGAATCTACGGAGCGGAGCTCGATCGACGCATCTCGGAGGCGACCGAGAGGATCACGGCGTGGCTGTCCGCCGATCCGCGCGTGGCGCAGCCGAAGCTGGCGGCCATCCTGGGGTCCGGGCTGGGTGGCGTGGTCGAGCTCCTCGACGAGGAGCCTCGCCTGCAGCTCTCCTACGGCGACATCCCGAACGTGCCACAGGGTGCCGTCGCGGGCCACGCCGGCCAGCTCGTGGCGGGAACCGTCGGTGGCACGCCGGTCCTCATCCTCTCGGGCCGCGCGCACCCGTACGAGGGCTACTCACAGCGCGAAGCGACCATCCTCCTGCGTTCGGTGCTTGCGCTCGGCATCGAGACACTCGTCGTCACCAACGCCTCCGGTGGCCTCGATCCGGAATTCGATCCCGGCGACGTGATGCTCATCGGCGACCACATCAACCTGTCCGGCGAGAACCCGCTGCTGGGCCCGAACCTCGATCGGTTCGGCGAGCGCTTCCCGCCGCTGACAGATGCCTACGACCCCGAGCTACGTGCCATGGCACGCGAGGCTGCTGATCGCACCGGCGTCGCGCTGCGCGAGGGCATCTACATCATGCTCTCCGGACCCTCGTACGAGACCCGGGCCGAGATGCGCATGCTGCGCGGGCTCGGCGCCGATGCGGTGGGCATGAGCACTGTCCACGAGGTCATCGTCGCGCGGCACGCCGGCGTCCGCGTCATCGGCTTCAGCCTGGTGACGAACAAGGCGACCGATGACGTCGAGACGGGCGCGACGCACGCCGAGGTGATCGAGATGGGCAAGGTCGGCGCCAAGCGCCTCGTCACCCTCCTCGGTGACCTGCTCCCTCGCCTCGCCTGATGCTGTTCGGCGCCCCCTCGCTCGACGTCCTGCTGGCGGCGGTCATCGCGCTGCTGGTGGGCCTCACCTTCCACGAGTTCAGCCATGCCCTCGTGGCGGACGAGCTCGGTGACGGCCGGCCACGCGCTATGGGCCGGCTGACGCTCAACCCGATCCCGCACATCGACCCGATCGGGGCCGTCATGCTCCTCATCGCCGGCTTCGGGTGGGCCAAGCCGGTGATGGTCAATCCCTACGCCCTCCGCAACGGGGTGCGGAGCATGTGGCTCGTCGCGGCCGCGGGGCCGGTCGCGAACTTCGTGGTCGCCATCGGCTTTGCGGTCATCTACCGGGTGCTGGACCTCGCCGGCGTCGAAGGCGGCTTCCTGGTCAGCCTGGTCCGCAACGTCGTGCTGCTCAACGTGCTGCTGGCGCTCTTCAACTTCATCCCGATCCCGCCGCTGGACGGATACAACGCGGTGCTCTCGTTCCTGCCTCCACGCACCGCGATGACGGTCCAGCGCTACGCGCCGTACGGCATCCTGGTGCTGCTGCTCCTGATCATCCTGCCCGACAGCCCGCTCGGCTTGCTCTTCCGCGCGGTCGCCGGCATCACCGGAGTCCTCATCGGTGCATAGGGTCATGCAGGCGGTGGCGCATGTTCGAGCCCGTGTCGATCCGGCCGAGGAGGAGCTCGCGGGTCGCGTCCTGTCCGACCGCGCATTCGCGCTGTACCGAGCGATGCCGGTCGCGGACCGACGCCACGCGCTCGACGTGGTGGACAGGCTGCTCGCCTCTGGCCATGACGACGCCGATCTCCTGGCCGCCGCCCTGCTCCACGATGCAGCCAAGGGGGACCGCATGCGCCTCTGGCACCGCGCCGGCGGCGTCCTGCTCGAGGCGCTGGCACCCCGGGCGCTTCGGCGCCTGGCGAGCGCCGATCCACGCTCGTGGCGCCACCCGTTTCACCTCTACCTGCACCACGGTCGCCTGTCGGCCGACCTCGCTGCGTCCGCGGGCTGCGGGCCGCGGGTCGGAGCCTTCATCATCGGCCGCGTGGACGAAGCCGATGCTCGACTAGTGGCCGCCCTGAAGGACGCCGATGACGCCAGCTGAGGGCGTGGAGCCCATCTCGATCGAGGCCGCGGAGGCGGTCGCGGTGCCGGTCGGCGACGCCGCCGAGTTCACCGTCGCGCTGCCGGTGTTCGAGGGGCCGCTCCAGCTGCTGCTCCATCTCATCGAGTCGCGACAGCTGGATGTCCTGACCGTGCCCCTGGCGGAGGTGGCCGACGCGTATGTCGCGCACCTGGCTCGCCACCCGGTGGACGCCGCGAACCTTTCGGAGTTCGTTGCCATCGCCGCGCAGCTCATCTACCTGAAGTCGAAGCGGATGCTGCCGGCCGAGCCGCTGCCGCCGCTGCCGGAGGGAAGCGAGGAGCCGGACGAGGAGGAGCTTCGGCGCCGCCTGCTCGAGTACCGTGCGCTGCGTGACGCGGCCGTCGCGCTCGGTGAGCGCGACGGCGTCTCGCCGGTGATGCGTCGCGAGCCGCGCGAGTCCGACCTGCCCGAGGTGCCCGCTGAGCCGATGCCCGCCGGCGTGCTCGCCGCCGCCCTCGAGACGCTGGCCGCCATCCCCGAGCCCACGCCTCCGCCACCGGAGATCGTCGCGCGCGAGATCACCATCGGCCAGCAGATCGCCGTGCTGCGCGCGGCGCTGTCGCGTGGCGGCCGCGTCCTGCTCCAGACGATCCTCGCGCGCTGCACGACGCGCACCGAGGCGGCGGTCACGTTCCTCGCCACGCTCGAGCTGGTCCGACGCCGGCAGGTGCGAGCCGAGCAGAGCGACCTGTTCGGCCCGATCGTGATCGAGGCTCTCCCCGAGGCGGCGAAGCCGTGATCGACGACCTCGACGTCTACCTGGAGGCGCTCCTGTTCATCGCGGAGCGTCCGCTGACGACCGCCGAGCTGGCCGGCCTCGCCGGCGTCCCGGCGCTCCAGGCGGAGGGCGCGCTCTCGGCGCTCGGTGAGCGCCTGGAGGAGGATCGTCGCGGCCTCCGGGTGCAGCGCAACGATGACCAGTGGCAGCTCGTGACCGCCCCCGAGGTCGGCGCCCGGCTGGCCGAATACGCCGCGCGCGAAGAGGCGCGGCTGTCGCCGGCGGCGCTGGAGGCGCTCGCGGTCATCGCGTACCGCCAGCCGTGCACGCGCGGCGACGTGGAGCGCGTGCGCGGCGTCGACTCCGACTACGTAATCCGGTCGCTGCTCCATCGGCGGCTCATCACCGAGATGGGACGGCGTGACACGCCCGGGCGCCCGATCCTGTTCGGCACGACCTTCACCTTCCTCGAGCGCTTCGGGCTCACCTCGACCGAGGACCTGCCGGCCCTGTCGAGCGACGCGGCGCAGCTCACCGCGCTGGCCTCGGCCGCCGATGCCGACTGAGCGCCTGCAGAAGATCATCGCCCGCGCCGGGATCACGTCCCGACGGCGCGCGGAGGACCTCATCGCCGATGGACGCGTCCGCGTCAACGGCGCACTCGCCGCGATCGGCGACTCGGCTGATCCGGAGCGCGATCACATCGAGGTCGACGGCCGTGAGCTGTCGCGAGCGGCCCCCGCGGTGCACATCGCCGTCCACAAGCCCAGAGGGTTCCTGTCGTCCGCACGCGACGAGCGAGGTCGCCGCTCGGTCGTGTCGCTGGTCGACAGCGGCGGCGAGCGTCTCTGGCCGGCCGGCCGCCTCGACGTCGAGTCGGAGGGATTGATGCTCCTCACCAATGACGGCGGGTGGGCCAACCGCGTCCTCCATCCGCGCTACGAGAACGAGCGCGAGTACGCGGCGCTCGTGTCGCCGCCGCCGGGCGGAGCGGCGCTGCGGCGCCTGCTGAACGGCGTCCAGCTCGAGGATGGCTCGGCGCGGCTGTTGTCAGCGCGTCGCGCGCTGCCGCCGCGCGAGGTCGTCCGCGATCGCGTCGAAGAGGGGGAGTGGCTGCGGGTTCGGCTCGGCGAGGGACGCAAGCGCGAGGTGCGCCGGTTGTTCGCCGCCGTCGACAGCCGCGTCGAGCGTCTCGTGCGGACCCGCTTCGGTTCCTTGAGCCTGGCCGGCCTGCGGGAGGGGGAGTGGCGGCATCTGCGCCCGCGCGAGGTGAGCGCGCTGGTCGGGGAGCGGGCATGAGCCGCACGGTGGCCATCGACGGGCCGTCCGGCGCCGGGAAGAGCACCATCGGCTACGCGCTCGCGCAGGAGATCGACGCGACATTCGTCGACACCGGCCTGATGTATCGCGCGCTGACGCTCGCCGCGGTCGAGCGGGGCGTTGACGTCGAGGACGGGCCGTTGCTCGGGTTTCTGGCCACCGAGTGCCGGATCGAGGTCGAGCGGCCGCGCCCGGAGCAGACCGATCGGTTCGAGACCGTTCGGCTCGACGGCCGCGACGTCACGGCGGAGGTTCGTGAGCCTCGCATCGATCGGGCGGTGAGTGCGGTCAGCCGCCACGCCGAGGTGCGCGACGCCATGCTCGAGGTCCAGCGTGCCGTGGCCGCGCGGGGCCACACCGTCATGGTCGGCCGCGACATCGGCACGGTCGTGCTCCCGAACGCATCGCTCAAGGTGTTCCTGACGGCCGACGCGCGGGTGCGTGCCGCGCGCCGCGCGGCCGAAATGGGCGCTCCGGACCGCCTGGACGAGTACCTGGCCGAGATCGAGCGCCGCGACGCCGCTGATTCCGGTCGGGCCATCGCCCCGCTGCGGCAGGCGGCAGGAGCGCTGGTCCTCGACACGGGCCGCCTCAGCGTGCGCGCGTGCGTCGAGGCGATCGTCGTCCGCCTGGGTGAGATCGGTGCGTAGCTGGTTCTACCATCCCGGCGCGGCGATCATCGGCGGCTTCTGCCGGCTCTTCTTCGGCCTTCGGGTCGAGGGTGTCGAGCGCATCCCACGCAACGGGGCGTTCATCGTCGTGGCCAACCACTGCTCGAACCTCGACCCGCCAATGCTGGGCTGGGCGACCGGCCACCAGATCGGCCGGATCGTGCACTTCATGGCCAAGATCGAGATGCGCAGGTGGCCGCTGATCGGCTGGCTGGCGACGCAGTCGGGGGTGTACTTCGTGCGTCGCGGCGAGGGCGACCGCGCGGCGCAGCGCTTCTCGCTCGAGGCCCTGGCCGACGGCCGCCCGATTGCGCTCTTTCCCGAGGGGACCCGCTCGCGCGACGGACGCATGCGTTCGTTCAAGGACGGGGCCGCATACCTGGCCATGCGTTCCGGCGCCTCCGTGCTGCCCGTCGGGATCGCGGGGTCGCACCGCATGTTTCCGGGTCGTTCGCGCCTGCCGCATCGGACGCGCGTCACGATCCGGGTCGGCGAGCCCTTCACCCTGCCTCACTC
>DASTTX010000183.1:0-14218 GCA_035759945.1 Candidatus Limnocylindria bacterium | reverse complement strand
GCTTCGTCGCCTCGGCCACGCGACGCGGCTCATCCCAGTCGGTGATCGGCGGACGGCCGGTGGCGATGGCGCAGAACCCGCAGTTCCGCGTGCAGACGCTGCCCAGGATCATGAACGTGGCTGTGCCGAGCGCCCAGCACTCGCCCATGTTCGGGCAGCGAGCCTCCTCGCACACCGTGTTGAGCGCCTCGTCGCGCAGCACGTGCTTGGTGTTCGCGAAGGTGCTGCCAGCGCCGATGCGGACCTTCAGCCACTCCGGCCGTCGCCCACCCGGGCCGGCATTCTCCGGAATCGGGTCGCCGGGAGCCAGCAGGCCGCCATCGGTCTGGGGGCCGCCCGGGTACATCACGTCCGACGGTGACGCGTGGCCACCGGCCGGATTTGAGACGACATTGAGCTCGCCCAGGCCGCTGAAATCGGGACGGGACGCGTCGAGGGCCATGCCGAGAGTCTAGCGAAGGCCCGTAGGATGCGCCCGTGAGCGACTTCGTGACCGCGCTCGTGGAGCGGCTGCGTTCGGTGGCGACGCCCGCGCGAGCCGAGACCGAGAAGCGCTACCTCAAGAGCGACCTCGAGTTCCTGGGCGCGACCGTATGGCAGATTCGTGCCGCCGTCCGCGACCTCAGCGCCGGCCAGGCGATCGACCATGGTGGGCTCGTGGAGCTCGTCGACGAGCTCTGGTCGGAACCTGTCCACGAGCGACGGATGGCGGCCGTCGTCGTCCTCGACCGGTTCGCACGATTGCTCACCGGGGACGACCTGGCGCTGCTGGAGCGCCTGGTCCGCGAGTCGCGGACGTGGGCGCTGGTCGATGCCCTGGCCGGCGACGTCATCGGCCGCCTGGTGGAGGCCGATCCGAGCGGCGTCTCGCCGCATCTCGACCGGTGGTCGGCGGACGCTGACTTCTGGGTCCGGCGGGCCTCCCTCCTCGCGGAGCTGCGGCCGATCCGCCACGGCGCGCCCCTCGATCGGTTCCTGGCGCGGGCCGAGGGCATGCTTGAGGAGAAGGAGTTCTTCATCCGCAAGGCCATCGGCTGGGTTCTGCGCGAGGCGGGAAAGAAGCGTCCGGACGAAGTTGCGGCGTGGCTCGCAGCCCGCACGCATCGGGCAAGCGGAGTCACGATGCGCGAGGCGGTGAAGTACCTGCCGCGGGCGGATTCCGACCGGCTAATGGCTGCATATCGCGAGCACCGGCCGGCAACCTAGCGCCGGAGTACCACGGCGGTCCTACGTCTCGGGCTCGGTCGCGTGCCCGTCGCCCGGAGGTGCGCTCGGCGCCCGGTACGTTTCCGGCGGAGGTCCTATCGACCACCGGGACCCCGCGCGCCTACGGTTCGCTCATGTTGCTCGCTCGGCGCCCAAGCCAGCACGCCCGTGGACCGATGCTGCTCGCCCTCGTCTTCGGCGTGACGCTCGCGCTTCTGGGCGTGACCGCCGGCGCCCTCGTCGCCGTGACGTCCGAGCACTTCCGCGGCGCGACCGTCGTCGGGGTCGTGGACCGCGACGCCTCGCTGGTCGAGTACTTCGTGAACGGCAATCTGCGGGAGAGCGACCTCGAGGCGGACCGCATCGGCGATGACCGCTCGGCCCAGCTGTCCGGACTGCTCGGTGTCCTCACCGATCGCGACGACTCGATCGCGCGGCTCGAGATCCGCGACGTGGATGGCCGCGTGCTCGTCAGCGATGACAGTGACCTCGTCGGGACAGCAGCCGGCATTCCGAGCGGGATGACGGCCGCGCTGGAAGCTCGCTCGACCGCGGTTCTCCTCGAGGCGGGGACGCCGACCGAGGCCGCCGGCAGCCTTGCGAACGCGAACGGCATGGTGCAGGAGTATCTGCCCATCGTCAGCGGTGACGGCACGACCCTCGCCGTGGTGGCTGTCTGGCGCGACGCCCGGACGCTCATGGCCGGGCTGGAAGCCACGCAGCGCGACGTCATGCTCGTGACGATGGTGGCGGGCGTCCTGCTGGCGGCGATGCTGTTCCTCGTCTTTCGAGCGTCGCAGGCGCGGCTCACCCGTCAGCATCGCCAGCTGCTCGACGCGACGCGTCGCGACGCGCTGACCGGCATGCTGAACCACGGGGCGGTGGTGGCCCTGCTCGCGGAGGAGGTCGAGACGGCGCGGCGCGACAAGGCCGAGATCGGCGTGGCGCTCGTCGACGTCGACAATTTCCGGCTCTTCAACGACACGCACGGGCACGAGGCCGCCGACCAGGTCCTCCTTCGCGTCGCCGCGCTCGTCGCGCGGGAGGGCGCCGATGGCAGCGTCGCCCGCTACGGTCCGGACGAGTTCCTGATCGTGCAGCGCGGCTCGGGCACCACCGAGATGGAGGTCGCCGTCGAGCGGCTGCGCGCCGACTTGCGCGACGAGAGCGTCCAGTTCGGCGATTCGGAGGCGCTTCCGATCAGCGTCAGCGTCGGCATCTGCGCATATCCGGAGCACGCTGCCTCCGTGACCGACCTCCTCTCGGCTGCCGTCGTCGCGCTGAGCGAGGCCAAGGCGAGCGGCGGCGACGGCGTGCGCGTCGCGCAGACCGGCGAGGAGGAGCGCGTTGTCTCGGGCAGCTTCGACGTACTGCAAGGGCTGGTCATCGCGGTCGACACCAAGGACCGCTACACCAAGCGCCACTCAGAGGACGTCGCCCGCTACGCCGTGTTCCTTGCGCAGCGCCTGGGCCTCGACGACGAGATGCTGCGGACGATCCAGCTCGCCGGGCTCCTGCATGACATCGGCAAGATCGGCATTCCGGACGTCATTCTCCGCAAGCCATCCAAGCTGACGGCGGGCGAATACGCCATGTTCCAGCAGCACGTCGCGCTGGGCGACGCGATCGTGCGGGACGTTCCGAACGTCGAGGTGGTGCGGGCCGGCATCCGCCACCACCACGAGCGCTGGGACGGCGATGGCTATCTCGACGGCCTCGAGGGCGAGACCATTCCCCTCATCGGTCGCGTGCTCGCCGTGGCCGATGCGTTCAGCGCGATGACCACGACCCGCCCGTATCGCAAGGCGCTCTCCGTCACAGAGGCACTCAAGCGCCTGGGTGACGCCGCGGGCACGCAGCTCCAGGAGGAGCTCGTCACTCAGTTCATCACCGGCATCGAGACCGATGCCGACGCGCCGCTGCCCGGCGAGGAGCCCGTCCGCCTGTGGCGCCCAGAGCTGTGGGTCGCGTGATGCGTTGCCGGCGGGTGATCGCGCTGCTTGCGGCGTCGCTCGTTGCGCTGGGCGTCGCTCCCGCGAGCGTGAGCGCGGAATCGTTGCTGTGGACGCTCGTCGCATCTCCGCTGGCGGCGACCACCGGAGTGCAAACCACGTTCACCCTTACCGCGACGAACACCGATCCCGCCGCGGTGCTGCTCAGCGAGAGCGAGATCGGCTGCATCTTCGTCGACGTCCCGTCGAACTTCGTGATTGGTGGAGCCACCGTGACCGGGTCGAATGCAGGCGGCGGCTGGCACATCGACGCGATCACTGGCAACCGGGTGAAGATCCATACCGATAGCGGCGGCGAGCGGCTCGAGACCTTCCAATGGGTGCGCTTCACCATCACGGCGACGGCGTCGAGCACCGGATCCCTGACATGGGCGTCGCGCGCATACCGCGATCAGAATTGCGGGGGAACCGGAGCGCTGCTCGCCGTGCCGCCGATCGTCGTGGTGACCGGGCCAACGATCACGCCAACGCCAGCTCCAACGCCAACGCCTCCTGCTCCAACACCGACGCCGCGGCCGACGGCGACGCCGAAACCGACGCCGCTGCCGATTTCGCTCCCCTCGCTGCCCCTTCCGAATCCGTCAATGCCGCCGCCTTCGATCGTGCTGCCACCGGTCGGCGCGACCCCAACCCCGGCAAGCACGCCGAGGAGCGCCGACCCGACGCCCCGGGCGACGGCATCCGCAACACCGGCAACGTCGGAGGTGCAGCAGCTCAGTCCGTCGGCGGCTCCGAGCACCGACGCCGGCCTGCTGCCGGCCTCGCCACCGTCCGGCGGTGGCGGTGGAGCTGTTCCCCAGGGACTGACGACCACCGTCCTCGATCGTGGGGCTCCGCGGGTCGACTTCGATCCCTCGGAGCTTCAGATCCACTTCGAGACGGCCGGCTTGCTCAACGGCACGACCGTTTGGCTCGTTCCGACGGCGACCTTCGCGATCCCCGCCTTGCTCCTGTTCCTGTTCGTGGCGCTCCAGGCCGTCGGCGCGCTGGCGTGGGTACCGGCGGTGCGACGTCTTGGTGGCCGCGACGACGAGGTCGCCTAGGTCACTCGCCGCGCGCCGGCGGCGACGGCGCGGTGATCACCGCGCTCGACGAGTCCTCGAAGCCGATCGAGCGCATCCCACACGTCCACGGGGCTGGTGTACAGCGGCGCGAAGCCGAGGCGCAGGACGTCGGGTGGTCGAAAGTCCGGCACTACGCCGGCCCGTTCGATCAACGCCCGTGCGATCGGCCAGGCATCCGCGTGACGCAACGCGATGTGCGCACCGCGCCGTGATGCGTCGCGGGGGGAGCCAAGCGAGAAGCCGATGGACGCCAGCCGCGCATCTGCCAGCTCGATCGCAAGATTGGTGAGTGACCGGCCCTTTTCGGCGATGGACGCCATTCCAGCCTCCTCGACGAGGCCGATTGCCGCGTGGACTGCGGCCAGCCCAACGACCGACGGCGTGCCGGCGGCGAAGCGCTCGATGCCGTCGGCTGCCTCGTAACCAGGCCCCATGACGAACTGGTCGCGCCGGCCGAACCAGCCCTGGATCGGCGATTGCATGCTCGATTGCAGCTCGCGTCGGACATAGAGGAAGGCCGGCGCACCGGGGCCGGCATTCAGGTACTTGTAGGTGCAGCCGACGGCGAGATCGGCGACCGAGAGGTCTATCTCCACCGCTCCGACGGAATGGCTCAGGTCCCAGATGACGAGCGCATCGGTCGAGCCGGTGATGGCGCGCATGTCGCGGAGCTCGGCGGACCGATAGTCGACGTGCGACAGGCAGAGCACTCCGCCACGGGCCGCGTCGATGGCGGCCTCGACCGAATCGGCTTCGATGTACTGACGACCTCGCTGACGGGCGAAGCCCTCGAGCACGTAGCGGTCGGTCGGGAAGTTGGCTGCATCCGTGACGATCGGGCCTGACCGGTGATCTGCAGCTGCGTGCGCCAGCTTGTAGAGGTTGACCGTCACCGAATCGGCGATGAGCACTTCGCCAGGCCGGGCACCGAGCGCCACCGATGCCAGCCGATCACCGACGCGGCGGGGAAGCTCGATCCAGTCGTGCCAGCCTTCGACCACCCGATCGCCCCAGTCAGCCACGACCGCGGCGATCGCCTCGCGCACGTCCGTCGAGAGCCGGCCCAGCGAGTTGCCGTCGAGATAGATGCGACCGGGATCAGCGATGACGAAGCGATCGCGGAAGCGCGCGAGCGGATCGGCCGCGTCGAGTGCCTCGGCGTGCGAGCGGTCGATCATCGGTGCGGTCAGCCGACCGGCGTGTTGGGATCCCACTCCTCGAGGAACTTGCGAACATCGGCCAGGAAGAAGCCGACCTGGGCGCCGTCGAGCACGCGGTGATCGAACGAGCAGGTCATGTTCATCATGTGCCGGATGGCGATCACGTCCTCGCCGTCGATCTCCATCACGCGCGGACGCTTGACGATCGCCTCCATCGACAGGATCGCGACCTCCGGCGCATTGATGATCGGCATCGAGCTGACCGACCCGAACCAGCCGGTGTTGTTCACCGTGAACGTTCCGCCCTGGAGCTCGTCCAGGCGCAGCTTCCCGGCATGCGCCCGCGATGACAGGTCGCGGATGCGGGCGTTCACGCCGCTGATGCTGAGCTGATCGGCGTTGTGGATGACCGGCACGATCAGCCCGTTGTCGACCGCCACGGCGATGCCGATGTTCATCGCCTGCTTGACGATGATCTTGTCCTCGGCGAACTGGCTGTTCACGTTCGGGTGCTTGCGCAGCGTCTCGGTCGCGGCCTTGACGACGACGGCGACGTAGCTCAGCGACGCTCCCTCGCGCGCCTTGAAGGCCATGTTGTTGGCCTCGCGCCACTTCACGACGTTGGTCATGTCGACCTCGATCACGGTGTAGGCGTGAGGGACGGTCTGCTTGACCTGCGTCATCTTGCGCGCGATGGCCTTGCGCATCTGCGACAGCGGCACCTCGGTGTCGCCGGCCGCCGCCGTGGGCGATGGTGCCGGCGCGGGTGCGGGGGCCGATGCTGCGGCCGCCGTTGCAGGTTCAGCCTGAGCCTGAGCCGCCGGAGCGGCCTGAGCCTGCGCCGCCGGCGCGGTCGCGGCGGCGGGTGCCTGTGGCGCGGCCTGGGGACCCTTCTCGATGAAGGCCAGCACGTCCTCGCGTGTGACGCGGCCGCCCGCGCCCGAGCCGCTCAGCTGGGCGACGTCGATGCCGTGCTCCCGCACCAGCCGGCGCACGGCGGGGGTCATGCGTGAGGTGGCGTCGCCGTTTGCTCCGGCGGGCGATTGCGTCGCGGCCTGTGGTTGCGCGGCGACCGACGGAGCCTGCTCCTGCTGGGCGACCGCCTCGGCACCGGCATCGGCGGACGCCTCCGGCTGCGCGGGCTGCGTCGGTGGCTCAGGCTCGGCCGGTGGAGCCTGGCTGGGCGCTGCCTCGGCCTGCGCGGGCGCGGGGGCCGCTTCCGCCGGCATCTCTGCCGGCGCCTCGCTGGCGGCTCCGGCGCCATCGGCGTCGATCTCGGCGACTGCGGTGCCGACTGCGACCGTCTCCCCGTCCGGGATGAGGATCTTCGTGATGGTCCCGGCGACCTCCGCCGGCACCTCGGCGTTCACCTTGTCGGTCACGACCTCGAACAGCGGGTCGTACTGCTCGACCGTGTCGCCTTCCTTGACCAGCCAACGCTCGATCGTCCCTTCGGTGACCGACTCGCCCAGCTGGGGCATCTTGATCGTCGTTGCCATGTCAGCGGCTCCCGTTCGTGCTCATGAATGCGGCGGTGCCGCGGTCGGATTGCCAGTCGCCATTGTGGCCCACCGCCCGCCTTGGCGCGAGTGCGGCAGATGGCTCGGTTCGGTTCAGTACGCGGCCAGGGCGCGAGCGGCCGCCACGACCCGCGCCGGACCGATCATGAACCAGTCCTCGAGGACGTGGTTGTACGGCACCCCGGGCACGTCCGGCCCGGCAAGCCGGGTGACGGGGCCGTCGAGATGCTCGAACGCCCGCTCGCCGATCTCGGCCGCG
Source organism: Candidatus Limnocylindria bacterium (assembly GCA_035759945.1). Taxonomy (GTDB): domain Bacteria; phylum Chloroflexota; class Limnocylindria; order QHBO01; family QHBO01; genus JACDBZ01. The sequence goes on along the minus strand of DASTTX010000183.1, from coordinate 6,997 downwards.
ATCTCCGCGCCGAACCCGCCGAAGCGGTTCGCCTCGTGGACCACGAGCGCCTTCCCGGTCTTCGCGACCGAGCCGATGATCGCCTCCAGATCAAGCGGCCGCAGCGTGCGGAGGTCGATGACCTCGGCCTCAACGCCGTCCTCGCGCGCGAGCGTCTCGGCGGCCTCGAGGGCGACGGTGCGCATGAAGCCGTAGCAGAAGATCGAGAGGTGCTTGCCCTCGCGCGCGACCGATGCCTTGCCGATCGGCACGACCGTATCGCCATCGGGCACCTCCGCCCTGAACAGTCGATATGTCTTCTTGTGCTCGAAGAACATGACCGGGTCGGGATCGCGGATGGAGGCCTTCAGCAGGCCCTTGGCATCGGCCGGCGTGCCGGGCGCGACGACCTTGAGCCCGACGGTCGACGTGAAGTACGTCTCGTTCGACTGCGAGTGGTAGAGCGCGCCGTGCACGCCGCCGCCGTACGGCATGCGGATCACCATCGGCGCGCTGAAGGTGCCGTTCGATCGGTAGTGGATGCGGCTGATCTCGGAGACGATCTGGTTGAAGGCGGGGTACACGAAGTCGGCGAACTGCATCTCGGCGATGGGACGAAGGCCGTACACGGCCGCCCCCATCGCGGCGCCGGCGATCATGCCCTCGGTCAATGGCGTGTCCAGCACGCGCTTGTCGCCGTACTTCGCCCACAGGCCCTCGGTCGCGCCGAACACGCCGCCCTTGCGACCGACGTCCTCGCCCAGGACCATGACCCGGTCGTCGCGCTCCATCTCCTCGTCCATGGCGGAGCGGATCGCCTCGAGGATGTTCTGCTCGGCCATCAGTGGCTCCCTCCCTCGACCGGCGCAAGCGGGGTGGCCGTCCCTCCGCCGGCGATGGGATCGGCGTAGACCCGCTCGTGGGCGTCGTCCGCGGTGGGCTCCGGACGCGCCTCGGCGCGCTTCGAGGCCTCGTTGACCTCGGCCTTCACGTCGGCGCGAAGCTGGTCGTCGCGCTCATCGGTCAGGATGCCCGCCGAGCGCAGCTCGGCGGCGAACATCGGGATCGGGTCGCGCTCCTTGAGCGCCTCGACCTCGGCCGGGTCGCGGTAGCGGCGCTGGTCGTCGTCGGATGAGTGGGAGGTGAGGCGCACGACGCGGGCCTCGATGAGGGTCGGGCCCTCGCCGCGCCGGGCGCGATCGTGCGCCTCCTTGGCCGCGGCGTAGCAGGCGAGCACGTCGCCGCCGTCGACCACGACGCCCGGTATGCCGTAGCCGGCCGCACGGGCCGCGACGGAGCCACCGGCGACCTGGCGGTCGAGCGGAACGCTGATCGCGTAGCCGTTGTTCTCGCACACGAAGATGACGGGCAGCTTGTGGACGCCGGCGAAGTTCATTGCCTCGTGGACCTCGCCCTGGTTCGACGTGCCCTCACCGAACTGGGTCATGGTGACCACGTCGTCGCCGCGAACCCACGCGGCCATGGCGATCCCGACGGCATGGAGCACCTGGGTGCCGACCGGCGAGCTGAGCGAGACGATGTTGTACGGCGCGCCGCCGTAATGGCCGGGCATCTGGCGTCCGCCGGAGCTGACGTCGTCGCCCTTGGCGAGGTGGGCGGTGATGATGTCCTCGGCGCTCATGCCGAAGGTCATGGCGCTGGCAATGGACCGATAGAACGGCGCCATCCAGTCCTGGCCCGGGCGCATCGGCCAGGAAGTCGCAACCTGCGCGCCCTCGTGGCCCTGGCCACTGATGATGAAGGCGATCTTGCCGGCGCGCTGCATGAGCCACATGCGCTCGTCCACGGCGCGGGCGAGCAGCATGGCCCGGTACATGCCGAGGACCTCGTCCTCGCTCAGCCCGAGCTCTGCGTGGCGGGGGCGGATGTCGGTCGAGGCCATCGTCTCCTCCCTCCTATACGTGGATCGGTGCGCCGTCGACGGCAAGGGCCGCCTCCGGGAGCACCTCCGGCAGCGTTGGGTGGGCGTGCACGTTCATGGCGATCTCGGCGGCCGTGCCCTCCACCATCTGGGCGAAGGTCGGCTCGGCGATGAGGTCGCCGGCATGTGGGCCGATGATGTGCGTCCCGAGCAGCAGCCCGCTGCCGGCGTCGGCCACGAACTTCGCGAAGCCGTCGATCTCGCCGACGATGGTCGCCTTGCCGAGCGCGCGGAACGGGAACGATCCCGTCTTCACCTCGCGCCCTGCGGCGCGGGCCTCCTCCTCCGACAGCCCGACCGATGCGATCTGTGGCCGGCAGAAGGTGACCCTCGGCATGAGCTCCATTCGCACCGGCTCGGGGTCGTGCCCGGCCATGTGCTCGACCGCGACCACCGCCTCGTGGCTCGCCACGTGCGCGAGTGCGAAGCCGGGGACGATGTCGCCGATGGCGTACATACCTGGCGCGCCGGTGCGCATGAACTCGTCCACCTTGACGTACCCACGCTCCACCTGAAGGCCGTCGATCGCCTCGAGGCCGATGCCATCGGTCAGCGGTCGTCGTCCGACCGCGACCAGGATCACGTCGGCGGTGACGTCGGTGCGCTTGGCGCCATCCTTGGTCGCCACCTGGAAGCTGACCTCGTTCTCGCCCTTCTTGATCGTCTCCGGATCGATGGTCGAGCCGACATGGATGGCGATGCCGCGCTTGCGGAAGACGCGGTTCAGCTCCTTGCCGATCTCGGGATCCTCGAGCGGCACGACGCGATCGGCATACTCGATCAGCGTCACCTCCGCGCCGAAGTCGCGGTACATGCTGGCCCACTCGACGCCGATGGCACCGGCGCCCACGATCGCGACGCGACCCGGCGCGTCGTTGCGTTCCAGTGCCTCGTCCGAGGTGATGATCAGCCGGCCGTCGGGATCGAGGCCGGGGAGAGAGCGCGGCGCGCTGCCGGTCGCGAGGATGAGGTGGGTGCCGGTCGCCTCGACGTCGCCGGACTCGCCGCCGCTGACCCGGACGCTGGTCGGGCCGGTCAGGGTGCCGTTGCCGCGCAGGACGGTGACCTTGTTCTTCTTCATCAGGAACTCGACGCCCGACACGTGCTTGTCGACCACGGCGTCGCGGCGCTTACCGAGCGCCGGGTAGTCGAGGCTCACCCCGTTGTGTCCGGTGAGGCCGAACTCGGCGCCCTGCTCCGTGACGCGATGCAGCAGGTCGGCCGTCTCGAGCAGCGCCTTCGATGGGATGCAGCCGCGGTTGAGACAGGTGCCGCCGAGCTTGTCGCGCTCGACGAGCCCGACGGACAGCCCGAGCTGAGCGGCGCGGATGGCGCCCACGTAGCTCATGCCTCCGCCGAGGATGAGGAGGTCGAATCGTTGCGCGTCGGCCATGGGTCTCCTGTGTCGCTAGGTCGCGGCGGCCGCCTGCGGCCGCGGCGCATCGGTCTCGAAGGGGCGTCCCTCGTGCTCGCCGAACTTGCGTCGCCACTCGTCGGGCACCGGCATCGGGCTGGCGGCGGCGTAGTCGTAGGTCACCAGCACCGATTGGACCTCGCCAACCAGCCGGTCGTCGTCGCCCGCCGTCATCCGGTGGCTCATCGCGAAGCTCGTCCGGCCGACCCGGTCGACGCGCGTGCCGACCGTCACCGACTCGCCGTAGAAGATCGGCGAGCGGTAGTCGAGCTCCACCCGCGCGAGGATGAGCGGCATGCGATCGAACGTCGTCTCGGAGTCGAGGACATCGAGCAGGTACCGGATTCGGGCCTGCTCCACGTAGCTGAAGAACACCGCATTGTTCACGTGCCCGAAGGCGTCGATGTCGCGGAAGCGCACCTCGAGCGTCGTGCGGTGGCGAAAGTCATCGGTCACGGAACGGCCATGATAGCCGAGGGAGCGTTGAGCGCCGCACCGCGACGATCGTATATACCGTATATACGCAGCCGACGAGCGGTTACCAGTGGTCGACTGGACGTGCGACCGCCGCGGCGTGTCGGAGCAGCTCGGGATCACCGCTGACGAGAGGCACATCCGACTGCGACGCAAGCGCGGCATACGATGCCTGCGAACCGTCGAGCCCCCGCGCGACCCAGCGCGCCACCTCGGAAAGCGACGGCTCGCGCATCTCCAGCCGGAGCCGACTGATCTGCTCCGCGATGGCGGCAAGCGTCTCGCCCGAGAGGCGGAGGCTACGCTCCAGGGCGACGAGCACGTCCGCGGCAAACGTCGGTGGCACATGAATCGCCAGGGCGCCAGCCTCGTATTCAACGCGAAGCGAGCGGCCTGCGCCATCCGGCCCGAACCACGAGACGAACGCGGGTGCGTCGAGAACGATGCGCCTCACGGTTTCCCAGTCCCGCCGATCAATTGCTCAATCTTCGCGAGGGCGGCCGTGATCCGCGGGTCGCCACCACTGCCGCTGCCGGGTTCGAGATCATGTACGGCGAGCTGCGCGAGATAGCCGCTTCGGGTCATGTCGCGACGCGCGCGGGCCTCATCGATGCGAGCGAGCAGCCGTTCGTCGATGGAGATCAGAACGCGCTTGGCTGGCATGGTGCCGGAGTATATACCGTATATACGCCGCAACGGACCTCAGAGAGCTTCCTCGATGCGGCCGATGAGCGACGCCAGCAGCGTCGTCCGGGGCACCATGCTCGACAGGTCCAGCCATTCGTCGACCGAGTGATCGTCGCCGCCGACCGGACCGAGGCCGTCGAGCGTCGGCACGCCGAGGGCGGCACAGGTGTTGGCGTCCGAAGCGCCGCCGGTGGCGGCATCGGCGAGCGCAACGCCCAGATCGCCGGCGATCGAGATCACAAGATCCACCAGCCGGCTGGACGCATCGCTCTTTTCCATGGGTGGATGGCCGGCGATGCGCTCCACCGTCACGGACACACCGTCGACCGTGGGCGAGGCGGCAATGCGCTCGACCTCCGCGGCGGCGGCGGCGAAGGCGTCGACGGTCGCGGCGCGCAGATCGACCTCGATCTCGCAGCGCTCCGCCACGACGTTCGGCCGCGTGCCCCCTTCGATGACCCCCGCGTTGACCGTCACGCTGGGCCATTGCCCGTTGAGGGCGTGCAGCGCGAGGACCTGGTGCGCCGCCTCCAGAATGGCCGATCGACCCTTCTCGGGCTCGACGCCGGCGTGCGCCGCCCGGCCGGCAAACGTGATGTGGTAATCGGCGATGCCCTTGCGGCTGCTTACGATGTCCCCGTTCGCGCGCGCGCACTCGAGCACCAGCGCGGCGTCGTGCTCAGGCGCGAGCTCGCGGATGAACGGCGTGCTGAACGGCGAGCCGATCTCCTCGTCGGGATTGGCGACGAAGGTGACCGACGGTCGCTCGCCGGTCTCCAGCAGCGCGGCGAGGGCGTGCAGCCCTGCCAGCAGCCCGGCCTTCATGTCGGTCACGCCCGGCCCATAGGCACGACCGCCGCTGGACCGATACGGCCGCGTCGCGGCCGTCCCGGGATCGAAGACGGTGTCCATGTGGCCGATGAGGAGCAGGCGCGGACCGCTGCCATTGAGCTGGCCGATGACGAGATCACCGAGTTGGTGGCGGCCGGGCTCTGGTTCGTGCGGGACTCGCCTGACGTCGGCGCCGAGCTCGCGCAGCGCATCGGCCACGAAGTCGGCGACCTCGTTGACGCCCGATGCGGTATACGAGCCGCAGTCGATGTTGACGAGGCGCTCGAGCTCGGCCAGGAAGCGCTGCTCGCGGGCGACGACGGCGGCGCGCAGACGATGGGGATCGGGCATGTGACCTCAATATACTCACGCGCATGGCGCACCGGGCCGACCCTGACGAGACTGGCGTCGAGCTCGTCGAGCTGCGCGTGCTGGACGGCCCGAATCGGTTCTTCACGCGGCCGGCGGTCAAGCTGGAGTTCGCCGCCGACGAGGTCGGGCGCGCGGCCGAGGTGGGAGCCGCAGCCGGCGCCGCGGTGCGACGGTTGAAGGCGGCGCTCGGCCTGCCGGAGCCGCGAATCGCGGTCCGAGAATCGTCGGACCGTCGCCGGGTCGCCATTGCCTTCCCATGGCGACGCCGAACCATCTCGCAGGCCGTCGGCGCCTCGGCGGCGCGCATCGCGCTCGGCCGCTCGAGCGAGCGCCGCGAGCTCGCCGGGCTGCGGGCCATCGCGCTGGGGCCGATGGCGCACCTGCCGCGCCCACGAGTGCCGATCGTGGCGGTCACTGGCACGAACGGAAAGAGCACCACGACGCGGCTCATCGCCCACACCTGCGAGACTGCCGGCCGGCGGGCCGGCATGACGAACTCGGACGGCATCTACGTCCGCGGTGAGCTGATCGAGGCGGGGGACTGGAGCGGCTATGGCGGTGCCGGCCGCGTGCTCTCCGAGCACGGCCTGGATGTCGCCGTGCTGGAGACGGCGCGCGGCGGCATCCTCCTGCGGGGCATCGGCTACGGCGCCAACGACATCAGCGTGGTGACGAACATCAGCGCCGATCACCTCGGCCTGCAGGGGATCGACACCCTCGAGGAGCTGGCGGAGGTCAAGGCGACGGTGGTCCGCATCACGCGCCGCGATGGCTGGGCAGTCCTCAATGCGGACGATCCGCTGGTGTGGGCGATGCGGTCCGAGACTCGGGCGAGCGTCTACGCGTTCAGCCTCGAGGGCCGCACCGCCCAGGTCGAGGAGACGCTCGCCGCGGGGGGCCGCGCGGCGGTCCTAAAGCGCGGGCGACCCGTGCTCCTGTCGGCCCGCAGCCGGGCGCGGCCGCTGGCGGCGGTGAGCGATATCCCGATCACCTTCGGCGGCGCCGCGACCCATAACGTCGCGAACGTGCTGGCCGCGGCGGCCGCCTGTGACGCGTTGGGGCTGACGACCCGGCAGATCAACCGAGGCCTGCGATCGTTCGGCCGCGACGCTGATGCCAACCCGGGCCGGCTCAACCTGTACGAGGGCGACGGGAGGTTCGTCATCGTCGACTTCGCCCACAACGAGGCCGGCCTGGCTGCGCTCATGCAGGTCGCGCGCGCGGTCGCCGGCCGGCATCGAGTCTGCCTGGCCCTCGGGACCGCGGGCGACCGGACCGATGAGATGCTGCACCGTCTC
>DASTTX010000182.1:0-3523 GCA_035759945.1 Candidatus Limnocylindria bacterium | reverse complement strand
GAACGGCGCTGCCCGGAAGGTCGAAACCCTATAATCGACACCCCCGCCGCACCATCGGCTCATCAACGGCACCAGCCAACCTAGGGGATGTCGATTGCGCGCCCTTCTCTCCGTCAGTGACCGCGAAGGCATCATCGAGCTCGCCCGCGGCCTGACCGACGCCGGCATCGAATGCTTCGCAACAGACGGCACCCGCACTCACCTCACCGAGGCGGGCATCGACAACATCCGCCCCGTTGCCGAGCTGACCGAGACGAACGAGATCCTCGGCGGTCGCGTCAAGACCCTGCACCCGAAGATCTTCGCCGGCCTCCTCGCCCGTCGCGACCAGCCCGATCACCTCGCCCAGCTGGCCGAACAGGGCATCGAGCAGATCGACGTCGTCGTCGTCAACCTCTACCCCTTCGCGCAGACCGTGCGCGAGGCCGATGCAACCCTCGACCAGGCGCTCGAGCAGATCGACATCGGCGGCGTGGCGCTCCTTCGAGCGGCCGCCAAGAACTTCCCGGGCGTCGCCGCGGTCAGCAGTCCCACCCAGTACGCGCTCGTCCTGCGCGACATCAAGACCCTCGGCAGCGTCAGCCCGGAAACCCGCCAGAAGCTGGCGGCGGAGGCCTTCGCCCTGACCGCCGCCTACGACGGCCAGATCTCCAGCTACCTCAACGCCGCCACGGGTACCGTCTTCCCGAGCCGCCTGACCATGGTGGTCGAGAAGAAAGCCGATCTGCGCTACGGCGAGAACCCGCACCAGCTCGGCGCCTTCTACACCGATCCCGCCCATGCCGGCGGCAGCATCAGCGCCGCGCACCAGATCGCCGGCAAGGACCTGTCCTTCAACAACCTGCTCGACCTGGACAGCGCCTGGAGCATCGCCAGTGACTTCAAGACACCGGCCGTGGCGATCGTGAAGCACGGCAATCCCTGCGGCCTGGCGAGCGTGGTCGACCTGGCCGAGGCCTTCCGCCTGGCGCTCGAGGGCGACAGCGTCTCGGCCTATGGCGGCGTCATCGGCGCCAACCGGATCATCGACGAGTCCACCGCCCGCGCCATCCGCCCCGGCTTCTTCGAGGCCATCGTCGCGCCGGGCTACACCACCGAGGCGCTCGAGATCCTGCGCACCAAGCGCGGCTTCGAGATCATCGAGGTCCCGCCGGCGGATGCGGAAGCCGATGAGCTGGGCATCGGCCGATTCGACTTCAAGCGCATCGGCGGCGGGCTGCTGGTCCAGACCTTCGACGAGATGGAGGAGGACCGGGACAAGCTCCAGACCGTCACCCAACGACGCCCGACGCTGGAGGAGCTGACCGACCTGCTCTTCGCCTGGCGCGCCGTCCGCCACGTGAAGTCGAACGCCGTGGTGCTCGCCAAGAAGCACGCCATGGTGGGCATGGGCGCCGGCCAGCCCTCACGCGTCGTGTCGGTCGAGGTGGCGCTGCGCAAGGCGGGCGAGCGCGCGCCGCTGTCCGTCATGGCATCGGACGCCTACTTCCCGTTCCCCGACGGCATCCAGATCGCAGCGCAGGCCGGCGTCACGGCCATCATTCAGCCCGGCGGCAGCATCCGCGACGAGATGGCCATCGAGGTCGCCGATCGCCACCACATGGCGATGGTCTTCACCGGCCGGCGTCACTTCAAGCACTAGGCCGATGCCGACGGACCGCATGGACAAGCTGATCATCGCCGAGGCGCTGCGCGCCACCGAGGCCGGTGCGATCGCGGCGGCGCGGCTCATGGGCCGCGGCGATCGAGACGGTGCGGACCAGGCGGCCGTGACCGCCATGCGCAAGGCCATGGACGAGGCCGAGCTGTCCGGCACGATCGTCATCGGCGAGGGCGAGCGCGACAAGGCGCCGATGCTCTACATCGGCGAGCAGGTCGGCAATCCCGAAGCCGCCATGTCAGTGGACATCGCGGTCGATCCGCTCGAGGGCACGAACCTCGTCGCCACCGGTTCGGCCAACGCGACGGCCGTCCTGGCCGCGGCCGAGCCCGGCGGGCTGATGCACGCGCCGGACACATACCTCGAGAAGCTGATCGTCGGGCCGCTGGCGGCGGGCCACGTCAGCATCAACGATCCGGTCGACGTGACGCTCACCACCATCGCCGAGAAGCTCGGTCGCAAGGTGTGGGACATCACCGTCGTCATCCTGGAACGGCCACGGCACGAGAAGCTCATCGCCGACGTCCGCGCGACCGGGGCCCGCATCAAGCTCATCAGCGACGGCGATCTCACCGCCGCCATTTCCGTCGCGGTGTCCGGCACCGGCGTCCACGCGGTCATGGGCATCGGCGGCGCGCCGGAGGGCGTCCTCTCCGCCGCCGCGCTCAAGTGCCTGGGCGGCGAGATCCAGGCCCGCTTCAAGTGGCGCTCGGACGAGGAGCGCGAGCGGGCGCGCGGCATGGGCGTCGACGTCGACGACACCGAGCGCGTCTACACCACCGATGACCTCGCCTCCGGCTCGAACGTCGTCTTCTGCGCCACCGGCGTCACCGATGGCGAGCTCCTGCGCGGCGTCCGCTTCTTCGGCGGTGGGGCGCGCACTCACTCGCTGATGCTGTCCTACTCCACCGGCGTCGTCCGGTTCATCGACACCGTCCACATGTGGGACCAGGGCAACCCGCCCAAGGTCCGCCTCTGAGGGCACGCTCGATATATCGAGCCAGATTCACGGGAAGCCCGCGTGGCGCGCGGTTTCTGTGACACATCGAGTCACGGTGAGCATGAACGGCGCGCACTGGCGCAGTTCGTGCGTCCCAACCCTCGATTCATCGAGGAAACGCAGCGCCGGATGAGCCTCATGTGAATCGGCCTCGATCCATCGAGACCGATCGCTCTCAGCTCAGTCCGCCGGAAATCGGATCGGCCCAGTCCGGTCCACCGACCCGCATGACCTCCTGGTTCGCCACCGTCGCGAGCAGATCCGCCACGGACACGTCGACGCGCAGGTCGGAGCAGTTCCGCCACGGCAGCAGGAGCGGATCGAGCTCGGCCACGGGCTCCAGGGCAAAGCGGCGCTCGTGGAAGCGAGGGTGCGGCACGATCAGGTCGTGCTCGGTATCGGTCACGCACAGGCCGTCGAACGAGAGGATGTCGAGGTCGAGGACGCGCGGCCCCCATCGGCGACCCTGAGGATCGCGACCCAGTGACAGCTCCAGGCGCTTGAGCTCGACCAGGAGATCGGACGGCGAAAGATCGGTCTCGAGCTCGAGCGCGGCGTTCAGGAAATGCGGCTGATCGAAGGAGTCGCGAGGCGCGCTGTCATAGAGCGAGGACACCCGAACGACCTGGCCGATGGCCCGAAGCTCCGCGACCGCCGCCCGGAAGGCGACGGCAGGCTCGCCGATGTTTCCCCCCAGGCCGATGAAGGCGCGCACGGTGAGCGCACTCTAGCCGAACGGCCAGTAAGCGGCTGATAATCGGCGGGGCGCTACAGTTCGGCACCGCACCCGAGTGCTCAGGACCGCATCGGTGCCGATCCGCGGAGAGCCGTCGATTGTCGGACATCAAGTACGCCTATCCCCT
>DASTTX010000181.1:0-2802 GCA_035759945.1 Candidatus Limnocylindria bacterium | reverse complement strand
GACGATCGAGGAGGCATCGGTCTCGTTGGGGGCTTCGCAGGCAACCACCTTCCGCCGGGTGGTCATTCCGCTGATCCGACCCGCATTCCTGACCGGGCTCATCTACTCGTTCGCGCGGTCGATGACGGCCATCAGTGCGATCGTGTTCCTGACGACGCCGTCGACGCGGATCATGACCCAGCAGATCCTCAACGAGACGAATGCGGCGCGGTTCGGCAACGCGCTGGCCTATTGCGTCATCCTGATCGTCATCGTGTGCTTCGCCATCGCCGTGCTGTACTGGGTGATCGGGTCGGGGACGCGCGTCGACCGCGGCCGGACGGAGGCAGCGGAGGCGACGCTGGTGCGTTCGACATGAGTGGTGGTGCGGGTGCGCCGGCGACCGTTGCGCTCGAGCGCCTGACCAAGGAGTTCCACTCCCCGGAGGGCCGCGCGGTGGTGGCGGTCGATGACGTCTCGCTGTCCTTCGGCGGCGGCTCCTTCGTGACCCTGCTGGGGCCGTCGGGCTGCGGCAAGACGACGACCCTGCGGATGATCGCCGGCTTCGAGACGCCGACGTCAGGGCGGGTGCTGGTGGACGGGGTGGACGTCTCGCGCCGCACGCCCGACAAGCGCGAGATGGGCATGGTGTTCCAGTCGTACGCGCTGTTCCCGCATCTGTCCGTGTTCGAAAACGTCGCTTACGGGCTGCGGCTGCGGCGCCGTTCCGGAGCGGCGCTGCGATCGGCGGTGGACGCGACGCTCGAGCTGGTGGGGCTGTCGGGCCTCGGCTCCCGCCGGCCGTCGGAGCTGTCCGGCGGCCAGCAGCAGCGCGTTGCGTTGGCACGGGCCATGGCGATCGAGCCACGCGTCCTGCTGTTCGACGAGCCACTGTCCAACCTGGACGCCAAGCTCCGTGTCTCACTGCGTTCCGAGATCCGGCGCATCCAGCAGCAGCTGGGCATCACGTCCGTGTACGTCACGCACGACCAGTCGGAGGCGATGGCCCTGTCGGACGTGGTGGTGGTCATGAACGCCGGCCGCGTCGAGCAGGCAGGGACGCCTGACGAGGTCTACCAGCGGCCCGCCTCTCGCTTCGTGGCCGACTTCATCGGGCGCGCCAACTTCGTGGACGGCGTGGTGGGCGCTTCCGATGGCGACGGCCGGGTCTCGGTCTCGCTGCTCGGACGGGAGATGTCGGTGCCGGCGGCACCGGGCCAGCGTGCGGGTGGGCGTGCCGTGGTCGTCGTGCGCCCCGAGTCGATCCGGGTCGGCGTCGGCGACCTGCGCGGCGTCGTGCGGCGATCGACCTTCCTTGGACCGCTGGCCGAGTACGAGCTGGACGTCGACGGTGCAGTGCTGCTGGCCGCCGATCCCGACTGGATGGGCCGCGGGCTGCATCAGCCCGGGGACGAGGTGGCCTGGTCGATGCGGCCGGAGCAGGCTTACGTCCTCCCGCCCGGTGGCGCCGATGAGGAGCTGGCGCCGATCGATCCCGACGCGGTCTGAGTGGTTCGCGGCTCGCGCACGAGTTAGTCCGCTCCTGGGCGTATCGGCCACTTCTTGGCCGAATTGGTTCGCCACGGGGAAGGACAGCCAAGCTCCAGGCGTCATGTTGGCTGTTGTTGGTTCGCGGCTGGTCAAATCGGCCACTTCTTGGCCGATATTCCCGGCGGCGGACTAACCGATGGTCACAGCACGACGAGACCGTCGCGTCCGGGATCGCGACCAGCAGCGAGCTCGGACATGAGCCGCCGCGTGTCGAAGTCGAACGAATCGAGGAGCGCTCCGCGGATCTCGCTGAGAGCACGGCGGTTCGCATGCGTGCCAGCGATGACCAGGATGAGCCGTGTGGCACCGATGTCCCGTGCCTTGAGCTGGGCAGCTCTGACCTGCGCCTGCAGATCGGCGAGTCGCGTGATGACTTCGACTGCGATGCGCGTCGCGCCAACGACCAAGAGGATGTCGGTGGCACGCAGATCACCGGCGATTGGGACCGGCGCCTCGACAACGACACGCCAGGCGCGTCCGACCCGAGCGAGGAAGGCGGCGACATGCCGCGCCTGTCCAGCGTCGCGGACTCCACCGCCCACCGGCCACAGTCTGACCGAGAGGCGGAGGCCGACAGCGGCGGCATGGATCGCCAGCTTCTCGCCAGTCAAGCGCCGTGACTTGCCGAGCTCACGCCGCGAGACCTCCGAGGCCGATACGCCGATCGCATCGGCGACCTGTTGAAGCGTCGCTCCGAGGACGTATCGTGCGGCCCGAAGCTCGTCGCCGATGGTGACGGCCATGCGCTCCCAGGCGCGGCGGGCGTCGTCGATCGGGCGCGTGCGTGACGCCATGCGCCCGATTGTGCCGACGCCCGGTTACCGGGCCGTTACTGACTGCTTATCACGCTCCTGGGCGAACCGGCCACTTCTTGGCCGATGTTCCCGGCAGCGAACCAGTCCCTGGAGCTACTCCAAGACCGATGCGAGCGCGTCGCAGAACAGCGAGAAGTCCGAATCGGCTTCAGGGTGTGGCCCCGCCTGGAACGTGACATCGAACGAAAGCAGGACATCGTCCTCTTCATCTTCGAGGTCGTTCAGGTCGATGACCGTGATGAACGAGATCTGACCGCGGTCGAACGCGGGAAGCAGCCCCTCCGATGAGCGGAGCTTCTCGTGAACGCCGACATGGCGCTCGACGAGAGTCAGGATGTCGCCGTCGAGCTCCTCGCTGAAGGTGGCCGGCCCGGCGATCATGTTCGAAACCCAGTCGCCGTCCGCATCGGTGAAGGTGATCGTTCCCTGCGTCAGGTCGACGAAGTGCGTCCCGAAG
>DASTTX010000180.1:0-14812 GCA_035759945.1 Candidatus Limnocylindria bacterium | reverse complement strand
TGCCGCCGATGAACGCGGCCGGATAGCCGAACATCTGGCGCTGCTCCAGGCCCTCGATGCCGGCCGCGCCCGCCTCGAAGCGGGCCCTGATCGCTTCGGAGGATTTCGCCCAGGCATCGCCCTTCATCAGGGCATGGTATGCCGTCTGCGTCTAGGCTTGGGGCATGGCACAGACGCTCCGACCACGCGACGCAGTCAAGCCGCTCCTCCGCGTGCGGCAGACGCGGCAGTTCACACCGGAGCCGGTCACGGCGGAGGAGCTGAACGCCATCGCCGATGCGGCCCGCTGGTCGGGGTCGAGCCAGAACAAGCAGCCGTGGCGCTTCATCACGCTGCGCGAGCCAGCGACGGTGCGTGCCATCGCCGAGGCGGGGCTACCGAACACGCGATCGCTGACGAGCGCCGCGGCGGCAATCGCCATCGTCATGTCCACCGACCCGCCGTCGAAGATCGGCCAGGCCTACGACGAGGGTCGGGCTGCCGAGCGGATGCTCGTCGCCGCCGACATGCTTGGCCTCTCGGCCGGCATCGCCTGGATCAATGCCGACACGCGCCCTGCGGTCTCCGAGATCCTGCATCTTCCGGACGACCGGTTCGTTCGGACGGTGATCGCCATCGGCCACGCCAGTGCCCAGGGCCGGCAGGCGAAGTCGCCGCGCGGAGAGGCTCGGTTGCCGCGATCCGAGACGGTCTACGCCGAGCGCTGGCCCGAGGGCCGGGGCGGCTAGGGCACCCGTTCCCAGATGCCGGTCTCGAGGTCGGCCGCGCGTTCGCCGTCCCGGCACGTGTCGATGATCTTCACGAAGCTGAGGTCCTCGTCGCCCTCGCCATGCGCGTGATACGTGCCGCGCGCGTCCGGGCAGGCTGGATCGTCCACGATGTTGATCACCCAGCCGTTCCAGTCGAGCGAACCGGACCATCGGTCGCCGATGGTGATCGTGGCGCCCTCGAACGTCAGCGTCTCGGTGGGCTGGTCACCGACCGCTGCTCTCGTGTACGAGCCGTCCGACCAATGGCGCCCATCGCCCTCCGCCAGCTGCAGGCCGTACCAGCGTCCGCCTGAGCCCGCGGCGAACGCGACGATGGCGATGACTGCCCCCGCAGCGAGGATCGTGGAAGGCGGACCGAATGACATGATGCCGGCCACCACCATGAGGATGCCGAGCGCGATGGCCACCGCTGCCGGCCAGCCCACGGAGAGGTCGACGCTCGAGGCGAGGGTGTCCTGGCTGACCGGAAAGGCGCCGGACGCCAGGATGCCGAGCGCCAGGAATGCGCCCACCACCAGCAGCCAGCCGGGCACCGAGCCGCGACCCGCCCACGCCAGGGCTGCGCCGATGCCGACCAGCAGCGCGACGACGGTGCCGGCGGCAAGGATCGGGAACCCACGCTCCTCCCAGACGCCGAGCACGACCTCCACCAGCCGATAGCCCTCGCCGCGCAGCTCGCGGTCGTGCATGATCCAGCCGTCAACGAAGGCGAGCGCGAAGATGCCGATGCCGGCCACCGCCATGATGGCCAGCCAGGTGCGAGGATTCATCGTTCGACCAGGACTCCGTACAAATGCTCGAAGGTCGCCGCCGGATCGTCGGTGGTGCCCGCATGGAGCGGCCCCGGCTGGACGACCGTGCTCCGCGGCGTGGTCAGCCAGTGGAACCGCTCCGACTGGCTCATGGTAGAAAACGGGCCGCTCGTGACCGTACCGGCGGCGACCGCCTCGACGAACGCGAGCTGCTCGCGGATCGCATCCACGTCGCCGCTCGCTCCAAGCGACGCGAGCGCATCTGGCTCCAGCGATGTCCGCACGGCCAGGTAGCGCTTCGGCCGGCAGAAGAGGATGAGCCCGGCATTGAGGAACTCGCCCCGCTCGATGTCGGGCACGACGCGGACCACGGCGTACGAGAACGGGCTACGCGACGGCGGCATGCTGCACCCGCGTGCGGGCCCGCTCCGCCTCCGCGACCCAGGTCTCCCGTGCATCCAGGCGCGCGGATAGATAGCGCCGATACGCGTCGCGCTCCCCCGCGATCCCGCCGAAGCGCTCGTCGCGCAGCCACTCGTCCGGCACCGCATCGACGATCGCGTCGAGCGTCGCGGGCTTCAGCCGTCCGGCGAGACGGGCATCGGCGTCATGAATCGAGCCGGCGAACGGAAGGAGGACGTGCTCGGCGATGCGCTCGAACGGCCGCCGCGCGTGCTCGTCGGGATCGGTCCAGGCGTGGTGCACGTACAGAGCCGAACCGTGGTCGATGAGCACGGTCCGCCCGTCGCCCACGATGAGGTTCGCGTTGCGCGGCGTGCGGTCCGGGTTGATGGTGAGGTCGTCGAACCACACGACGTCAGCCGCCCAATCGCGGCCCTCCGGCGGCATCCGGGTCAAATCCAGCGCCAGGGCGCCCGGGACGAACCCGAGTCCAATATTGAGGCCGATTGACCAGCCGAGCAGATCGCGAATCTCGTCGTGCGACTCGGCCCGGGCAATCGACTCCGGCAGGACAGCGAGCACGAGCTCCGGCACGGACAGGCCGAGCGCCCGACCGATCTCGCCGACGATCAGCTCCGCGATGAGTGCCTTCTCCCCGTGACCGGCTCCGCGGAACTTGATGACGTATTGGCGACCGTCGTCGGCCTCGGCCAGCGCGGGCAGCGAGCTGCCCTCGCGCAGCGGCGTGACGTACCGGGTGATCTCGACCGTTCGGAGCATCGCCCGAGTGTAGCGGCGGTCGGTCAGGCCTCCTGCGCCGGCGTGGCAACCACGAGGCTGACGCTGGCCACTGCCGCGATCGTCAGCATGCCGAGCATGATCGTGGCTGGCGTGAGGGTGAGTGTGGCGGCGATGGCGAGATAGATGCCGGCGACGATGAGCGCGCCGGCGGCGTGGGCGGCTGCCCGCATGGCCTGATCCTCCGTACGAAAGCTTCGCTGCACGGAGCGTCGCTCGGCGGACAACGCGAAACATCGACCGATTGCGCGAGCCGCCGCTACGTCAATCGGCGGAGGTCCCGCGAGGGGTGTCAGCCGCCGGACGCGTCCTCGTCGTCACGGCCCTGCTGACCCGGGGCGTTGTCGCGACCGTGGCCGCCGCCGTTGCCCATGATCGAGCCGATCCCGGGATTCACGCCCATGTCCTTGGCGATACGACCCCAACCCATGCCGCTGCCCTCGGTCCCGTCGCCGTCGCGCTTGGCGCGGATGTCGGCGATGACGTTGGAATCACCCTTCGACCAGGCCATGATCCGAACGGCTCCGCCGACCCCATAGACGGTCACGAGCTCGTTGAAGACGGCGTCGTCGACGGTGATCTCGTTCGCGCGCAGCCGTTCGGCGGCATGGGCGATCTCGTCGGCGGTCGGTGGGGCATCCTCTTCGTCCTGCGTCACCTGGGCCGGCTGACTGGGCGCCGATGGGGCGCGCGTCGCAAAGACGGTGCCGCTCACGACGAGGACGAGGACTGCGGCTGCCATCAGCGCGATGCGATTCGTGCGGTTCATCGGCTCCCACCTCTGGTTGGTCTCGGCAGCCTAGGCATTGAACCTTACGGCCAGCCTTGCGTCCAGCCCTTTCCCATGGCCGCTCGGTGCCGCAACGCACCGCGAGCTAGGCATCGGGCTGCCAAACAGCGAGATCGTGGCCGAATGCCACGCGGTACGGATTGAGCTCGACGATGCGCTCCATCCAGGCCGGGTAGTCGGGCGGATCCGTGTAGCCCTCCTGGGCGAGGCGCATGGCCGTGAGGGCGCGGGCGAAGCCAGACGCATCGCGAAAACACTGTCCGGCCAGGACCAGCGTGCCCGCATCGGTGTCGATGGCAACCGACTGGTGCCCCGGCGAGTGTCCGGGCGTGGGGAGCACGCGGATGCCGGGAAGCGGCTCGTGCTCCCCCTCGCGTTCCTCATACCGACCGGCCTCGAGATCGACGTCCTCGGGGACGGTGTAGTCGGGGCCTCGTGCTGCCGCCAGCTCGGCCGGCTGGACGACGATCGGCGTGCCGCGGAAATGGACGTTGCCGCCGGCGTGGTCGACGTGCAGGTGGCAGTTGATGACGAGGTCGATCTCGGCCGGCTGCAGATCCACGCTGGACAGCGCATCGGTGATCGGCGTTCGCAGGAACCGCATGCTCGCGACGTCCTCGGGAGGCACGTGCTCGCCGATGCCGGTGTCCACGAGCACGGTCGCCTCCGGATGGCGCACGACCCAAGCGTTGACCACCAGCCGTTCGCCAGGCGCGACCGACTCAGGCGCCAGGAAGCCGCCCACCGGGAGGCGCGTGACTGATGACCGCATGCGCCGATTATCGCGACGAAGTGTCCGGGCAGCCATCCGTCGACGCGATGGACGACTGAATGAAGCCGACCGATTCGTCAGGGGCGGCCTGCCCGGTATCGACGATGACGTCCGCGACCCGCGCATACAGCGGTTCGCGTTCCGCCGCCGTCTTCTCCATCCAGGCAGCGTCGCGGTCGATGAATGGCCGATGCACCGCGTCGCCCGCACGCTGGATGAGCGTATCGGCCGATGCGCGAAGCCAGACGACGATGCCTCCATCGCGCATCCGCTTCCGGTTCGTCGGGTCGAGAACCGTACCCGCCGCCACGCCGACGATGACGGGCGGTGGCAGCTCCAGCCCGAGCGCCAGGGCGGCCGACTCGACCTCCCGGAGCCGATCCTGGCCGCCCTCGGCGAGCAGCTCGCGCGCCGTCAGGCCGGAGTGACGGCGGACAAGCTCGTCGTTGTCGACGTAGGGCCAGCCGGTCGCCTCGGACAGCAGCCGTCCGATGGTCGTCTTTCCACTGCCCATCATGCCGATCAGGATCACGCGGCACGCTGAGGATTGAGTCATGAAGCCGGGGCCGGTTCAGCGCGCGCGGCGCTTCAGCTCCTCCACCCAGGCCTCGAGGCGTGGCAGGTGCTCCGCGAAATGCTCCGGCCCAGCCTTGCGAACCCAGTACGCGGCCGCGGGCGTCACCTCGGGCAACTGCGCCCAGGCGCTGAGCAGCTCGTTGTGGGCGGCGGCGGCCTGGAGATGAACCGTGTCCAGCGGGACGTCGCGCATGGCCTCCAGGAATCGCGCGTTCTCGGCGTCGACGTCGATCTCGCCCTCCTGGTACGTGCCGGCCGCGATCTGGCGCAGCATGGTCGCGCCCCTCGCCATCCATGTTCCGAGATGCGCGATCGCGTCCTTTGCGGTCCAGCCCTCCTCGAAGTAGCCAGGTTCGTTGGCGTCCTCGGGGGAAATCTCGTCGATCAGGCGGTGCAGCCGCGCCCAGGCCTCCGCCTCGCCGGGCAGCTCGCGCTCGTCAATCGGAGTCTGCTGGGTCATCGCCGCCATGGTAGCGCGACTGGCTACAGCGGCAGCGGTCCGATGTGGCCCGCAGCGGCGACGGCAAGCGCGACGAGGCCGGCGAGCGTTCCGAGTGCGAGAAAAATTCGACGGACCCCCACGGAATCCATTGTCCGCCGCGGGGCAACCTGCCCGGACCGCCCCGGACCGACCTTCGGGCCGCTTGGGCGTCCGACATCAGCGGCGGGCAGCCGCGCTCTCGGTCCACGCACGGATGTGATCCAGCGCGCTCGGGCGATCCGCGTACCGCGGCGCCAGGTCGGCGAGCATGACGAGTCCCGCCCATTCGTTGGCCTCGGCCGGGATGGCCCGCGCCTCATCGCCGTAGCCATCGGCCCATCCATCGAGCAGCTCGGGCAGTCGAAGGCGCACCGCGTCAGGGAGGTCGATCAGGCCAGGTTCGAGAGCGAGGATCGATCGCGTCCGGGCGAGGTCAAGCGACGGGTCGCCGGCCCGGGCGTTGTCCCAGTCGACGATGCCGACGATCTCCCCCAGGGCCTCGTCGACCAGCAGGTTGAGCGGATGCCAGTCCAGGTGAAGCAGGCGGTCGCCGTGCGGGAGCCCGGGGACAGCGCGGCCCGCGCCGAATGGATGGCTTGTGTCATCTGACGCCCGAATGACTTCGGCCGGTGCCTGGACCTGATGCAGCCGCCGATGCAGGCGGCCCATCCGCTCCGCGTAGTGACGGGTCAGCGCCGGAGCCCGTGCCAGCGCCTCGAGCAGCGGGATGCCGGGCAGCCAGGCCAACAGGGCAACCTCGCCGGCGGGTGTGGTCGCACGGCGGAGCACCTCGGGCGCGGGCAGTCCCGCGCCTCGGGCGGCCGCAATGGCGGCAACGCGGCTGCTGGCCGTCCTCCCAGATCCGAGGGTCCGCATCACGCACGTCGTGCCGCCGACGGAGACCCGCCATGCCGATCCGCTCGCGCCGCCAGCCGCCGGCTCGACCTCGGCGTCCGCTGGCACACCCAACGCACCGAGCGCTGCGGGGACGACCGGGAGCTCATCGGGCACGCTTCCGATCGTATGGCCCGCGGCAAGAGCGCCGCGGTCAGTGGGTGGGCGTACCGACCACGAGCGTGGCCTTGGGGCATTGCGGGCAGACGGTCGGCTCGATCGCAGCACCCCGATCGTTCGGGTCCTCGCCCACCACGAATCGCTCGCCGTCGCGAATCGCCGAGATCACCTGGACCAGCGTCCAGTGCGTCTCGCCACCGTCGGGATCACGGGTGGCGAGGCCGAGCACGTGCGAGTGCCCACTCGGCTCCACCGCGTAATCCTTCTCGATCGAGAGGACCACATACCACGGCAGCGAGTCGCGCGTGCTGGCCATTGCCTCCACCATTGGCTTGATAATAGTTGATTCTCGGAGCGGCCAACGGTACCATCGGCGCTCTCCGGGTGGGATCGGCTGGTGGGCGGAAAGGGAACCCCGCAGTGAACCGACTCCGCTCGATCCTGATCTCGTTTGGGCTTTCCGCTCTGCTCACGCTGCTGACCGCGGCAGCAGCTCTGGCCGAAGGCCAGCCGCCGTTCCCGCGCTGATCCTGCGCTGACAACTAACTGATCCCCAGCCGGTAGTGCTCGCCGGCCGTGCCCACCCGCGAAAGCGCCTACTCCTGTGTACTGACCCCTGAGCCTCGGCCAAGGGCTGCGGCATACAGGATGTTCGCGCCGGCATGGTCTCCGGCCTCCGAACGACTGTCGGCCCATTCAGCAAGAACATCGCGGCCTCGGACTCGCGCGCGGTGGTCTGCCAACAGGGCAGCGGCACGTTCGTACTGGCGCTCGGTCTCGGCCCGGTCCTTCTTCTGCCTGGCGATGCGGGCGAGTGTGATGTGCGCTCCGACAGCGGCGAGGTACGAGCCACCGGCACCACTCGCCTCGATCGCCTCGTTCGCGCGAGCGCTTGCGAGGTCCAGCTCGCCGCGTCGAAGCGCAAGCTGCGCATCTGCTTCGGCGATATCGGCCGCCAGTCGCGCATCACCGAAGCGTTCCGCGGCCTCGTGCGCATCTGCCAAATGGTGTGCGGCGCGGTCGAAGTTGCCAACCTGCAGGAACGCCAATGCGAGGTTGATCTCGAGCGCGGCTTCTTCGATCCGCGCCTCGGTCACACGGTAGAGCGCCAGGCTCTCATGCCCGACGCGAATCGCGCGCTCGAAGTCCCCGACCCGACGGTACTGAAGCGCGAGGCCCGACAGGAATGCCGCTCGTTGCTGGAGTGTGATCTCACCCGCGAGGGCTCGCGCTTCCTCCATGTACGTCAGGCCGCGAGCCGATTCCCCATCCCAAGCCTCGACGTTGCCCAGCGCTGCGAGGACGCGGAACTCGAAGTCGGCAGCGACGTCGAGACCTGACCTCACGGCGTTGAGGAGCTCGGTGAGAAGACTGCGAGCTTCGGCGGGATTGTCCTCGAGATAGTGCGAGAAGGCGAGCCAATACCGCGCCCATGCCGCGTCCTCTGGCGACCCGAGAGCGTCAAACGCCTCGACCGCCTCACCGGCGGCGCGGATGCCGTCGCTGCCTCGTCCCAGCCGACATAGCGCTTCTGCGCGACGTCTCAGGAGCTCGGCTCGATTCCGGCGGTCGTCGCCGGCAGCATCGAGAAGCGTGTCGTATCGGTCCAGCGCCTCCTGGTGCTTGCCGGCGGCCAGGACAAGATCGGCCTCGAGGCGGCTGGCGGCCGGTCGCTCCTCGGCGACCAGGTCGGGCACTGAGACGCCCAGCCGCTCGCTGAGGAAGGTCAGCGCGGCCATCGACGGCTTGGCGAGCCCGCGCTCGAGGGCGCTGATGTAGGCCGCGGTGTATCGGCCCTTCGCGAGCTGCGCCTGGGTGAGGCCGACGCGGGTCCGCGCCTGGCGAATGCGCTCCCCGACCCGGCGTGCGACGTGACTGTTGTCGACCACGATGACCCGCCTCGTCCGGGCCGCCTGCGCGCTCATGACGGGAACTATACGCGGTGGTCAAGCCATAGTTGAGGGCGGGCGGCGTACGATTCCGGCATGACGACGGCGGTCGCCCCCGCGCCGGTGATCGAATGGCTGCTCGGCAGCTCCGAGCCAGCGATCCGGAGGCTCGTGCGCCGCGACCTGCTGGGCGAAGCGGCCGACGACGGGGACGTTCTCTCCGGGCGGATCGTGCGGGCACTGCTCGACGGCCAGCAGGCCGACGGTGGCTTCGGCGGGCACGCCTACAACAAGTGGGTCGGCGCCCACTGGCGCCTCATCTCGCTCGTCGAGCTCGGGATTCCGGCCGGCGAGCCACGCGCGATTGCCGCTGCCGATACGGTCCTCGCCTGGCTGACCGGGACGTCGCATCGGCGCAACGTGCCCATCATCGAGGGACTCGCCCGCCGCTGTGGCTCACAGGAGGGCAATGCGCTGGCGGTCGCCTCGCGGCTGGGCATGGCCGGCTCCGACCCGCGCGCTGCGCTGCTGGCGGAATCGCTCGTCGGCTGGCAATGGCCGGATGGCGGCTGGAACTGCGATCGCAAGCCGGGAGCGCATCGGTCCAGCTTCAACGAGACGCTCGGGCCGATCTGGGGCCTCCACGAATACGCGCAGGCAACCGGCGCGGCCGATGCGCGCGCTGCCGCTCGTCGCGGCGCCGAACTGCTCCTGGAGCACCGCGTGTTCCGCACGCTGGCCACCGGTGAGCCGATGCACGACGAATGGCTCGTCATGCACTGGCCGCCGTTCTGGCACTACGAGGTCCTGAACGCGATGGTCGTCCTCTCGCGGCTGGGATTGGCAGACGACCCGCGCGCCGCCGATGCGATCGACGTGATCCTCGAGCGGCGGCAGGCCAATGGGCGCTGGCGCGCGAGCTCCCGCTGGTGGAAGCCGCCGCCGATGACCGCGCGTGGCGCTGAGGCGGTCGACTGGCGCATCAACGACAGCAACGACCGGATGGTGACCTTGCGGGCGCTGACCGTCTTGCGCGCCGCGGGACGGGATTCCACCAAGTAGGGCGGCCTTCAGCGGATCCCCGTGTCGTAGGTGATGGTGATCGACACCGGTGTGGAGCCGACAGTCACGGGCGTCGGCGAGGGCCGCCCCATGAGGCCGACCACCTCTCCGCCGATGACGATGTACGCGCCGGGCGCCACGTCGATCCGCACGAGCCCGTCTTCGTCGGTCGTGCCCTGCGCGACGACCACGTCACGCCCGTCGGCCGGCATGACGAAGACCGGTGCGGCCGCCACTGGACGCGGCTCACACGCCGGATCTGGCGGCACGGTCTCGACCGGACAGACCGGGCCGGCAACGGCGCGTACCTCGATGATGCCCTCCGCCGGTGCCGGCGATGCCGACGGCGTGCAGGCGGCGAGGATGAGCGCGCCGAGCGCGAGCCAAACGAGACGCATTGCGTTGTGACGGCGGGCGCCGCACCCGAGTTCCAAACGGCCGGTAGCATGCATCGTCGTGAATCCTGAACGCGACGCGGCCGGTCTGCGCGCTGCCATCGAGCAGGCACGCCTGGGACGCGATGAGGGCGGCGTGCCGATCGGTGCCGCGCTGGTGGCGGAGGACGGGACGGTGCTCGGTGCCGGCCACAACCGCCGGGTGCAGCTGAACAGCGCAATTCGCCATGGCGAGACCGATGCGCTCGAGAACGCGGGCCGCCTGCCGGCATCGGTCTATGCGCGCTCGACCATGTTCACCACCCTCTCGCCGTGCGACATGTGCACCGGCGCGATCCTGCTGTACGGCATCCCGCGCGTCGTGATCGGCGAGAACCGGACCTTCGTCGGCGGCGAGGAGTACCTGCGCTCGCGAGGGGTCGAGGTCGTCAACCTGGACTCGGCGGAATGCGTGGAGCTCATGACCGAGTTCATCGCCGCCCAGCCTGCGGTCTGGAACGAGGACATCGGCGAGGCCTGATGGACACCGGGCGTATGGTCAAGGCATCCACCATCCGCGGAGGAAGCGACATGGGTGACAAGGGACCTGGCTCGCGCAGCGGCGGCAAGAAGCCGAAGAAGCCCAAGAAGAAGTAGACCCGGGCGCGTCAACCGCGCCTAGGGCGAGATGAGCTCGGTGCGCAGCTCGTGGCTCTCGTCGGGGAGGCGTGCCTCGTACCAGATGCGGTAGCCGCCGGCCGGAAGCGGTAGGACGTCGAGGTAGCGCACGTCGCGGACGGCATCGTCGCCGACCTGCTCGAGCTCGCCCGGACGGCGGCCGGTGAGGCGGGCGAGGCCGGTGCGCTCCAACCAGTTCTCCTCCTTGCTCGCCCGCCCGTCGTAGGCGGCGCGGCCATCGGGCAGGACGACGGTGAGGCGGGCGCCGCGCTGGTCCCACGTCCCGGCCCGCGGCGCCAGCACGGTGCCGTGCCACTGCCATTCGACGCCATCGGCCGATGTGGCATAGGCGGTCGTCATGCGGTCCTCTTCATCGGCCTCGTCGAGCGGGTGGCAGCAGATCCATGCCTCCCAACCGCCGTCGGGCGTGCGCCGCACGATCGGATCCTTGACGCCCACCGTCTCGTCGCCGGGGAAGACGGTCCGCGCCTGGGCGGTGGCGAGGTCGGCGGGGTCATCGGCCTCCAGCAGGTCGATCCACCAGTGCTTGCTCGGCGGCTTGGAAGCGGAGCAGACGTACAGGCGCCAGCGGCCTTCTTCGGTGCGCACCAGCGCCGGGCGCTCCATGGAGGCGGCGTTGAAATCGGACTGGTCGAGGTGCGCGACCGTGGTGTACTGCTCGCCGTCGGGCGAACGCGCCACGAAGGTGGAGCCGCGCCCGGCCGCACCGGTGCGGACGCGATACGCGATGACGAAGCTGCCATCGTCATCCAGGGCCGCGCTCGAGGCCCCCGCCCACCAGCCGACGCCTGGTCCCGGTGCGGGAACCGCGACGACGGGGGTTCCTGCGCCCGGCAACGGAAACGCGTCGTTCATGGGTTGATGCTACCTGCCGTACCCTATGGTCGATGGCCTCGTACACGGTGAACAAGGCGGGCGTCGAGCGAGCGAGGGAGCTGATCAAGGCCCGGCAGTACGTGCTCGACAGCGACTGGGGCGACGTGCAGCCCGATGCCGAGGCCGAGAACCGGTATCTCGCGAAGCACTCCTGGGACGAGTACGCGGCGTGGCACCTCGGCCTGACGGACGGGGCCAACGACGGCACCAAGGCGCGCTACGCGTTCGTGTTCGGCGACTTCCGGCGCATCCATCGCAGCGGGATCATCGCCTGCCACTTCCGCGCTGCCGAGTGGCGGCACAAGGCGGTCGAGCTGGCGGCCCATGACCTGCTCCAGGAGCTCGATCGGGCCGCCGGAATCGCCTGACGCAGCGCCGGGGGACCTGACCCGAGAGACGGGACCTTCGGGCCATGGTGCGAGGGCGCACCGGCGAGCACCCTGCGGCCGTGCACCGGCTTCTCGTTCTGCTCCTCCTTGCCTGCCTGACGGCGTGCGCGGCGGCGACGCCGACCGCGCCCTCGGCTTCGCAGTCGGCCAGCGCTCTTCCGACCGCGTCGGCGAATGCGGAGCGCCCGCTGCCAACCCTCGTGCCGCCCGAGGGATCGGCGTGGTTCGGCATGAACCTCGACTGGGCGAACGACTCGGTGGCGGCCGTGTCGGAGCGCCTCGGCGCGACGCCATCGGTCTGGGTCCAGTTCGCTGCATTCCCGCTCGACCCGGAGCAGCGCGCCAACCTCGACGCGTTCGTCGAGCAGGTGGCGACCGTCCATGGCATCGCGCTCCTCACGCTGGAGCCGCATGGCGGTCTCGACACCGTGACGCCGGAGGCCGCGGCGGACCTGGCGAGCGTGCTGGATGCCTACTGGACGAACAGCGGCGTGCCGACCATCGTCCGCTTCGCGCACGAGATGAACGGCAGCTGGTATCCGTGGGCGCAGCAGCCCGAGGCGTACGTCGCCGCGTTCAGAACCGTTGCGGAGGCGGTGCATGACGGAGCCCCGGCATCGGCCATGGCCTGGGCTCCGAACGAGGGTTCCGGTTACCCGTTCACCGGCGGCCAGTTCGCGTCGGAGGATCCGATGCTCGACACGAATGGCGACGGCACCATCACCAACGCCGATGATCCGTATGCACCCTACTGGCCCGGAGACGACGCGGTCGACTGGGTCGGCATGAGCCTCTATCACTGGGGCCTGGCCTATCCATGGGGCGAGAACGAGCTGCCCGCCGATGGCACCTTCCGCGCGCTGCTGACCGGCAACAACACCGGCGCACACGAGGGCCAGGTCGAGATCCCGGATTTCTATGCCACCTACGCCGAGGGCCATGACAAGCCGATGGGCGTCTTCGAGACCGCCGCGCTCTACAACCCGGCCGCCGATGGCCCGTCCGAGGTGGACCTGAAGTCAGCCTGGTGGGCGCAGGTGACCGATGAATCGATCCCGACCGACTTCCCGCGCCTGGCCATGCTCAACTGGTTCGAGTGGCGAAAGGATGAGCCCGAGGTCGGCGGCGTGATCGATTGGCGCCTCAGCGCCGATGCGGACCTGGCCCGCACGCTCCTGGCCGAGGGGCCAGACGGCTGGCTGCGCTTCGACGGACTGGCAGCCGCCAGCTGATCTACCGCCACAAGATCGAGGCGACCGCCACCGGCTCCGCGATGCCCTTCAACGCCAGGCTGCGTCGCCCTGATTCGGGAACCGGTCGCCGCGCGGCCTCGAAGGTCGCCTCGCTGGCCACGATCTCCCCGTCACCCGCCGCTGCGCCGATGCGCGCCGCGTAGTTGACCCCGCGCCCCAGGTAGTCGAGGCCGGTGCGGCTGGCCTCGGCGGTGTGCATCCCGATCCGAACGGCCGGCGCAAAGCCATGCTCCTGGCGATCCGCGGCAAGGCGGCGCTGAACCGCCACCATGGCGTCGATGGCCGCGCCGCTATCGGCGAAGGCCAGAAAGAAGCCGTCGCCCGTTGCCTTGATCTCCTCGCCACCGTGCTCGCCGATGACCTCGCGCAGTGAGCGATCGTGGCGACGCATGAGCGCGCCCCACGCGTCGTCGCCGAGCACCTCGGCCAGCCGGGTGGAGTCGACGATGTCGGTGAAGACGAAGGTCCGGACCACTCGCTCGTCGGGCGGGACGACCGGCTCGGAGGTGGCGTCGTGGTGCTGCGCGAGGCGCTGCTCGGCGCGGCGCAGGTCGGGTGTCGCCCCGAGCCGTTCGAACGCGGCGCGCGCCGCATGCAGCTCGAGCATGGCGCGCTCGCGGGCCCCCGCAGCCTCGTGCGCCTCGGCCAGGATCATGCGCGCTCGGGCCGCGTCGTACGGCGCGGCCAGCTCATTCCACGCGGCGACAGCCTGTCTGAGCGTTCGCACGGCGGCACCGGCTGAGCCCTCGGCCAGCTCGACCGCACCGTTGGCGGTCATCGATGCCGCTCGAGAGATGGCGCTCGGGAATGCCTCGACGATCTCGCGCAGCGCGTCCGCCGCGGTTCGCGCCGTGGCCGCGTCACCGGCCGCGATGGCGATCTCGACCTGCGCCCGGAGGAGAGGCAGCCGATGGAGCGGTGATCCGGGCGGCGCGCGCCAGCTCGGCATGGAGAACGGCTCGTCCAGCGCGCGTCCGACGCCGGCGACCGCCGCATCGACGCGTCCCTGGGCCAATCGCAGCAGCGACAGGGTCGGCTCCGGATCGGTGCCGAGGGCGTGCGCGCGCATCAATGCCTCCTCCGCGCCGGCCAGGTCGCCGCGCATCAGGCGCAGCTCGCCGATCTGGAGGAACGCGCTGCCCGCGGCGGCGGGCATGAAGCCCTCGAGCTCGATCGACGCCTGCCGCGCCTCCGCCTCGGCCTCGAGCCAGGCGCCGCGGAACTGCTTGACGCCAGCGCGGAACACACGGCACATGCCGGGGAAGCCGTTGATCGCCTCGCGCCGGCACCATCGATCCTGGGCCTCGGTCCACGCGGCGGCACGCTTCAGCTCGCCGAGCGCCTGGCAGGTCTCGATGCTGGCGCAGCACACGCCGCCGGCGATGCGGGGCTCGAGCTCGCCGCCGACCGCAGCGACGGTCGCCTCGTCGATGAGCGCCAGGCCCTCCTCGATGCGCCCGACCGAGACCAGCGCCGACCCCTTCTCGCTCCTCGCGAACGCGGTCAGGTCGCGATCGCCGAGCCGCTCCCCGATCTCGACCGCCTCGCTGGCCTCGGCCAGGGAGCCCTCGGCGTCGCCGGAGAGCGCCGAGGAGAACGCACGGCACGCGGCCAGGTAGCCGTGGCCGATGTTCTCCGGCGCGCCCTCGAGCAGATGGCCGGCGCGGTTGAGCCACGCATTGGCGATGGCGATGTCGTTGCGGAGCAGGTGGTCCCGACCCAGGCCGATGGCCGCGCCCACCGCTCCCGGGACATCACCGGCACGCGTCGCGGCGGCATAGGCCCGTTCTCGGACCTCGAGCGCGACCGGCAGGCGACCGGTCCACCAGGCGGCATCGGCGAGCATGTCCAGCTCCGCCGGCGACAGCGTGCCCGCGGCATCCGCTGCCGACAGCGCCTCGTACGCCTCCTGCCA
>DASTTX010000179.1:0-9441 GCA_035759945.1 Candidatus Limnocylindria bacterium | reverse complement strand
CGCCGATGGCGAACGTGGTGACGATGATGCGATCGACGTTGATGCCCATCATCGCGGCGACGTCCTTGTCCTCGCTGACGGCTCGCATCGCCCTGCCGGTCCGGGTCTGGTTGATGAAGAAATAGAGCGCGAGCATGAGGCCGATGGCCGCCAGGATCACCACCATGTCATCGATGTCGATCCGGAAGAAGCCGAGGTCCATGACGCCTTCGAAGAGGTTGTAGCCGGGGAAGGCCCGCACGCCGGAGCCGAAGAAGCCGCGCGCCGTGTACTGCAGGAATAGCGATGCGCCGATGGCGGTGATGAGCGGCACCAGGCGCGGGGCGTTTCGGAGGGGCCGGTACGCGATCCGCTCCAGCAGCACGGCGACCAGCATGCTGATGAGCATCGCCGTGGCGAGCACCAGCACGAAGGCGAAAACGGGGTTCGAGTCCATGAATCCGACCTCGTTGAGGCCGGCGGCCATGAACCAGCTGCTGAAAGCGCCCCACATGAACACCTCGCCGTGGGCGAAGTTGATCATGAAGAGGATGCCGTAGACGAGCGTGTAGCCCAGCGCAATGAGGGCGTAGACGCTGCCCAGGGCGATGCCCGCGACGACGAGGTTCTGCCAGCTCGACGGAGAGATGCGGCCCTGCCCGAGGGTCAGCACGGCACCGATCAGCGCCAGGAGGATCAATCCTCCGCCGACGGTCCAGAGGATCAGCTTGATCGCGTCGATGCGGATTGGGCGACGTGCGGGCATCTGGAGACCCTGCGTTGCTCGGGTTCGGTGGTAGAGCTAGGGGGTGAGCCGGGGAAACCGGCTCACCCCCTATCGGTCAGATCTGTCTCAGCCTAGCGGCTTGACGATCAGTTCTCGGGCCAGATTCGGACGAATTCGCCGTCCTGGACCTCGCTCACGCTGATCTTCGCGTCGGCGCAGTCGCCGTTCTCGTCGCAGGTCAGCGTGCCGGTGATGCCTTCGAAGCCTTCAGTGGCGAAGAAGGCATCTCGGAGTGCCGTTCGGGGGATGTAGGTGGTCCCTCCATCCTCGAACGCCACCGCCTCGATCGCGTCGGCCAGCATGTTGTACGCGTCGAACGCGTGCGCGTGGAACGCGCTGATCGGAGCGTCCTCACCGGAGATCTCCGTGTAGGCCGGCAGGAACTCGGCCTCGTAGAAGTCGCCGGAGAAGGCCAGGTCGGGACCCGAGAGCACGGCGCCCTCCGCGGCATCACCGGCGGCCTCGATCCAGTCGGGGCTCAGGATGCCGTCCGCGCCTCCGAGGACGGTGTCCTCGAGGCCCGGCGTCTCGCGCGCCTGCTGGGTGATCAGGGCACCCTCGGCCACGAAGATCGGGAAGTAGAGGAACTCGGGCGAGTCGGCGGCGATGTTCCCCAGCACGCCGCTGAAGTCGGTATCGCCGACGCTGATGGCTTCCTCAGCGGTGATCGTGCCGCCGTAATCCTCGGCGAAGGACTTCGCGAAGACCGCGGCGAGCTGGTCGGCATACGCCGAGCCGTCGTCGATCGTGGCCGCGGTCGTCGCGCCGAGGACCTCGCTCACGAACTGCGCCATGGCGGCGCCCTGGATCGAGTCGTTGTGCGCGGTGCGCGCGTAGAACGGCTCGTGGGTCTCGGGCGCGGTCAGCGACGGTGCCGTGTTCGACGACGACACCAGCATGATGCCCTCGGCGCTCAGGATCTCGGCCGCCGGGATGCCGGCGCTCGAGCAGCTGGTACCGATGACTGCCGCGATGTTCTCGACCGACAGGAGCGCGCGCGCGGCGGCGGTGCCGCCCTCGGTCGAGCAGCCGTCGTCCTGGTGGTTGAACTCGACCTCGTGGCCAGCGATCTCAGGGCGCATCTGCTGCGCGACCTGGGCGCCGTACTGGCTGTCGAGCCCGAGCGACTCATTCGCGCCGGTGATGACCATCGCGGTGCCGATGACGATCGGATCGCCCTCGGCGAGCTCGATGCAACCGAACTCGTCGGCGTCACAATCGGCAGCCGAACCGGTCCCGCCGTTGCCGCCATCCGAGGCCGCGGCGCTCTCGCCGGGCTCCTCGCTGGCGCCTGTGCTCGACCCACCGCCGCTCGAACAAGCGGCGAGGACCAGCATCAGCACGACGAGGATGCCGCTCCATCGCATGTACTTCTGCATCCGAATCCTTCCTCCAATGGGTTTGCTCGGGGCACGTCGCGCATGCGCGGACCCGGCCTGTCAAGGTGCGCGGCATCATACCGGCGCACCAACGCGCGGCGCAATACGTTTCCGCCGCGCGTGAAACCTACGGCATGTCCCCGCACGGGGTTCAACGCCGTCCGTGGTATCCTCGCATGGGTTGTCCAGCAGCATGCGCTGCGATTGCACCCGATGAGGCCTTCCTTGGAGGTTCGCGTCCGAAACGCTCGACACACCGATCTCGACGCTGCCGCCCGCCTGCTGGCGCGCGACGCGGATGATCGCGACGCCGAGCTGGACGTCGACTACCTGCGCAACCTGCTCTTCGTTCCGCCAGCCACGGTCGTCGTGGCCGAAGCCGAACGCCGGGTCGTGGGCGTGGGGGTCCTCGCCATTAGGCCATCGGTGCGATCAGGTCCATTCGTCGGCGTGATCGACGACATGGGAGTGGCGCGAGCGGAGCTGGCCACCGCCGATCGGCGCCAGGTGGCCGACGAGATCGTCGAGCACCTCGCCACATCGGCAAGAAACAAGGGCTGCACGCGCGTGGAGGTATCCGAACCGCTGGCATCCGCAGAACCGTCGCTCTGGAAGCGACATCGGTTCGCGAGCCGCGGACGAAGCCTGGGACGGACTCTGGCCTGAGACATCGGCTGAGCCGCCCACCCGCATCGGCCATATCACATACCTACAGGAGAAGAGCTCTACCGTGAGCAAGAACGTGGCGATGTTTGTTGACGTCGCCAACATGTACTACGCGGCTCGAGGCCAGGACGTCGACGTCGATTACGTCGCCCTCCTCAAGCACGCGACCAAGGGGCGCGACCTGATTCGCGCCTATGCCTATACCGGGCTGGACCCGGAAAACGAGAACCAGCGGAAGTTCATCGACTTCCTTGGCAAGAACGGCTACAAGCCCGTCGTCAAGGACATCCGCAAGTTCGGCGACGGCCGGATGAAGGCGAACCTCGACATCGAGCTGGTGGTGGACCTGTTCCGCCTGGCCGATCGGATGGACATCGCCGTCATCGTGTCCGGCGACGGCGACTTCGCGCCCGCCATCCGTGCGCTCCAGGACACCGGGGTGCGCTGCGAGGTGATCAGCTTCAAGCCGAACACCTCGTCCGACCTGATCGCGGTGGCAGATGAATTCTTCGACATCATGAAGGTCGCCTCCATCAGCCGGAAGGAAGGCCGCGCGACCCGCGCCTCGATGTCCGCTCCGGAGATGCCGGCCAAGGAGGTCAGCCCCGAGTTCGGCTTCCGCGACGCATCGCCGTCGGTCGCCGCCGCGGCCCTGGCCGCCATCAAGGGCGGTGGCTCAGGCAACGGCCGCCGATCACGGAACGGCGGGTCGGACCGCCGCGGTGCCGCCCCGTCGGAAGAGCCGCCCGGCGAGCGAGTCGCCACGCCGACCGCCACCGAGACGATCGCCGAAGGATCCGAGGAGACGCGCCGCCGTCGCCGACGCCGTGGCGGCCGTGGGCGGGGTCGTTCGCGCCATGAGGATTCGGTGCCCGCAGGGACGGGCAGCGAGGAGATCGGTTGGGAGGAGCTCGACGACCTGAGCCAGGTCGACGGGGTGGTCGAGGAGGAGCGCGAGTACACCTTCGAGGAGGCCGACGCCGCGACGCTGGCGGAGCTGGGCATCAGCCCCGAGGAGCTCGCTTCCGAGGCGGCCGAGGAGGAGAAGCCGAAGCGCCGGACGCGCGCGAAGAAGGCCGATGCCGCCGACGCCGAGGAGCCCAAGCCGAAGCGCGCCCGCGCCAAGAAGGCGGATGCGGCCGACGGCGAGGACAAGCCGAAGCGCTCGCGCACCACGAAGGCCGATGCGGCCGATGGCGATGAGAAGCCGAGGCGGCGTACCCGCACCTCGGCGTCCGAGTCGAAGAACCAGGCGAGCGCCGAGGCTGCCGACGGTAGCGACGGCGAGCCGCAGGGGATCTGGGGCCGCTTCCGCTCCGCTCGCAAGCCGAGGACGACCACTTCCAGCTGACCGGCCGTCGTCGTTGGCTTGGTTCGCTGCTGGGCGTATCGGCCACTTCCTGGCCGTCCTTCGCGGTGGCGAACCAAGAACAGCCAGGCAGCGCCGATTTGGGGCCTCCTGCCTGGCCGTTCCTCCCAGCTGCGAGCCAAATCGGCCACTTCCTGGCCGAGACTCCCAGCGGCGGAACGACGCCTCTCTGTTCGAATCCAGACACGCGAAGAGCCGGCCCATCGTGGGCCGGCTCTCGCGATTCGCCGTCTAGGCGGTCGGCTCTCGGTCCACGCCCTCGTATGCGTCGTTGATGGCGTCCGCCGTCTCGCTCGCCGCGGCCTCCGCAGCGTCGACCGTCGCCGCGCCGCCGGCCGCGGCGCCCTCCTGGACATTGGCCGTCGCCGCGCCGCTCAGGCTCTCGCCGGGCAGCGTCTCGACGCCGTGGCCGTTGGTCGTCGTGTCCTCGCGCTGGAATATCGGCACCCATTCGTCCTTCGCCTTGGTGGCGATCTCGTCGGCGCGGACGCCGAGCTCGCGGCGCATCTCGCTGCCGCGCTTGGGTGTCGTCAGCATGGCAACGATCGCGCCGGCGGCGGCGCCCAGGAGCAGGCCGAGGAAGAAGGAGCCCCAATGGCGCTCCTCGCGCTGCTTGAGGCCCAGGCGCTGGGCCGCGGTGTCGACGATCTCTCGTCCCGCCGGAATCGCCGCGCCGGCGGCACCGACCGCGAGCGTGCGCCGCTTCCAGAGGTCCTCGAATGCCGGAAGCAGCGACTTGCGCCACGTGCGGCCGGACCACTTCGCGGTGTCGTTGGCGGCGCGCGAGACGCGCTTGGCGGCGTCACGGCGTATCGGCCGAGAGTCGCGCCACGCCTCGTTGCCGCGATCGGCGAGGGTGTCGGCCAGCTCCTGACCGCGCTTCGTCCACTCCTGGGTCAGCTTCGCGTCGACCACCCGATCGACGAGCGCTCGGATGTTGTCGGTGATCTCGTCGGCCGTTCGTGCCGGGCGAGTCGGCATGGTAGTTCTCCTTCGGACTCGGCCGCTTCGGGTGCACGAAGTATGCCACTCACCGGTCCATCGGCCCAGTCGGCGAGCCTGTCGTGTGAGGCGCTCGAACCTATACTCGCCGCGTGATCGACACGCCGGAGTCCGGCTTTCAGAGCGTGGGCCAGGCGAGCGCACGACGCATCGCCCGACACGCCGCCGAGCGCGGCCATTCCGGACCCACGCTGCTCGTCCACGGCCCGCCCGGATCGGGCAAGCGCGCCTTCGTCGAGGACCTGCTGGCCCTCGCCTTCTGCACCGAGCCCGATGCCGCCCGGCGTCCGTGCAACGCCTGTCGCGGCTGTCGCGACGCCCGGGCTCGCGTACATCCCGACCTGGTCATCGGCTCGACCGATGCCTGGCGCGAGCAGCGCTCCACGGGAGAGAGCATCGTCGCGGCCGCGCGCCGCTGGCTGCTGGACGCGGCCGGCGCGCCGGTGGTCGGCGAGCGGCGGGTCGTCCTCATCGAGCATGCCGATCACGCGAACGAGCAGATCCAGAACGCCTTGCTCAAGGTCCTCGAGGAGCCGACGGATCGGCATACCTTCATCCTCGTGGCCGATGAGCCATCGCGGCTGCTCCCGACGATCCGCTCGCGTTGCCAGCCGCTACGGATCGGGCGTGTGCCGCACGACGAGCTGGTGGCACACCTGATGGATCGGCGCAGCCTGCCGGCCGATCAGGCCCAGGCGCTGGCACGCATCGCCGATGGGCTGTCCGCGGCGGCACTGCGCTTCGCCGACCGCGCCGACCTCCTCGACTGGCGGCGCAGGTTGCACGCTGAGCTGCTGTCCCTCCTGGAGCGCGGCCGGGCCGATCGCTTCGGCGCCATCGGCGATCTGCTCGACGAGGCAGGCAGGCTGGACGCCCCCGTTCCCGAGACGATCGTCGACGCCGAGGGCGAGACAGTTCGCACGCCGGCCTCGGCGCAGCGGGCGGCCGCGCTGATCATCGTCGACGCCTGGCTAGGCCTGGCGCGAGACCTCCTGGTTGCCGCCGCCGGTCGTCCAGAGCTGGCGCCGGGCACCGAGCTGGCGCCCGAGGTGGCGCGCATCGGCCCGCGCTTGGGAACGGCGCCGATCATCCGCGTCATCCGCCTGCTCGAGCGCATCCACGATGGCCTGCGCGAGAATGCCGCCCCCCGACTCGCGCTGGAGGCCGCGATGCTCACCTGGCCCCAGCTCGCGCGGTGAGCCACGAGCGAATGACGGCCCGCGTGACGGGTCGGGTCCAGGGGGTCGGCTTTCGCTGGTGGGTCCGACGCCAGGCCGATGCGCTCGGGCTGACCGGATGGGTCATGAATGCCGACGATGAGCGCTCGGTGGAGCTCGTGGCCGAGGGCGAGCCGGCATCGCTCGATGACCTCCAGCGGCGGCTCCATGGCGGCCCGTCCGGCGCCCGCGTCGAGTCGGTCGAGGCGAGCCGGCAGCCCGCCAGCGGCGAGTTCGAAGGATTCGGGATCGTTCGCTCGTGAACTGGCGCGCCATCGGTTGCGGGACGCTGGCCATCGCCGCCTTCGTGGCGGTGGGGCTGCTCGGCATCTCGCGCGCCTTCGGGCCGGCCGAGTGCCCCGACGGGCTGCGCTACGAGCCGGCTCCGTACATGGCAAGCGGCACACGGACCGATGCGCCGGCACTGCCCGGCAGCGATGCCGAGCTCGAGCGCGTCGGCAGC
This sequence comes from Candidatus Limnocylindria bacterium, assembly GCA_035759945.1. Classification (GTDB taxonomy): domain Bacteria; phylum Chloroflexota; class Limnocylindria; order QHBO01; family QHBO01; genus JACDBZ01. The sequence goes on along the minus strand of DASTTX010000179.1, from coordinate 2,579 downwards.
GCCGGCTTCGGGCTGGCCAGCTGGGAGGTGTGGGTCGCCCCGGGCACCGCCCCAAGGGCGAGCGCGGAGCCGCTGCCCGAGCGGATCGTGCTCGACTGCGGCGACGGCACGTTCCAGGCCTACGAGCGGCCCAACTCATGAGCAGGCGACCGATCCTGCTGCTCGTCAATCCGAGCGCCGGCGGCAAGCCCGGCTCCGGCCCGGGCCTGGCCGATGATCCGGCACTGCTGACCGCGGACGCGCTGCGCGACGCCCTTCAGCAGCGCGGCCTGGAGACGTCGCATCGGGAGCTGGCCGAGGACGATGACCTGATCGAGCTGGCTCGCCACGCCGCCGACACGGGCCACGACGTGGTCGTCGCCGGCGGCGACGGCACGGTCAGCCAGGCCGCGACCGCGCTCATCGATCACCCGAATGCGACGCTCGGGATCCTGGCCATGGGCTCGTTCAACAACATGGCGCGTGGCTTCGGCATCCCGACCACGCTCGACGCGGCGCTGGACCTCATCGGCTCCGGCAGCGCATCGGAAGTGGACGCCGGCTGGGTCGTCCGCGAGGGTGATGACGGACGGCCGTTCTTCGAGGCGGCCGGCGTCGGCCTCGACGCCATCGGCTTCCTGGCGGTCGAGCTTGCCGAGAAGCGCGGCTGGTTGCGCGCCGGTCAGGCGCTGTGGCGTGGCATGCGCATGCGCCGCACGCCGATGCGGATCACGATCGACGATCACACCTATCGCACCGGGTCGCCGACCGTCACGGTCAGCAACGGTCCGTACCACGGCATGGGCTTCGCCGTCTCCGCCGATGCCGACCCGACCGACGGGCTGCTCGACGTCGCAGTCTTCGCTGGCATGAGCCGATGGGACGTGCTGCGCCACCTCGTGGCCGTCGCCCGCCGGCGTCGACGACGCGAGCCGCGGATCGTCGGCTACCGGGCGCGGCGGATCACCGTCGAGGGCGGCCGTCGAGCGCTGCCTGCCCACGCCGACGGCGTGAGCATCGGCACCACCCCGGTGACCTTCGAGGTGCGTCCCAGGGCGCTGCGCCTGTTTCGCTGAGGGATACCGCGGCGAGCAGACGCGGTCAGAGGTTCAACGTGGGGCGGAAGAGGCGGTCGTGCGTGGCCAGGGCGAACCGGTCGGTCATGCCGGCGATGTAATCGGCCGCCTGCGTCTGGGCCGAGGCCTCGTCCTGGCGGTAGGAATCCGGGATCTCTTCGGGGTGCTCGAGGTGCCAGTCCATCAGGTCGCGGATGACAGCGATGGCTCGGCGCTGCTGGCGCTGCTGTTCCGCCGACTGGTAGACGTTGTCGAACATGAAGTCGCGCAGCTGGTTCATGACGGCCAGCGTCTCGTCGTCCATGCGCACCGCACCCGTGCGCAGCGACTCGTCGATGACCGCGTTGATCATGGCGTTGATCCACTCCTTGCCCGGCTCGCCGAAGCGCTCGAGGATGGCGGGCGCGAACGCGTCCCGGTCCAGGACGCCGGCGCGGATGGCGTCGAGCGCATCGTGCGCCAGGTAGGCGATCCGATCGGCGAAGCGGACGCAGAACGCCTCGGGCGTGGCGGGCGGCGGGTTGATTCGCCACGAGTGCGCGCGGATGCCGTCGCGCACTTCCCAGGTCAGGTTGGCATCCTCGAGCACCTCGTAGATGCGGACCGACTGCGCGGCGTGATGCCACTCGTCCGGGTCGAAGTAGGGGCTGAGCGCATCCTCGCCGGTATGGCCGAACGGCGAGTGGCCGACGTCGTGCCCCAGGGCGATCGCCTCGGCCAGCGGCTCGTTCAGCGCCAGGGCGTTGGCCAGCGAGCGCGCCACCTGGGTGACCTGCATGGTGTGGGTCAGGCGCGTGACGAAGTGATCGCCCTCCGGGTTGAGGAAGACCTGGGTCTTGTGCTTCAGGCGGCGAAACGCCTTCGAATGGATGATCCGATCGCGGTCGCGCTCGAACGCCGTTCGAAACTCGTCCGGCGCCTCCGGCCGCTCGCGGCCACGGGACTGAATGGAGCGGGTGGCCGCCGGACTGAGGCGCTCCTCCTCGGCCTCGCGCGCGAGCCGGTCGCGGCGGAGGAGGGTGGAGGCGGCGCTGATGTCCTGCACGCGCCGATCATGCCACGGCCACTGCGCTCGGCTGCCCGTTCCGGTCGCATGCTGGGCGGTCGACATCCAGGGCAGCGCACGAGGGCTCCCTGGAGCGCGACTGGACCGATGGATCGGTGCGCGTCTCCCCACCCTGGCGGGGCCCCACCGCGGGACGAGGTGATAAGGTGGCCGGCTTTGACCGAGCCGATGATCGCCACGCCACGTACCGGCCGCCAGCATGTGCTAGCGGTGCTGCAGGCGCTGTTCGTGACCTTCCTGTGGTCGACGTCCTGGGTGCTGATCAAGATCGGCCTGGATGACCTGGACCTGAAGCCGTTGAGCTTTGCCGGTCTGCGGTATGCGCTGGCGGCGCTCATCCTGCTGCCGTTCGGCATCCGCGCCATGCGCTCGGCACACAAGGCGGCACCGATCGACGCCGGCCTCATCGGCCGGGTCGCGGTCTACGGCCTGCTCTTCGTCGCGGTTGCCCAGGGGGC
>DASTTX010000178.1:0-13215 GCA_035759945.1 Candidatus Limnocylindria bacterium | reverse complement strand
GCAAGGAGACGACGGCCATGGCGATGGTCACCGATCCGGTCTGCGGCATGCGGATCGACCCCGACGATGCGGCGGCGAGCGCCGTCCACGATGGCGAGCGGAGCTGGTTCTGCTCGGACGCCTGCTACACCGCGTTCGTCGCCAGTCCGGTCACGAGCGTCGATCGCATCACGGCCGCAGAGCTCGCGCGCCGCAGCGGGACCACGACCGATCGCGTGGAGGAGCTCGTCAACCTGGGCATCCTCGAGCCCGACGCGAATGGCACCTTCCCCCGCAGCGGCGTCATGCGCGCGCGGGTGGTGGCGTACCTCCAGACCATGGGCATCGACGCCGGAGATCTCGGCCGAGCGCTCGACTCGAAGCACCTGACGCTCGGCTACCTTGAGGCGGCAGGCCGGCAGTATCCGCGCTCGCCGCGCACCTACGCCGAGCGTGGCGAGGCGATCGGCCTACCGTTCGAGACGCTCGAGCGCCTCTTCGTCGCCTTCGGGCTGCGTCCGCCGCAGCACGACGAGCCAATGCGAGAGGAGGACGCCACGACCCTGGAGGCCATCGGTCTCCTGGTCGGTGCCGGCGTGGGCGAAGCCGACCTGCTGCGCCTTGCCCGCGTCTGGGGCGACGGCATGCGCCGCATCGCGCAGTACCTGCCGCACTACTTCCACGAGGCGGTCGAGGCGACCTTCCGCGAACGCGGTCTGGGTGACAACCAGGCGTACGAAGCGGCGATCAACGAGGTCGGCGTCCGCATCGGCAAGTCCGGCGAGGACCTTCTTGGCTGGCTCTTCCGGCGCCACTCCGAGGCCTTCATGACGGCCCACCAGCTCGATCACGTCGAGACGGCGCTCGAGGATGCCGGCGTCCGCCGCCGGCCACCGCGCACTCCTGAGGCCGCCGTCTTCGCCGACCTGACCGGCTACACGCGCCTGACCGAGGAGGCCGGCGACGAGGCTGCCGCCGATGTCGCGCTTGCCTTCACCCAGCTCGTGGGCGAGGTCGTGAGCGAGCGCGGCGGCACGATCGTCAAGCTGCTGGGCGACGGCGTGCTCCTCTATTTCGCGGAGCCAGCGAATGCCGTGCGAGCATCGCTCGACCTCGTCGAGCGCGCGCCGGCCCAAGGGCTGCCGCAGGCACACATCGGCATCAACGCCGGACCGATGCTCTACGACCAGGGCGACTACTTCGGCCGCACCGTCAACCTCGCGTCGCGCATCGCGGCGGTCGCGGAGGCCGGCCGCGTCCTGGTCGGTCAGTCAGTCGTCGACGCCGTGCGGCTCGATGGCTTCGCGTTCGCGGAGGCTGGCCGCTTCGAGCTCAAGGGCGTGGCGGAGCCGGTCGTGCTCCACGAGGCGCATCGCGCCTGAGCTAGTTGTCCGTTCGCTCGAGGCAAATGATCGGAATGGACCGATGAGTCCTCGAGCGATACGTCACGTACTCGGGCGCCTCGTTCGCGATCCGATCCCACGCGCGCTCCTCATCGGCTCCTTCGAGCCGTTGGCCGCGGACCGGCACGCGCTCACCGTCGGCCAGGACGACCGTCGCCGAGGGGTTGGTCGCGAGGTTGTGGACCCACGCCGGATTCGTCGGCGCGCCACCCTTGGAGCCGATGACGAGCCAGGCGTCGGGCCCGTCCTCGAGGTAGCCGAGCACCGCACGTCGGGTCAGGCCGCTGCGTGCGCCCGTCGTCTCGACCACGAAGGAATGCAGCCCGCCGCTCGTCCACAGCTCGCCGGGCCGCTCCCAGTCGACCGGGTCACCCGGCCTCCATCTCGTCACATTCATGACGCGAATCTAGCGTGTGTCGACCGCCGGCGGCGTTCCTCTATCAGGTCGCCAGCGCGCGGACCGCGTAGCCGACGGCGCATGTGATGTCCGCGGCATACGAGGCATCGACGACCGCATCGGCGTTGCGGTGGTAATTCGGATTGGGGTCGGCGATCGGTTCCGACGCGAGATTGCCGAAGAAGTCCTCCGTCACGACGACCGCCGGGTAGCCCTGCTGGTGGAAGGCGGCATGATCCGAGCGGTTGATCGCGCCATCCGACACGAGCCGGTCCGGCCCGCCGGACGTGCTCGTGCCCCGGTAGACCTGTGCGGGCGGGAGCGCGCCGAGACAGGCCGCCCACGAGGCGACGCTGTTCGCGATGGGGACGCTCACGTCGCGCACAGCCGGATCGGTGTATCCGGCATGCACCTCGAAGAGCCGATTCGCGTCACTGTTGTAACCGATCATATCCATGCACACGACGGCCTTGATCGGTGCGCCGTGGGCCTTCAGCGTCGCCGCATAGGCCTTGCTGCCGATGAGCCCCTGCTCCTCACCGTTGAAGAAGCAGAAGCGGACGATGTGGCGGAGCTGGCCGCGCATCCCCCACATCCAGCGCGCAAGGGCAAGCGTCCCGGCGATTCCCGAGCCGTCGTCGTCGGCGCCGCGAGCCGGCGACGTTGCGGGGGTGTAGCCCGGGTCGTTGCCACCCGTCGAATCGAGGTGGCAACCGACGAGCACGAGCCCCGCGGGCGGGCTGATGCGAAGGCACAGACGCCACCACGGCCACCACGCCGCCAAACCGAGGCGTGCCTCCAGCTGTCGCCGGAACACCCAGGCCGGCAGGTCGCTCGACAGGTCGCCGTCGGCGATCGGCTCGAACACCTTCGCCCGTGAACTACCCTCCAGCCGGCGGATGGCCCGGAGCCAGGGATCGGGCGGATCTGGTCGGGGCCAGCGAACGAAGATGCGCGCCAGCCGGTCGAGAATGTCCGGCCGGATCTGCCAGGCGCCTGCCGCTGGAAGATCCGCGATGACGTTGTACCGGGTCTGCCCGTTCCACAGGAACGGCTCGCGCCACGCGCAGTAGCCGATCGCGCGCAGGTCGGCGACGAGGGCATCGACCACGCGGGCGTTGTCCGCATGGCCCGTGTGCCTGGATGTGATCGTGCCCGCCGCATCCATGGGGACGACGCCGCTGAGCCGATCGATGTCGGCCTGGAAGCCGGCGGCGCTCGTCGGGCACGCCGGCAGGAGCACCTTCACATTGAGCACCGGCGGTCGGTCGATGGCCTCGATCGCCACCTTGGCGCCGGCCCGGAGCCAGGTGCCGGCGACCAACGCCGCGCGATCCTCGGCGGGAGGGCCTGGCGGCGCGAGCAGGCCCGGCGACGGCGTGAGGGCGACGGCGTGACCGTGTGCGCCATGGAACGCCAGCTCGTCGATCGTCCTGCCGCCGCGGAGCGAGATGAGGGCTCGGCCGGGGTCGCGCCAGAGGACGGGATAGTCTGCCCAGCCGGCCGCGGCAAGGCGGTCGTCGGGGACGAGGAACAGCTCATCGAGCCCGAGGTCGACATTCAGCTGCTGGATCCGGAGGCCGAGCGCCTCGCAGCGTCGTACGTCGCTCACCGCGACCGCGGCGAGCAGCCGCCAGTCGCCGTCCGGGCGCCTCTCGAGATCGTACGGAACCAGGTCGACGCGCTCGAACAGCTCTCGCGGGCCGGTGATGGCGGCGAAGATCCACGCCGAGCCATCCGCGCCCCCACGTGCCAGAGCGGGGTGTGGCAGCGGCCGGTAGCCGAGCGCAGCGGCCGCTTCGCGATAGACCGGATCGGCCGACACGAAGACGTCCGCCCGGCTCGAGGGAGGCGGGAGCGTATCGGGTGTCACCGGTGCAGCTGACGCCACAGGCAGCAGTTCGGAGAGCCCGCTGACGAGGCGCTCGTCGGCATCCGGCACGAGCAGGCGGACGGTCCGGCCCGCCAGCTCGGCATCGGCCAGGATGGCGGCCGCCTCGGGGAGCAGCGAGACGCCGACCGGGCGCGGCCGGTCGTCGTCCGTCAGCCGCAACGAGCCGGATGCCTGGTCGAGGACCAGGGTGAGCGCAGGGACGCGCTCACCCTGTCGCGTGCGGCGCTGAGCCGTGCGAGCCATGGCTCAACAGCACTCGCCTTCCATCCCGACCTCCAGGGTGACCTTCTTCACCCGGACCGACTTCACGTCGTGTCCGTGGAGGTCCAGGCACTCGAGCAGGTCCTTCGCGTGCTCGATGCACCGCTTCGGATCGGGGCCGCCAGGCGTCGCCCCGGGCCGGTCCTCAACTCGGTCGAGGGTCGGATCGACGCGATACACCATCCCACCCAGCGGCCCACCGTCGGCGGTGACCATGATCTCGATGTCCCGACCCTCAGCCGCCTCGACATCGGCCCGCTCGAACGGGGCGCCGGGCTCGATCTCGATCGTGAGCTCTCGCTGCTCGCGGCTGCGGAGCGTGAAGCGGTTCGTCCTCATGCCGGCGAACGACAGATTCCAGCCTCGCTCGGCGAGGAATGGCGGCAGGGTGACGACGATGTCGATGACCGCCCGCTTCGGGTTGGGGTTCCCGACCCAGAACGGGAAGCCGTGGAGTCCCTCGAGCATGCTCTTTCCGCCGCCGCCGCCGGGGATCACGTTCACATTGCGCTGCCCGATGTTGTTGTCGTTCGGGACGAGGCGCCACTCGGGGATGACGTCCCCGGCAGTGAAGTTGTCGATGTTGCTGGGGTCGCTCGTGGCCGACACGATCATCAGCATGCAGTCATGCCCATAGGCGTTGATGTTCGGCTGCCACTCGAACGGCCCGACGATCTTCTCCTCGCTGTTGTTCGCGCCCAGCGTCCCGGCCGACAGCTGGGGCGTCGCGAATGCTTCGAAGTCATTCGGCCACAGCAGCCCCGCCGCGGGCTTGGTGTGGAAGCCGCGGACGAGCACGTTCTGGGCTGTCTGCGTGCCGCGGTTCTTGATCTTGACGTAGGCGTAGTTCTTCTTGTGCAGCTTCGGCGTCTCGTGGGTGAGCCCGCCGTCGGGCTTCTTGCGATTCCAGATGGTCGTGGTATTCCAGTGCACCGGCTGGAACGGGTACTGACCTGCGCGCCCGTCATCGATGTAGACGTCAACGGCCGGTGCAGGCCCCTCGCTCGTGACCGTGCCCTTGGCCGGGTACGGCGTGTCGAACCGCAGCCCCTGCTTCTCGAAGGCCCATCGGATCACCTTGCCGTAGGCGCCGCCGAAGATGCCTTCGCTCACCCAGTCGTCCTTGTCCCTCAGGATCATGGCGTTGGCGAACGCCCGTACGTGCGACGGGTTCGAGGTGGTGGTGAGGCCGCCCACCGTCGCCAGGATCAGGTAGGCCATCATCCGCGCGGCAAACCGACGACGGCCGAGATCCGTGGAGTCGCCGCCGATCGATCGATACGCTCGGAACAGCGTCGTCGATAGGACCTGCTCGCTCGAGTAGCCACCCACATCGTTCGGGCCGTCCCAGCCCCACGTCGCGACCGAGCGATCGTGGCGCCGCGCAACCGCCGGCACGAAGGGCGCGAGGAGGAAGCGGTCGGGAGCGACCGACTCGGGGTCGGACAGGATGACGGCCATGCTGTCGCCGGCGCTGTGGCTGAATCCGAAGTTCGGCCCACCGACATGCGGGTAGAGGATGCCGTGCCCGCCCATCTCGTGGAGGTGCACGCGCCAGTCGGCGGCGATGCCGATCGGGTTGGCGGTGTCGGTCGCATCGGCGAGGGCGTAGCAGAGGTGCGTGATGCCGGTCGCGTTGCCGACGCAGTGCGCGTTGATCGCGTTGCCGAGCCCGCGGTGGTCGACCGGAACGGGAAACGAGGTGCCGCCCCAGTAGGAATTCGGGAATCCCATGCCCGCCACCAGCGCGAAGAACCGCTCGGTGTGGTAGTAGGCGTTGACCGCCGCGAAGTTGTTCGTGCGCGACCCGTAGTCGAAGTCGGTGCCGGTGGCCTGCGTCGGAGCGGCGACGACCGGCGCCTCCTGCTCGCTGAGCTGGACCCTCGAACCGACCAGGGACTGGACGCCGCCCGACGGTGCGTTCAGGTTCGGCAGCACCACGTCGTCGCGGAACGGGTCAAGGGTCGCGGCGTTGGCGGTCGGCCCGACCGCCGCGTTGCCGCTTTCGGTGATCGGGTCGTGGAGAAAGACGAGCCCGTTGACCTCCGCCGCCAGTGCCCGCAGATACAGGATCGAGCCCGTCTCGAGCTCGACGAGGGCGCGCCAGTTGATGTCCCCCCACTCCGGGGTGATGTACGTGAAGACGAGCTCGGCGACGAGGTAGTCGGCACCGGCCCGGATGCGCCGATCGACCGCGGGCAGCGGAAGCGTCATCACGCGCTCCGGATCCTGGAAGCCGCCTTCCTCCCCCGTGAGGCCGATGACCGGCTCCGGCTGGGCCGGCTTCTCCGGCTTCGGCAGCCGCTCGTCTGGATCGTACCGGTAGATGAAGAAGCGGCCGCTGATGAGCCGAGCCCCGCGGCTTGCCTCGCGGTCCGCACTCGTGGCGCGACGATTGGCCCGACGGAAGGCGCGTCCGGCGATCACCTCGCCGACGAAGTCCGCCGTCTCCGACGGCTCGGCGTCGAGCACGAAGCCGGTCGGGGGCTGCTCGGCCGCCGCCTGTCCGAAGAGCCGGCGCCATCGGTCGATGACCTCCTCCGACGGCAGCTCGACCTCGAGGCCGTCGAGGGCGGTATTCGTGGCGCCGACCACCCTCATCGGGTTGTGCTTGACGGTGACGGTCACGCCGGCTGCCCAGACAGGCGTGTTGCGGTGCGTCTGGTAGAAGCCCTCGGTCGTCATGTTGAAGAGGGTCTTCTCGACATTCAGCCGGTACTCGGTGTCGCGATCGGCCTCCGGAGAGAGGTAGTCGACCGGCTGGTGGGCGAACGCGAACTGGTCGGCCGGGAGTGCGAATGTGTCAGCCACCTCGCGCAGGTACGCGATCGCCGTTTCCCTCGGGGTGGCCTCCGGGGACTCCCAGTACTCGTCGACGTGGTCGATGCTGCGGACGCGGTCGGACTCGTCGACCGTGAGCCGTGCCTTGAGCTTCGGGTCGTAGATTTCGGGCATGACGGACTCCAGCTCGGATCGATCACCCGCATCCGTCGCGGGTCAGGCAGGATCGTAGGAGCGACCTTGTGACGCCGACGTGGACCGATCGTCGTCGACGCATGAGCGGGGCGTCATTCGTGGCATGCGCGATCGTCATGATCGCCTCACGCCTTCATCACACGAACGTCACCCAAAGGTCACCGGGGCGTCACCCGGCTCGGTGTAATAGGACTTGACGCCCGTCGTAGTGTCGAGGGACCACGGAGCGAGAGCGTTCCGAACCGCCGGGCAGGGCACGCACCATGGCCGCGAGGAGGCATCCCGCCGCCGCGGGGGACATACAACGACCGCCCATTCGACTTCGGCTGCTGGACGCATTCGCGCTCGAGCTGGATGGACGCGCCGTCGACGTGCCGCATGGAGCCCAACGGCTGCTCGCCTTCCTGGCGCTGCGCCCGCACGCGCTGGCTCGCAGCTTCATGGCTGGCTCGCTGTGGCTCGACGCGACCGATGCCCGCGCCGCGGCCAACCTCCGCTCGGCGTTGTGGCGTCTGCCCGAGACCGATGTTCCGATCGTCGTCCGCGCGTACGGGACGTTGCGCCTCGGCCCCCTGGTCTGGGTCGACGTCCAGGAGGCAACGGCCCTCGCACGCCGCTGGCTCGCGGGGAACGAAACGGCGCTCGACGCGTCCGCTGCCTCGACCCTGCTCGGCGCCGAGCTGTTACCCGACTGGTACGACGATTGGGTGGCCGACGAACGCGAGCGATTCCGGCAGCTGCGATTGCACGCCCTCGAGGCCATGGCCGAGCGGCTGATCGAAATGGGCCGCGTCGGCGATGCGCTGCTCGCCGCGCTCGCAGCGACCACGGACGACCCGCTGCGCGAGTCCGCCCACCGCGCGCTCATCAAGGTTCATCTCGCCGAGGGCAACACCGGGGAAGCGGTTCGCCAGCTGCGCCGATGCGAGGCGCTCTTCCAGCGCGAGCTCGGGATGCGCCCGTCGGCTCAGCTCACCGACCTCATTCCCGAGGCCACGGCGGGGGTGAACTAGGGACGGACGACCGTCAGCGATGCCCGGCTCATGGAGCTCATCGCCGCGGTCAACGCCATCGGTTCGCCGTCGCTGAACCCGCCGGCTTTGGCGTACGTCGTGGCTAGACATCCGACTCAGCCTGCTGGTTGAGAAAGCGTCGCGACGTCTCGAAGTGGGCCCGGAGCGCCTCGACGGCGGCATCCACGTTTCCGCCAAAGAGTGCCTCGATGACTTCGTCGTGCTGGGCGGCCTGTGACTCGGGCTGCTGGAGCCATTTCATGCCGAGCCGCCGATACCGTTCGGTGTGATCCCAGAGCGTAGAGATGGTGTGGACCAGCCAGGGCGAATTGGTGCGCTCGTAGACGACGAAATGCAGCGCCCTGTGCGCGGCGTGGGCGCCGGCCTCGTCGCCCGCGGCGAAACGTTCAGCCATCTCGTCGCGCAGTCGTAGGGAGCGCTCACGATCGGCGTCCGTGAGTCTGCCCGCGGTCAAGCGCACGGCTTCGGCTTCCAGGATCGTGCGGAGCTGATAAGCATCGGCCAGGTCGGTGCTCGACAGGCGGGCCACCCGAACTCCCTTGTTCGCGACCGATTCGACGAGCCGCTCGGCCTCCAGGCGCCGCATTGCCTCGCGAACCGGAATCGTCGACACCCCGTTCAGGCGCGCCAGCTCGCTCATCCGCAGCGAGAAGCCGGGCGGGTAATCGCCCATCAGGATCGCGGTGCGGGTGTGACGGTACACGCGCTCGACGGCGCTCGCCGGCAGCGTGCCGTCCGAGTCAGGCTGGCTCGGATGCGCCGGACGCCGGGACGTAGGCAATCGCCTCGATCTCCAACAGAAACTCGGGCTTGACCAGGCGGTCGATCACGAGAAGTGTATTCGGAGGGTACTTCCCCGACGGGTAGAGCTCGGGAAAGAGCTCCTCGCGCACTTCGTAGAACTGGCTGATGAGCTCGGCGCTGACGAGGTAGGTCGTGAACTTCATCACGTTCTCCAGACCGCCGCCGGTTGATTCAAGCGCGCCGCGAAGGTTCTCGAAGACCTGTCGCATCTGCGACCGGAAGTCGGCACCGGCGACGGAGCCGCCCGCGACGACTCCGACCTGTCCAGCAACCAGGACCAGATCACCCGCGCGGCTGACATGCGAGTACTTGCCGAGCGGTTCGCCCAGCGCAGGCGGATTCTCGTAGGCAACGACCATCAAGCTTGTTCCTTCCCGACTACACGACACGTGTTTCGAAGGCGTCCGATTCCTTCGAGCTCGACTTCGACGACATCGCCATCGCGCAGGAAGACCGGCGGCGTGCGAAACGCGCCGACCCCCAACGGCGTGCCCGTGGCAATGACATCACCCGGCTGGAGCGTGAACGACCGAGACAGATAAGCGATCAGCTCGTTGACGCCGAAGATCAGCTCGGATGTGGACGAGTCCTGCATCTGCGTTCCGTTGACCCAGCTTCTGATTCCGATCCCGCGGCGGGGGTCCAGCTCGTCGCGCGTCACCACCACTGGGCCGATGGGACAGAACGTCTCGAGGCTCTTGGCCCGCACCCATTGGGCTTCGCGCCGCTGGATATCGCGCGCCGTCACGTCGTTCACCGCGGTGTAGCCAAAGATGGCCTCGCCGGCATCATCGACGCTCACGTTCCGAGCCGGCCGGCCGATGACGACGCCCAGCTCCGCCTCCCAGTCGACGTCGGACGTCACCTCGGGGTCCCAGGTGATGTCATCGCTCGGGCCGATGATCGAGCTCGGCAGCTTCACGAAGACGATCGGCGCCTCGGGCGGCGGAGTACCGAACTCGCGACAGTGGTCGTGATAGTTGAGGCCGATGGCGATGACCGAACGCTCGGTCATCGGCGCCAGGAATGGCGGCGACGTGTCGGGGGCCGCGGCTCCATCGGCGACCTCGCGCAACGCCGGCAGCCATCGATCCTGATCGCGTATCAGCGCCTCCAGGCTGGGCGGCGCTTGCTCAGCGATGTCCGCGACCGAGACGTAGCCGCTCGAGGTAGCGACGGCCGGCATCGGCCCGGAAGGCGTTTGGAGCATGGCGAATTTCATCTGCGTGACCACCCCATCAAGCGACGTTCTGCGAATCCGAATGCGACGCTCTCGACGATGCGCATCAGCACGATGAAGATGAGTGCGAGCGCGATCATGTCGGCAGAGCGCAGCAGCCGGAACGAGTAGTAGATCTGCGAGCCGATGCCCTCGGGCTGGCTGAGGGCCTCGATCAGCACGACGATCTTCCAAGAGAAGGCGAAGCAGGTGCGCGCGGCCACGATCAGCGCCGGAGCAATCTGCCGCCCGAGCACTTCGGTGAGGTATGCCCACCGGCCCAGCTTGTACACCCGACTCATCTCGTCGAGCTGCCGCTCGCGAGCGCGAACAGCCCCGTGGACAATGACGACCACGAATGGAACGAGCGCCAGGATCAATGCGATGAGGCCGCTGGACTCGTCCGTGCCCAGGACCAGGATGGCGACGATGATGTACACCGGGTCCGGGATGGCCAGGAGCATGGTCACGACCGGGCGGAAGAATGCCTCGACACGACGGTCGAGCCCCATCAGGAAGCCGAGCGCCACACCGATGGCCGTCGCCGCGACAAAGCCGATCAGGATTCGCCGTGCGGTGATCGCCATCTGGCCATAGATGGCTGGGTCGGTCAGGTTCGCGACGACGGCAGCACCGATTCGATCGAGCGACGGGACCCATCCGTCCGAGACGATCGTCCCGATCTGCCAGGCGATGGCAAGCAGCACGACCGCGACCAGCAACGCAAGCGGACTGCGGGCGCGCGGCATGCCGGCCCAGCTGCGCGGAGCGAGGGCGAGCGCCGTCACTGCGGCTCAGTCCCGTTTCCGAAGCCCCACTCGCGCATGACGCTTGCGACGATGGAGGCCTCGAGCTCGGTAAGCGCCGGGTCCTCGTAGACGCGGGGCCGCGCGATCGGGATACGCACCTCGCTGAGCACCGTTGCCGGCCCCTTGGTGAGGATCACGATGCGATCGGCGAGAAAGACGGCTTCGCGGATCGAGTGCGTCACGAACACGATGGCGTGACCGCTCGCCTGCCACAGCTCGACGAGCTGCTGGCGCATGGTCCGCGCCGTGACCTCGTCGAGCGTGCTGAAGGGCTCGTCCATGAGCACGACGGCCGGATCGATCGCCAGCGCGCGCGCGATCGAAACTCGCTGTCGCTGACCGCCGGACAGCTGCATCGGCCAGGCCTTCCGGTAGTCGCCGATGTGAAGCATGTTCAGATAGCGGTCGATCCGGGCATCCCATTCGGTGCGCGGGATGTCCGCAGCCGCCAGGACGAGCTCGATGTTCTCTTCCACCGTCCGCCACGGGAGGAGGCGGTGGTCCTGGAAGACGTAGCCGACGCGTGGACGGTCGTCAGCTGGCTTCGTGACGTCCGTGCCATCGATGGTTGCCGAGCCCGAGACGGGCTGAAGCAGGCCGCTGAGCACCTGGAGCATCGTCGACTTGCCGCAGCCGCTCGGGCCGAGGATGGCGACGAATTCGCGGTCGGCAACGTGGAGATCGACGCTGGCAAGCGCTTCACGCCTCCCGTCGTAGGACACCTTGAGGTCACGTACCTCGATGAAGCTCGTCATGCAGCGCTCCCTCTCCAGCGGAGGACAAATCGTTCGATCGGTCGGAGAACCAGGTATTCCGTGCCGAGCAGGATGACCACGAAGGTGATCAGCCAGAGCGAGACGTCGATCAGCAGGAACCGGTCAAACGCCTGTGCGAAGCGCCAACCGATGCCGCTGTTGACCGCGAAGAGCTCGGCGAGGACGACGACACGCCAGGCATGCGCGTACTCGTTGCGGACTGCGGCGAAGGTATAGGGGACGAGATGGGGTACCGCGACGTGCCGCACCTGCCTCAGCCAGCCGAACCGGTACACGCCCGACATGTCAGTCAAACGATGGTCCGAGGCCTTGAGCCCGTGATAGAGGGTAAGCGCCACGAAGGGGAACGTCGTGATCGCGACGACGACATAGACGCCAGCTTCGGAGCGCTTGAAGATGAACAGCGCCAGGAGCGCCGCGATGGTGCTGGGTAGCCCCAGCGTCAGGTCCACGTAGCGCGTGATCACCATGGACCAGAAGTTCTCGCGTGCCATGACCCACGCCGCCGCGAAGCCAACGATGAGCGCAATGACGAGGGCGCCGATGACGCGGACAACGCTGGCGCCGATGTCGGCCCATACCTCCGGGTCAGTGACGAATGCCGGGATTGCCGCGATCACCTCGGTGATGGGCGGAACGAACCTTGTGGTCAGGCTGCCGATCACCCAGAGGGCGACGAAGCTCAGGACACCGAGCGCCCCCAGCAACCAGGTGAGCCAAGGGGACGGCAGATCTGCCGTCCCCTTGGCGACGCTCACGCTGCGGCCGAAAACCGTCACGGGTCAAGCCCTGCTGATGGTCGCTACCGATCCAGGAAGTCCTCGAGGATTACCGCGACGGGTTCGTCCGCGGTCTCCTCGATCAGCACGTCATTCTCTGCCATCAGCTCGAGCCACTCGTTGGTGTGGTCGATGTCGGACTGCTCCCAGCTGTTCAGGAGGCATGGCAGATCGGCGCAGTAGTCGATGAAGGCCGCCAGCTCCTCGTCGGAGCCCATGGCCATGAAGCTCTTGTAGGGCTCCTCGTTCAGGATCTCGTAGTTCGAGTCGGACACGACCTGAGTCGCCTCCGCCCAGGCGTCGCGAACGGCGATCGCCAGGTCGGGGTTGTCCTGCAGCCAGTCGACCCGCGCAGCCAGGTTGGTCAGCGGCGGCGACCAGCCATCGGACCGATCAGCCCAGGCCTTGGCCGGCTCGAACAGATAGCGGCCGGGCGTCTCGATCACGGCCCTCAGCGCGAGCGGCTCGTAGTCGAAGATCGCCTCCACCTCGCCGCTGGCGAGAAGCTCGGGAAGCGCGGCCGGCCCGGCCTCGCGAAGGTCGAAGTCCTCGAAGCAGTCGATGTCCTCCAGCTCCTTGAGCATCAGGCAGATGATCGAGGTCGTGCCCGAGTCGACGCCGAAGTGGCCCACGCGCTGACCGACGAGGTCGGCCGGCTCCTGGTACTCCGAATCCTCGGCGACAACGACGCCCATCATCGTGTTCAGCACCGGGTAAAAGACCACCCCGGCCTGGTCCTGCTGCTGGGCCAAGGTCATGGTCACCGCATCCTGCTCCATGGCGACGTCGCTCTCGCCGATGAGGAGCGTATTGGCTGCCGCGTCGGGATCGACCTCGACGAATTCGGCCTTGAAGCCGTGCGCCTCGTCGATCCCCTGTTCCTG
>DASTTX010000177.1:0-5753 GCA_035759945.1 Candidatus Limnocylindria bacterium | reverse complement strand
CAACCTCGACGAGGTGATCGCGACCATTCGCGCCGCGGCCGACGTGGACACCGCCCGCAGCGCGCTCATCAAGCGCTTCGGCCTGACCGAGATCCAGGCCAACGCCATCCTCGAGATGCAGCTGCGGCGCCTTGCCGCGCTTGAGCGCAAGAAGATCGAGGACGAGTACAAGGCCATCATCCAGCTCATCAGCGAGCTGGAGGACCTCCTCGCCAACCCGCGGAAGATCCTGCAGGTCATCAAGGACGAGCTGGCCGACCTCGAGAAGCGCTACGGCGATGATCGCAAGACGCGCATCGAAGCCGATGCCAACCGCGAGCTCACCGCCGAGGATCTCGTGGCGTCGGAGGACGTCGTCGTCACGCTCAGCCAGCGCGGGTACATCAAGCGGCAGCCCATCGGCACCTTCCGTTCGCAGCGGCGCGGTGGCCGAGGGAAGCTCGCCATGATCACGCGCGAAGAGGACGCGGTCCGGCACCTCCTGGTGGCGAACACCCACGACAACATCCTGTTCTTCACGAACCGGGGCCGCGTGTTCATCACCAAGGTGCACACCCTGCCCGATGCGTCACGCCAGGCGAAGGGGCTGCCGATCATCAACCTGCCGGGCGTGCAGGTCGACCAGCGCGAGTACGTCAGCGCGATAATCAGCCTCCCGCAGTTCGAACCGGACAACTTCCTGGTCATGGCCACGCGCCACGGCAAGATCAAGAAGACCTCACTGGCCGAGTACGCGAAGATCCGGGCCAACGGCCTCATCGCCATCAACCTGCTCGACGGCGACGAGCTCCAGTGGGTGGGCCTCTCCGACGGCCAGAGCGACATCATCGTCGCCACCAGGAAGGGCCAGGCGGCGCGCTTCCGCGAGTCCGAGGTCCGGCCCATGGGCCGCGACACCCAGGGCATGACCGCCATCCGCCTCAAGGGCGGCGACGAGGTCATCGGCATGGAGGTCGTCCAGAACCGGGAGGACGAGCTGCTGGTCGTGACGGAGCAGGGCTTTGGCAAGCGCACGGAGGTCGAGGACTTCCCGGTCAAGCATCGCGCTACCGGCGGCGTGATCGCCAACTCGCTCAACAAGGACACCGGCGACGTCGCCGCCATCCGGCTGGTTGGCCGCGAGGACGAGGAGCTCATGCTCATCACCGAGCTCGGCACCATCCTGCGCACCGAGGTCGGCGGCATCAACCGATACCGTCGGGCGTCGCGTGGCGTGACCGTCATGAAGCCGGCCGAGGGAGACCGGATCGTCTCGATCACCGTCTTCGTCGACAACCGTCCGCCGGAGGAGATCGTCGAAGCGGAGTAGGGTAGCGGCAACCGCTTTGGTGCGCGGCGAGCTCATCGTTGCGAAGGCGACGAATGCTCACGACGCGGGCGTTATGTGCGTCGTTTCCACGCGAACGGCCCTAATGCTCACCAGGTGAGCACGGCCTGGCGATTTTGACCGTTCGGCCATCAACGGAGGCCGTAATGCCCACTCCGAGAGCGTTACACCCGTGACCACCCGTGATCACCCGGCGAGGCACCATCCGGGCAGCATCCGGACCGAGTCCGCGCGCAGAGCACGGCGCGTCGCGGTGTGTCCGGTAGAATCGGTGGAGCCTGTCCTTCAGCGCCGCAGGAGCAGCCGTGTACGCCGACGAGTTCAGCATCTACGCCGGCAACGCCAATAAGCCGCTCGCCGAGCGCATCTGCCGCTACCTCAAGACCGATCTCGGCGCGGTCGAGGTCTTCCAGTTCGCGAACGAGAACATCTTCGTGCGGGTCATGGAGAACGTCCGCGAGCAGGACGTCTTCCTGGTCCAGCCCACCTGCCGGCCGGTGAACCAGTCGATCATGGAGCTGCTGATCATGATCGACGCGTTCAAGCGAGCCAGCGCGGGCCGAATCACGGCCGTCATCCCGTACTACAGCTACGGCCGCTCGGACAAGAAGGACCAGCCGCGGGTGCCGATCACGGCGCGCCTGATCGCCGACATGCTGACGGTCGCCGGCGCCGATCGGGTCCTGACCATGGACCTGCACCAGGGCCAGATCCAGGGCTTCTTCAGCATCCCGGTCGACGAGCTCACGGCCGTCAACCTGATTTGCGCGCACATCAAGGCCAAGCAGCTCGACGACGTCGTGGTCGTCAGCGAGCTCGGCTTCGCCAAGAAGGCGCGCAACTTCGCCGAGCTGCTGTCGGCACCGCTGGCCATCGTCGAGAAGCGCCGGCTCGGCAACCAGGACCGCACCGAGGTCATGAACATCATCGGCGAGGTCTACGGCAAGACGGCGGTCATCATCGACGACGAGATCGACACGGCGGGCTCGCTGCTCGAGGCGGTCGGCGCGCTCAAGGCGGCCGGGGCGGGGGACATCTACTCGTGCGCGACCCACGGCGTCTTCTCCGGGGCTGCGCTGGAGCGGATCGCCGAGAGCCCGATCACCGAGATCGTGGTGACAGATACGGTGCCGTTGCCTGCCGGCATCGACGACCCGCGCATCACGGTCCTGTCCGTCGCGCCGCTGTTCGGCGAGGCGATCAAGCGGATCCACCGCGGCGAGAGCGTCGGTGCCCTCTTCAGCTCCGAGGTGCGGATGGTCGAGGAGATGACCTTCTGGGACGACAGCGACGACGAGCCCGAGGCCGCCGCGCCGGAGCCCTTTCGGGTGAGCGCCGGCTGAGCGCCGCGCCATGAGCGACGTCCGACTGGGGGTTCTGCTGTGGAGCCAGGCGACCGACTGGCCGTCCTTCGAGCGCGGTGCAACGCGCGTCGAGGAGCTCGGCTACGACTCCCTCTGGACCTGGGATCACCTGTACGCCATCTTCGGAGACCCGTACCAGCCGATCTTCGAAGGGTGGATGACGCTCGCCGCCTGGGCGAAGGTCACGAGCCGCGTCCGCCTGGGCCTGCTCGTCGGCGCCAACACCTTCCGCAATCCGGGACTGGTGGCCAAGGAGGCGACGACGCTCGACCATATCAGCGACGGACGTGCCGTCCTCGGGATCGGCGGCGCCTGGATGGAGCCGGAGCACACCGCCTACGGCATCGAGTTCGGCAAGAGCCCGGGTGAGCGGCTGACCTGGCTGGACGAGTCGGTCGGTGCCATGCGAGCGCTGCTGGACGGCGAGTCCGTCACATCACCGGCCGGCGGCCGGTATCGGTTCGATGATCTCCGGCTGCTGCCCCGACCCGTCCAGCACCACCTGCCGATCATGATCGGCGGGTCGGGCCGTCGGAAGACCCTGCGCACCGTCGCCAAGTACGCCGACCAGTGGAACGCCATGGGCAGCGTCGAGAAGCTGCGAGACGCGGACGAGACGCTGCGACGGCACTGCGCCGACGTCGGCCGCGACGAGTCGCAGATCGAGCGGACCGCGGGCTGCAAGCCGATCATCCGCGACACCGAGGCCGAGGCACGACGCGTGTGGCAGACGCAGATGGCCCACAACCGGACCCCCATGAGCGACGTCGAGGACGACGACACCTTCTGGGTCGGCACGCCGGAGCAGGTGGCCGAGAAGATGATCGAGCGACGCGAGCTCGGCTTCCGCACCTTCCTCGCCGAGCTGGCGGCTCCGTTCGATGACGAGACACTCGACCGGTGGATCGGTGAGGTCAAGCCGATGGTGGACTCGGCCTAGAGGGGCTGCGAGCGCATCGGTCTATACTCGGCCTCCCGATGTTCAAGTTCCTGTCCCGCCTGGGGGACTCCAACGAGCGGGAAGTCCGAGCGCTCCAGCCGATCGTCGATCGCATCAACGCGCTCGAGCCCGAGATCCAGGCCCTCTCGGATTCCGAGCTCGCCGCGAAGACCGATGAGCTGCGCGCGCGCCTGCGCGACCAGGTCGGCGACATCCTCATCCCTATCGAGCTGCGCGAAACCGATCCGGACGAGGACGCCAGCGAGTCGGCGCTTGCCGGCGCCGATGCCGCCCGGCTCGCCGATGAGCTGAAGCAGCAGCGCGAGCGCGAGCTGAAGCAGATCAACGAGGCGCTCGACGAGATCCTGCCGGAGGCTTTCGCGTCGGTCCGCGAGGCGATGGTCCGCGCGCTGGGCAAGCGCCACTACGACGTCCAGATGATGGGGGGCATCGTGCTCCACCGCGGGGCGATCGCCGAGCAGCGCACCGGCGAGGGCAAGACCTTCGTCGGGCCGCTGGCCGCGTTCCTGAACGCGCTGGTCGGACGCGGCGTGCACGTGGTGACCGTCAACGACTACCTGGCCAAGCGCGACGCGCAGTGGATCGGCGCGGTGTTCCATCGGCTCGGGATGAGCGTCGGCTCCATCCAGCACGAGGGGGCCTTCGTCTTCGACCCCGACTTCGTCGCCACCGACGAGCGGCTGCGCGAACTGCGGCCGGTGACCCGGCGGGAGGCGTACGCGGCGGACGTCACCTACGGCACCAACAACGAGTTCGGCTTCGACTTCCTGCGCGACAACCTGGTGATCGACCTGGGCGGACGCTCGCAGCGTGGCCACTTCTTCGCGATCGTCGACGAGGTCGACAACATCCTCATCGACGAGGCGCGCACCCCGCTGATCATCAGCGGCAACGCCGAGGAATCGGCAGACAAGTACATCCAGTTCGCGCGCCTGGTCCCCCGGCTCAAGGCCGAGGAGGACTACATCGTCGACGAGAAGTTCAAGCAGGTCGCCATCACCGAGGCGGGCACGGACAAGATGGAGTCCTGGCTGGGCGTCGAGAACATGTTCGCCGACGACTTCAGCCTGGCCCGGCACCTGGAGCAGGCCCTCAAGGCCGAGGTGCTCTACAAGCGCGACAAGGACTACGTCGTCAAGGACGGCGAGGTCATCATCGTCGACGAGTTCACCGGACGCCTCATGCCGGGCCGCCGATGGTCCGAGGGTCTGCACCAGGCGGTCGAGGCCAAGGAGGGCGTCGCCGTTCGATCGGAGCAGCGGACGCTGGCGACCATCACCTTCCAGAACTACTTCCGCATGTACGACAAGCTGGCCGGCATGACCGGTACGGCGGAGACCGAGGCCGAGGAGTTCAGCAAGATCTACGGCCTCGAGGTGGTGGTCATCCCGACCAACAAGGACATGATCCGCGCCGACTACGCCGACCTGGTGTACGCCACCCAGAAGGGCAAGTGGAACGCGGTCATCGACGAGATCGCCGAGGAGCACGAGAAGGGCCGGCCGGTGCTGGTCGGCACGATCAGCGTCGAGATCAGCGAGATGCTGGGCGAGATGCTCAAGCGGCGCGGCATCAAGCACAACGTCCTCAACGCCAAGTTCCACGAGAAGGAGGCGGAGATCGTCGCGCAGGCGGGTCGGTCGGGGGCCGTCACCATCGCGACGAACATGGCCGGCCGCGGCACCGACATCCTGCTGGGCGGCAACCCCGAGGTGCTCGCGACCGAGCTGCTCCATAAGCAGGGCACGAACGTGCTCGAGGCGACGCCGGATCAGTACGCCGCAGCGCTGCGCGAGGCCGAGGCCATCTGCGCCGAGGACAAGGAGCGCGTGCTGGCCGCCGGCGGGCTGCACATTCTCGGCACGGAGCGCCACGAGGCCCGTCGCATCGACAACCAGCTGCGCGGCCGGGCCGGCCGACAGGGCGACCCGGGCTCGTCCCGGTTCTACCTGTCGCTGGAGGACGACCTCATGCGCCGGTTCGCATCGGACCGGGTCCAGGGCATCATGCGGACGCTCGGCTTCACCGAGGATACGGCGCTCGAGTCGAAGATGGTCTCGCGGACGATCGAGAACGCCCAGTCGCGCGTCGAGGGCTACAA
>DASTTX010000176.1:0-3619 GCA_035759945.1 Candidatus Limnocylindria bacterium | reverse complement strand
AACCGGTCGAGGACGACGACGGCCGCCATCCGTCGCTCGTGGACAGGTTCCGACCAGAGCTCGTCGACGAGCTCCACGAGCCCACCATGGTCGATCGCCTGGCCGGCCATGAGATCGCGGACGGCGGCACGAATCTGCCATACGGTCGCCCCCAGGAACTCGAGGTCGCTCTTGAGGTAGCGCTTCTCGGCCCCCGCTCGCTCGGGCGTCGCCACCGAACGCAGACGCGCCACGAGCGCGGTCACGAAGTGGCTCACGGGCGCATCCTACGGGCCTTCGCTAGACTCTCGGCATGGCCCTTGACGCGTCCCGCCCCGATTTCAGCGGCCTGGGTGAGCTCAACGTCGTCTCCAATCCGGCCGGTGGCCACGCGTCACCCTCGGACGTGATGTACCCGGGCGGCCCCCAGACCGATGGCGGCCTGCTCGCTCCCGGTGACCCGATTCCGGAGAATGCCGGCCCGGGTGGGCGACGGCCGGAGTGGCTGAAGGTCCGCATCGGCGCTGGCAGCACCTTCGCGAACACCAAGCACGTGCTGCGCGACGAGGCGCTCAACACCGTGTGCGAGGAGGCGCGCTGCCCGAACATGGGCGAGTGCTGGGCGCTCGGCACGGCCACGTTCATGATCCTGGGCAGCGTCTGCACGCGGAACTGCGGGTTCTGCGCCATCGCCACCGGCCGTCCGCCGATCACCGACTGGGATGAGCCGCGTCGCGTGGCCGAGGCGACGAAGCTCATGAAACTGAAGCACGTCGTCATCACGATGGTCGCCCGCGACGACCTGCCCGATGGCGGCGCGAAGATGGTCGCGGAGACGATCCGCCAGATCCGCGTCGAGAATCCTGGCACGAGCATCGAGGTGCTCATCAGTGACCTGAACGGACGGCCGGACGACATTCGAACCGTCGTCGAGGCCCAGCCGGACATTCTCAACCACAACGTCGAGACGGTGCCGCGGCTCCAGAAGCCGGTTCGCCGCCGCGCCCGCTGGGACCGATCGGTCTCGGTCCTCACCCAGGGACGCGCGTTCGCCGACGAGATCGGGTTCGCCGACATGGTGACCAAGACCGGCATCATGCTCGGGCTGGGCGAAACCTGGGACGAGATCCTCGAGGCGATGCAGCTGCTGCGCGACGCCGATGTCGACGTCCTCACCATCGGCCAGTACCTGCGCCCCAGCCGCCAGCACCTCCCGCTGGTGAAGTACTACACGCCGGCCGAGTTCATGTCGCTGCGCCGGATCGGCCTCGACATGGGCTTCAAGCACGTCCAGTCCGGGCCGCTGGTCCGCTCGAGCTACCACGCCGCGGAACAGGTCCCCGGCCGCGTCGCCGAGGCGGTCTAGGGGTTCGAACCCTTCGCCGTGACCACGGACACGCCGTTTCGCGACATCAGCTCCCCGCCGGCAGGCACGCCGGCGCCGCGCAAGCGACCGGATCCGAGCGCGCCGTACCGCCCGGCCTCCGATGAGCATCCACTGCTCGCCGCCCACGGCGGCGTCCTCACCGTCGACCATCTCGGCACGGTCCCCTACCAGCCGACGTGGGAGCTCCAGGACGAGCTCGCCGACCAGCGGCGCGGCCGCCGCATCGGCGATCGGCTGCTCCTGCTCGAGCACTTCCCGGTCTACACCCTCGGCCGTGGGGGCGACGAGTCGAACCTGCTGGCCAGCCGGGAGCGGCTGCGTGAGATCGGTGCGGAGCTCGTTCGGATCGATCGCGGGGGTGACATCACCTTCCATGGCCCGGGCCAGATCGTGGCGTACCCCATCGTCGAGCTGAAGGACCCGCTCGACCTGCGCCGATACGTCCGCACGCTCGAGGCGGCAGTGATCGAGACCGCGGCCGCCTTCGGGGTCGAGGCCGGCCACCTGGACCGCCACCCCGGCATCTGGGTCGGCGGCGAGCGCAAGCTGGCGGCCATCGGCGTCCGCGTGAAGCGCGGCGTCACGACGCACGGCCTCGCCCTGAACGTCAACACCGACCTGCGCTGGTTCGACGAGATGATCCCGTGCGGCATCCGCGACAAGGGCGTCACATCGCTCGCGCGTGAGCTGGGCGGGCACGTCCCGATGGACACCGTCGAGGATGAGCTCGCCAGGCAGCTTGCCGCACACTTCGGGCTTCGCCTGGCCGACGGGGGCACCGGCGTCATCGGCCCCGGCGGCGGTCGGGAGCAGTGACGGACGAGCCTATCGTCGAGCGCGAATCGGCGCCGGCGTCGGACCCGGCGCACGGCGTCCGCCTCGAGGTCGGGTCCTTCGGTCCCTGGGAGACGAACGCCTATCTGGTCTGGGATGGCCGATCGTCCGATGCCCTGGTGCTCGATCCGGGCATGGGCGCCGCCGACCCGCTCGTCCAACGAGCCGCCGCCAACTCGTTGCGCATCCACCTTATCGCGAATTCGCACGGTCACATCGACCACATCTTCGACAACGGGCCGCTGATGCGGGCGACCGACGCCCCCCTCGCGATCCACCCCGACGACGCCTATCGGCTCGACGGGCGTAACAACTACGGCTTCGAAGTGGAGGCGGTGACCGCCAGCCGGGCGCTCACCGAAGCGGAGCAGGTCCGCATGGGCGACCTCGTCTTCGACATCCTTCACACGCCCGGCCACACCGAGGGCTCCGTCTGTCTCTACGAGGAGCGGCTCGGGCTCCTGCTCTCCGGCGACGTTCTCTTCGCCGGGTCCTACGGACGGACCGATCTGCCGGGTGGCAACGACGACCAGATGGTCGCCTCGCTCGCCCGCCTGGCTCGCGACATCCCACCTGGCATCCGCGTCCTGCCCGGCCACGGACCCGAGACGACGATCGAGCGCGAGCTGCACTGGATGGAGAGGATCGCGAAGGCGGGCCACCTGCTCATTCCCGGATGAGCGAGCA
Organism: Candidatus Limnocylindria bacterium; assembly: GCA_035759945.1. GTDB lineage: Bacteria > Chloroflexota > Limnocylindria > QHBO01 > QHBO01 > JACDBZ01. The sequence goes on along the minus strand of DASTTX010000176.1, from coordinate 732 downwards.
GAAGGAACGGATGCTGCGCGGCGAGGTGTACATCTCCTACGATACCGAGCTACGCGCCGATGCCATCCTCGGCGGCGGCGTCATCAAACTTCCCGGCGTGACGATAGGCTCCGACACAGTGATCGGCGCCGGAGCCGTTGTCACGAAGGATGTGCCGGCAGGCATCGTCGCCGCTGGCAACCCGGCTGAGGTGATCCGCAGGCTGTCAGCTTGGGAGCACCCGCCCGAAATCCGCGTGACCTGATCCGCCCCCCATCATTCGCCGGGAAGGACCGCGCTGAGCTCTGCGTACCGCAGCTCGACTTGCGGCCCGGTCAGGATCAATAGGCCCTCCTCGAGGCGGGCCGTCGTGGCGCGGCCGATGGCGCCCAGGTACGCACCCTCCCGGGCCATCACGTCATCGGCGCACAGTGCCTCCGAAGCCTCGATCGACCCAACCTCGATATCCGTACCATCGACGTCGAGCGGCGCACCGAAGATGTTGCACGGCCCCCGGCCGCGCAGGCTGGAACGATCGATTTCGATCGTAATCGGCTCGGCGCCGCTCATCACGACTCGCTGCGAACCCGTCGTGCCGCCGATGAGCAGCCAGTCGCCTACCAGGCCCGAGCGCGCTCTAACGAACGTGCAGGTTGACTCGAAATACGACGCGAATGCTGCGCATTCGCCGTCGATGCGAAATTCGACCGACTCGACGTCGGCGAACTGGCGAATCGTCGCGCCGAGCGTTTC
>DASTTX010000175.1:0-2888 GCA_035759945.1 Candidatus Limnocylindria bacterium | reverse complement strand
CGGCTACATCGCCATCGTCACCTCCGGCCACGAGGGACTGCGCGGTCGGTCGGTAGCGCGATTCGAGGCGGCGACGATCGCCGGCCTGGGCATCGGCGCGGTGGTCGCGGGGCCGCTGTTCGAGGTGCTGGGTCGGGGCGCGTTCATCGTCAATGCGGCCATCTACCTCGGCTCGCTGGCCATCTACCGCTACGGCGTCCAGGCGGTCCCGAGCGACGCCGCCTCGCTGGAGGCCGCGGAGGCGCGGCCGATCAGCTCCGTTGAGGTGCGCCCGGAGAGCTTCGACCTGGCGCGCTATCGGCGGTTGCTGGCCACCTCGAACGTGTGGCTGCTGGCGCCGACCTGGATCGCGCTCAACGCGATCATCGGCGCATGGACGACGCAGAGCGTCTTCCAGCTGGTGCGCGAGAACCCCGACCCGCGCTTTGCCGGCCAGCTGCTGCTCGGCGGCTTCGAGCCGACGCAGGTCAGCATCGGCCTGGGTGTGGCGTTGGTCGTCTTTTTCGCGGGCATCTTCGTGTGGGGCAACCTGTTCAAGCGCTACCGGCGCACGACGATCATCGGCGTCGGGATCGCCGGCGGCCTGGTCATGGTCGGCTCGATTTTCGGGATCAACCACTCGGCGGACGTGTCGATCCTGGTCCGCATCGGCCTGGTGGTCGTAGCGCTGGCGGGGCTGTTCGTGCTGGCAGGGGCGACGCCGGCGGCGCTCGGCATGCTGGCCGATATCAGCGAGACCCATCCGTCGGACCGCGGCGCGATCATGGGCCTCTACTCGGTGTTCCTGGGCCTCGGGCAGATCGTCGGCAGCGTGTCGAGCGGAGCCGCGGCCGACTGGCTGGCGGTCGACGGGCTGCTCGCCGCATCGGTGGCGCTGCTGGTCATCGCGCTCGTGCCGCTGCGCTGGCTGCGCGGATCCGAGCACCTCGTGGGGGCCCGCGCCGCCGCCGTTCCGGGCTGACCGCCTAGAATCGGCGTCCCATGCGCCTTTCGCGGCTCTTCTTTGCCACCCTGCGCGACGATCCGGCCGACGCCGACATGGCGTCGCACCGGCTGCTGGTGCGTGCCGGCTACGTGCGGCAGCTCGGCTCCGGCATCTACTCGCTGCTGCCGTTGGGCTTCAGGGTCCAGCAGCGCATCGAGCAGGTCATCCGCGAGGAGATCGACGCCATCGGCGGGCAGGAGATGGAGATGCCGGTCGTCCATCCGGCCGACCTGTGGCGCGAGTCCGGGCGCTACCAGAAGATCGGCCCCGAGATGGCGCGCTTCAAGGACCGCTCCGGGCGCGACATGGTGCTGGCCATGACCCACGAGGAGGTCGTGGCCCAGCTCGTGGGGGACGTCGTCAACAGCTATCGCCAGCTGCCGCTCATCGTCTACCACTTCCAGACGAAGTTCCGGGACGAGCCGAGGGCGCGCGGCGGCCTCATCCGCGTCCGCGAGTTCGTGATGAAGGACAGCTACTCGGTCGACGTCGACCAGGCCGGGCTCGACCGCAGCTACGACCTGCACCACGCCGCCTACCAGCGCATCTTCGATCGGCTCGGCATCCCGACCGTCGCCGTCGGCTCCGACGTCGGGATCATGGGCGGCAGCGGCGCTCACGAGTTCATGTTCCTCAACCAGCACGGCGAGGACACGCTGGTGCTGTGCGACGCCTGCGGCTACGCCGCCAACCAGCAGATCGCCGCGGTTGGCGTCACCGCGGACGCTTCCGAGGAGCCGATGCCGGCCGAGGAGGTCGACACGCCTGGGACGGAGACGATCGCCGCCCTCGCCGCCTTCCTCGACGTGCCGACCTCGCGCACGGCCAAGGCCGCCTTCTTCGTGACCGGCGATGGCCGCCTGGTCACGGCGATCGTGCGCGGGGACTTCGAGGTGAACGAGACGAAGCTGGTGAACGCGGTCAAGGCCGTCGGCGGGCTGCGGCCGGCGCAGTCGGACGAGATTCGCGCCGCGGGCATGGAGCCCGGCTACGGCTCCCCCATCGGCGCACACGACACCGTGGTGGTCGTCGACCGCCTGGCGGCCGATTCGCGAAATCTCGTGGCCGGCGCCAACCGCCCGGGCGTGCACCTGCGCAACGTGAACGTGGGCCGCGACTTCGCGCCGGACGTGGTCGCCGACATCGCCAACGCGCGCGAGGATGACCCCTGCCCGAATTGCGGCGAGCCGGTGCGTCTGGCGCAGGGCATCGAGGTCGGCAACATCTTCAAGCTCGGCTCCGACTTCACCGAGTCGCTGGGAGCCACCTTCGTGACGGAGGACGGCGAGCGCCGCCACGCGATCATGGGCTCGTACGGGATCGGGTTGGGCCGGGCCATGGCATGTGTGGTGGAGGCCCACCACGACCACAAGGGCATCGTCTGGCCGGTCGAGGTCGCGCCGTACCGGGCGCACCTGATCGCCATTGGGGCCGCGCGCGATCCGGCGGTGACCGAAGCGGCCGATGCGCTCTACGAGCGCCTGGCCGATGCCGGCGTCGACGTCCTGTACGACGACCGCGACGAATCGCCGGGCGTCAAGTTCACCGATGCGGAGCTGCTCGGCATGCCGACCATCGTCACCGTCAGCCCTCGTTCGCTGGCCGCCGGCGGCGCCGAGGTAACCGATCGGGCCTCCGGTGTGCGCGAGGTGCGGCCGATGGAGGCCGTGGTCGAGGCACTCACCGCATGAGCACCGAGGGCTATCCCTTCGGCGATGCCCTGGTGCCCGACCGCTTCGACGAGCACACCATCGTCTTCCTTGTCCGGCCGGACGACGCGCCAGGATTCACGGAAGGGGAGCTCGACCGCCTCCAGGCCGAGCACCTGACCTACCTGCGCGACCTTCATCGCGAGGGCGTGCTGGTCGCCAACGGTCCGCTCGATGAACAGACCGATGAACGC
>DASTTX010000174.1:0-4648 GCA_035759945.1 Candidatus Limnocylindria bacterium | reverse complement strand
ACGAGCTGATCGAGACGATCGAGTCGAAGCGCAAGGAGCTCGCTCCGGCATGAGCGACCTCGACGACGCGATCCGCTCCCGGCTCGAGAGCTGGACGCGCGATCGCGTCGCTGAGCGCCTGTGGCAGAAGGACGGCTCGCTATGGGCAGCGTCGGGCAAGGCGGCCGACGTCGTCAGCCAGTGGCTTGGCTGGCTCGACCTCCCCGACGCAATGAGCGCGCGCACCGACGAGCTGGCGCATCTCGCACGCGACGTCCGTGAGGACGGCTACCGGCGCGCGGCGGTGCTGGGCATGGGTGGCTCGAGCCTTGCGCCCGAGCTGTTCAGCCGGGTCTTCGGCTGGGCCGGCGGACCATCCGGCAATGGCGCCGCATCAGCCGATGGGCTGGAGCTGCGGATCCTGGACTCGACGCATCCCGACGTCGTGCGCGGCTTTCGTTCGTGGGCGTCGGAGCAGCGCACGCTGTTCTGTGTCTCATCGAAGTCGGGCACGACGACTGAGCCCAACGCCTACCAGGCGGCGATGGGCGAGATCGCGCCCGCGCTCGACTTCGTCGCCATCACCGACCCGGGCACGGCCCTGGTCGACCTGGCGAAGGCGCAGGAGTTTCGCGCCATCGTCGAGGCACCACCCGATGTCGGCGGCCGCTACTCCGCGCTGACGGTCTTCGGCCTCGTTCCGGCGGCGCTCAACGGCGTCGATGTGGCGCGGCTGCTGGCCGGCGCCCGGACCATGGCCGACGCCTGCCGCACCGCTGACGCGGCGGCCAACCCGGGTCTCGCGCTCGGCGCGGCCATCGGCGAGGCCGGGATCGCCGGACGCGACAAGCTCACCATCCTGACCTCGCCGCGGCTGGCCGCCTTCGGCGACTGGGTCGAGCAGCTCATCGCCGAGAGCACCGGCAAGGCCGGCAAGGGGATCATTCCGATCGTCGGCGAGCCGATCACCGAGGCCGACGCCTACGGTGACGACCGCAATTTCGTGTTCCTGACCCTGGCCGATGACGCCCATGACGAGCTTCGCCAGCTCGCCGGCGAGCTCGAGTCGCGCGGTCATCCGGTCCGGCACATCGGCCTCAACCAGCCGATCGAGGTTGGTGCGGAGTTCGTGCGCTGGGAGATTGCGACTGCGGCGGCCGGCATCGTCCTCGGCATCGACCCGTTCGACCAGCCCAACGTCCAGGAGTCCAAGGACGCCACGCGCGAGCTGCTCGAGGCGTACCGCAGCAAGGGCGCGCTCCCGCAGCCCATGCCGCTCGTCAGCGACCCGGGCGTCGCGGTCAGCGCCGACCCCGACGCGCTGGGTGATGCCCCCGTGACGGTCGACGGCGCCATCGAGCAGCTGCTGGCCGCGACGCGTGGCGGCCGCGACTACTTCGCCATCCTCGCCTATCTCCCGCAGGACGATGCCATCGTCGAGCGCCTCCAGCGGCTGCGTGCCCGCGTCCGCGAGCTGACCGGTGCGGCCACGACGCTCGGCTTCGGCCCGCGCTTCCTGCACTCGACCGGACAGCTGCACAAGGGCGGGCCGGATACGGGCGTCTTCCTCCAGATCACCGCCGACCCGTCGAAGGACCTGCCGATCCCCGGCTGGGACGAGACGTTCGGCACGCTCATCGCCGCCCAGGCGCTCGGCGACCTGACCTCGCTCCAGCGACGCGGCCGCCGGGCGATCCGGCTCCACTTCGCCGATGTCGACGCCGGGCTGGATCGGCTGGAGGAGCTGGTCGGGCTCGGCGCGCGAACATCGGCGTGAAGAACATCGGCATGACGAGGAGGTCCTAAGTTGCAGGTTGCGGTCGCCGGACTCGGACGGATGGGGGCGGGCATGGCCCGTCGCGCGGCGCGCGGCGGACACGATGTCGTGGTCTGGAATCGCACCGAGTCCGTGGCGACCGAGGTCGCGGCCGAGGAGGAGAACAAGGGCAACATGACGGTTGCCGAGCCGCTGGATCGGTTGATCGAGATGGTTGATGCCCCGCGCCACGTCATCATCAGCGTGCCGTCGGGCGCGGCGACCGACGCGATGATCGAGCAAGTCGCCGCCGTCCTGCAGCCCGGCGACGTGATCATCGACGCGGGCAACAGCCGCTTCCACGACTCGAAGCGGCACGCCGCGGAGCTCGCCGCCAAGGGTCTCGAGTGGCTCGACATGGGCGTGTCGGGCGGCATCTGGGGCCTCGAGGTCGGCTTCTGCGCCATGCTCGGTGGCAAGCGCGGGGTGTTCGAGCGCTTTGAGCCAATTGTCCAGACCCTGGCGCCAAAGGGTGGCTACCTGTACTGCGGCGACGCGGGCGCCGGCCACTACACCAAGATGGTCCACAACGGCATCGAGTACGGGATCATGCAGGCATACGGCGAGGGCTTCGACATCCTCCACGCCAGCGAGTACGACCTGGACCTGGCGGCCGTGGCGCGCGTGTGGAACAACGGATCGGTCATCCGATCCTGGCTGCTGGAGCTGGCCGGCGACGCCTTCGAGAAGGAGGGCAACGACCTCGAGGACATCACCGGCTGGGTCGCGGATTCGGGCGAGGGCCGGTGGACCGTGGCAGAGGCCATCGACCACGACGTGCCCGCGCCGATCATCACGCTGAGCCTGCTCCAGCGCCTGCGCAGCCGCCGCGCACCCGATTCCTACGCCGATCGCGTCCTCGCCGCTCTCCGCAACGAGTTCGGCGGCCACGCGGTCAAGGAACGCGAGTAGCGACCGTGGCGACGCCCACGACGGAGCCTGAGCCGGTCGCGGCCGCCGTCGCCGATCGTCCGCGCGCCGCGGTGGCACAGACGCCGCAGCCGAACCCGCTGCGCGAGGGCTTGCGCCTGGAGCGCATCGCCGAACCGTGCACGATGATCATCTGCGGGGCGACCGGCGACCTCACCGAGCGCAAGCTGGGCCCCGCCCTGTACAACACGCTGCTGGGCGGATTCCTGCCTCCCGAGTTCACGATGGTCGGCTTCGCCCGGCGGGACCTGACCGACGAACAGTTCCGCGAGCACCTGCTCGAGGGCATCAACCGCTACAGCCGCAACAAGCCCGTCAAGCCGGCGATCTGGGAGTCGATCGCCAGCGCCATCGAATACCACCGTGGCGACTTCGACGACCCCGCCGCCTACGTCGAGCTCGGCAAGCGCCTGGATCGCATCGATCGTGACCGCGGCACGGCCGGCAACCGGCTCTTCTACCTCGCCGTCCCGCCGAGCCTGTACCCCGAGATCGTCAACCAGCTCGACCGCGCCGGCCTGGCCGCGTCCGGGGAGCGGCGCCGCAGCGGCAGCAAGCGCGGCTGGACACGGGTGATCGTCGAGAAGCCGTTCGGCTACGACCTCGAGAGCGCGCAGGCGCTGAACCGCGAGATCTCGGCGGTCTTCGACGAGGACCAGGTCTACCGGATCGACCATTACCTCGGCAAGGAGACGGTCCAGAACCTCAGCGTCTTCCGCTTCGGCAACGGCCTGTTCGAGCCGATCTGGAATCGGCGCTACATCGACTCGGTCCAGATCACCGTGGCCGAGACGGTCGGCGTGGAGGGCCGCGGCGAGTTCTACGACCAGACCGGCGCGCTCCGCGACATCGTGCAGAACCACGGCCTGCAGCTTTTGGCGATGTTCGCCATGGAGCCGCCGGTCGAGTTCGGCGCCGAGGACCTGCGCGACGAGAAGCTCAAGGTGCTGCGCGCGGTCCGGCCGATGGCGCGTGAGGACGTCGCCACCAATACCGTGCGTGGCCAGTACGTCTCGGGCTGGGTGGAAGGGGAGCGGGTCGGGCCCTACCGCGACGAGCCGGAGGTTGCGCCGGACTCGGATACCGAGACGTACGTGGCGCTCAAGCTGGGCATCGATTCGTGGCGATGGGCCGGCGTGCCCTTCTACATCCGCACCGGCAAGGCGCTGCCGAGCCGGGTGACCGAGATTGCGGTCCAGTTCCGGCGCGCGCCGCTTGCCCTGTTTGCCCGCGCCGGAGCGCCACAGGTCGACCCGAACGTGCTCGCCATCCGGGTCCAGCCCGACGAGGGCATCCTGCTGCGCTTCGGTGCCAAGGTCCCGGGACAGGGCCTTCAGATCCGGACGGTGAACATGGACTTCCGCTACGGCTCGTCGTTCGCAGTCGACTCTCCCGACGCCTACGAGACGCTCCTGCTCGACGCCATGATCGGCGACGCCAGCCTCTTCACCCGCGACGACGAGGTCGAGCGCGCCTGGACCATTCTGGATCCGATCCTCGACGCCTGGGCCGCCGGCGAGGGCGGCCCGCTGCACTTCTACGCCGCCGGCTCGTGGGGCCCGCCGGCCGCCGACGAGCTGCTCGAGCGCGACGGACGCGCGTGGCGGCGGCCGTGAACCAGCACGTCCCGACGGCCACCGACGAGCAGGCGGTCCATCGGCGCCTCATGCGCTTCGGCGAGGCCGAGAGCCTGGCCACACCGATGTGGGAAGAGCGTGCCACCACCGTGCCCGCCATTGCGGCGCATCTCGCGTCACTGTGGTCGCCACCCGCCGCCCTCGATGGCGCCGAGCCGCTCATCACCGAGAAGGGCCTGCCGCACGCGCGCGCATCGGTGCTCAACCTCATCGTCACCGTCGTGGACGAGGCCGCGGCCGACCGGGTCGTGCGGACGCTGGTCGACCTGGGCGTGCGCCATCCGTC
>DASTTX010000173.1:0-13859 GCA_035759945.1 Candidatus Limnocylindria bacterium | reverse complement strand
CGACGGCGCGCTGGCTCGGGCGCAGGGCGGCGGCACCGCCTTCGGCGGCTTCCTCGACTCGACCCTGGATCGTGCCGGCGAGGCGATCCTCTACATCGGCATCGGCGCCTGGCTGCTGGCGAACACCGCGCAGCCGGGACTGCCGATCCTGGCGCTCATGGTCGCGCTGGCCGGGTCGTTCCTGGTCAGCTACTCGCACGCCCGGGCGCAGGGCATCGGCCTTGCCGCCAACGTCGGGCTCGCCCCGCGCACGGAGCGGCTCATCCTCGTCATCGCCGGCGTGGCGCTGGCCGGCCTGGGCTTCGCTGCCGGGCTCATCGGCGCGCTCGTCATCGTGGCCGGGCTCACGGTTGCGACGGTCGTCCAGCGCATCTGGCACGTCTGGCGCCTCAGCCAGGCGGCCGCACCATCGGACAGCAAGGAGAACTGATCATCGTGGCATCCACCAGCGGCCGGGATAGCAACGGCAAGGCGGCCGGCAACGGACATCGACCGCACGACGGAACCGTTCGCGTCGCCATCGTCGGTGTCGGCAACTGCGCCAGCAGCCTGGTCCAGGGCCGCTACCACTACGCCGATGCCAGCGAGACCGACTTCATCCCCGGCCTCATGCACGTCAACCTGGGTGGCTACCACGTTCGGGATATCGAGTTCGTGGCGGCCTTCGACGTCGACCGCGAGAAGGTCGGCAAGGACCTGTCGGAGGCGATCTTCGGCGGGCAGAACAACACCTTCAAGTTCGCCGAGGTGCCGCACACCGGCGTCACGGTTGAGCGCGGCATGACCCACGACGGGCTCGGCAAGTACCTGTCGCAGGTCATCGAGAAGGCGCCCGGGCCGACCGCCGACATCGTCGGCATCCTCCGTGAGCGCAAGGTGGACGTGATGGTCAGCTACCTGCCGGTCGGCTCCGAGCAGGCCACGAAGTGGTACGCGGAGCAGGCGCTCCAGGCGGGCGTGGCCTTCGTGAACGCCATCCCGGTCTTCATCGGCCGCGAGCCGTACTGGCAGCGCCGCTTCGCCGAGGCGGGCCTGCCACTCATCGGCGACGACATCAAGTCGCAGGTCGGCGCGACGATCACGCACCGCGTCCTCACGCGCCTCTTCATGGACCGTGGTGTGAAGATCGACCGCACCTACCAGCTGAACTTCGGCGGCAACACCGACTTCCTCAACATGCTGGAGCGCGAGCGCCTCGAGTCGAAGAAGATCTCGAAGACCAATGCCGTGACCAGCATGATCGACTACGAGATCGCCGACGACGATATCCACGTCGGGCCGTCCGACTACGTGCCGTGGCTGAAGGACCGCAAGTGGTGCCACATCCGGATGGAGGGCACGACCTACGGCGACGTGCCGCTCAACCTCGAGCTGAAGCTCGAGGTCTGGGACTCGCCGAACAGCGCCGGGGTGATCACCGATGCCATCCGCTGCGCGAAGCTCGGCCTCGATCGTGGATTGAAGGGCACGCTCGTCGCGCCGAGCTCGTACTTCATGAAGAGCCCGCCCATCCAGATCCACGACGACATCGCGCACGACCGGGTCGAGGCGTTCATCCGCGGCGAGGACAACGAGACGCTGGTCGGCACCGAGAAGCTGGCCCCGCGCAAGACGCGCAAGCTGGCGACCGAGAACACGAAGGCCAAGGCGAAGGCCGCCGCTGCGGAAGTCGCGTAGCATCGCCCAGTGTTCACCGGCGCGCTGAGCCTGCCAACAACCCATCAGGCGAGTGCAGTAGGGCGCTCGCGAGCGTGACTCGGCCAGATCACCCCGTCCCACGCGTGGAGTGGGTGCGATGACCGGGTCGACTCCCCTGAGCGACCAGTCCACGCCCCCGACGAGTAAATGGCAGGGCCGGGCCCCTACTGTCGCGACCCCGGAACGCAAGCGCGAGCTGATCACGTTCTGGCTGTACCGGGCCGGGGAGCGCGTCATCAGCGCCCTGCCCCGCGGCCTGGTCATGCCGATCGGCGCCGCGCTCGGCAACCTCGCGTACGACCTGGCCGGCTCGAAGCGTGACCTGATCCATCAGAACCTGGCCCATCCGATGGGCCTCGAGCCCGGCGACCGCGCCGTGCACGCGGCCGCCCGTCGCGCCTTCCGCAACTACGCCAAGTACCTGGTCGACATGATGCGCATCGGCGACCTGACCGATGCGGAGGCGGCCGACCTGGTCGGCATCGCGAACGTCGAGGTGCTGCAGGGCGCCCGGGCGGAGGGCAACGGCGTGCTGCTGTGCACCGTCCACGTCGGCGGCATGGACATGATCGGGCCGGCCCTGAAGCGCCACCGCGAGTCGCTTCACGTCGTGGCCGACGACACGACCTACGGCCGGCTCTACGACCACCTGGCGGCGCAGCGTGCCCGGCAGGGCATCTTCCTGATCGGCTGGCGCAACCTGCGCGGGTTGTTCCGCGCGCTGCGGGCCGGGGAGAACCTCGTGCTCTTCTGCGACGGCGGCTATCGCCCGGGCGATGTCCCGGTCGAGCTCTGCGGAGAGGCGACCACCTTCCCGCTCGGCCCGGCCACGCTGGCCGCCAAGAGCGGCGCCCCGCTCCTCCCGGTCGCCTGTCGCCGGACCGATGACGATCGCTTCGTCGCCCGTGGCCTGCCGGCCATCCACTGCTCGAGCACCGAGCCCGCCGAGGTGTACCGCGCCACCCAGGCCGTTGCCGACGCGCTGGGCGGGGTCATCGCGGAGGACCCCGGGCAGTGGTACATGTTCCGGCCCGTCTGGCCACAGACCGATGCCGACCGCGCCCGAGCCCGTGCCGCACTCGCCGCCGCACGACGCGGCGAGGACTGGACGAAGATCGAGGGCTGATGCTGCTCCGTCCCGGTCTCGAGATCGCCGATGCCGTCGTGGCGCGCCTGCCCGCTCGCGCCGCCTACGCGCTGGCCGACGTGGCCGGAGACACCTGGCATCGGATGGCGCCCGGACGGCGACGGCTGGTGGCCGCCAACCTCCGACGGGTGTGCGAGGCGACCGGACGCCCGACCCGCGGCCGTGCCTTCGAGCAGCTGGTCCGGTCGGCCTTCCGCAACCACGCCCACTACTACGTGGAGCTGCTGCGTGCTCCGCACTACGGCGTCGAGCGCATCGGCCAGCTCGTGGAGGTGCCGGCGTGGCCCGCCTTCTCGGCTGCCCTCCGCTCCGGCCCGTCCGTCCTGGTGAGCTCGCACCTCGGCAACTTCGAGCCGTTCGCGGTGTTCCTCGAGGCCCAGGGCATTCCGTCCCTGGCGCCGATCGAGGAGATCGAGCCGCGGGCCCTGTTCGAGTTCCTTGCCTCCCGCCGCGGTGGCGGCAGCGTCGAGCTCGTCCCGCTGCGCCGGGCCCGCACCGCCCTCAGCCGTCGACTTCGCGAGGGCGGAACGATCGGCATCATCGGCGACCGACTTCTCGACGGCAGCGGCCACCCGGTCACCATGTTCGGGCATCCCACCCGCATCCCCAACGGCCCCGCCATGCTGGCGGTCACCCACCGCGCGGCGCTGGTGGTTGGCCGATGTCTCCGCGTCGGCCCGGACCGCTTCCTCGTCGACGGCGAGGTCGTCGACGTGCCGGACACCGGTGACCGCCGCGCCGACGTCGCCGCCCTGACCGAGCGCATCGCGGCGCGATTCGAGCGTGACATCGCCGCCGCGCCCGAGCAGTGGTGGGGCGCGTTCCAGCCCTTCTGGCCGGATCTGGGCGCATGACCATTCCGACCTTCAGCGAGGGGCGACGGCGTGGCACTCGACCGCGCGCCGGCGGCGAGCGCGGCCGCGCCGACATGCACATCCACTCGCTCTACTCGGACGGCACGGCGTCGGTGGGCCAGATCCTCGAGCACGTCGAGCAGCACACCGACCTCGACGTCATCTCGATCACGGATCACGAACGCATCGACGGCGCCCAGCGCGCCGCGGAGCTCCATGCGGCGGGTGACTTTTCCTTCGACCTCGTGGTCGGCGAGGAGATCACCACGCGCCGCGGGCACGTCCTGGCCCTGTTCATCCACGAGCGCATCCCGGCGCTTCTGTCGCTCGACGAGTCGCTCCGGCGCATCCACGCCCAGGGCGGGATCGCGATCGCCGCGCATCCCATGGCCCCCCTGCCGCTCAGCGTCGGCCGGCGCAGCCTGCGGAGCGTGCGCGACGCGACCGATGAGGGCATCTACTTCGACGCGCTGGAGCTGTTCAATCCCAGCCATGCCGGTCGCATGCGGCACGATGCGCGGCTCGCGCTCAACGCCGCCGAGCTCGGCCTGCCGGGCGTCGGCAATTCCGACGGCCACGTGCTCGAGGGCATCGGCACCGGCGCGACGAGCTTTCCGGGGCATACCGCGGTCGACTATCGGGCAGCGGTGGCGGCGGGGACGGTCATGCCCGAGGGCGAGCACTGGAGCGCGGCGCACAACGTCGACGTCTATCGGCGTCAGCTGCGCGCCAAGCTGCGGCACCTGTGGCACACGGTCAAGCCAGGCTCGGAGGACTGGCGCTGACGCGCATCGGCGAAGCATGATGCGCGGATGAAGCTTCCGGATGACCGCGGCCGAGCGCTGGGCTGGGTGCTCGACGTCGCGCTGCGGCTGGCCGTCATCGGCTTTGCCTTCGAGGCCGTGCTCGCCGGGCCGAACGACCCCCGTTTCGCCGGCAAGGGCATCGCGATGCGCGACCTGATCCTTGCCGGCGGCGTCGCCACGCTCATCGTCCCGATCCTGCACCTCTTCCGGCGCCGCTGGGATCGGTATCCGGTCTGGACCGATGTCGCCTTCCTCTCGATCCTGGCCCTCGACATGGCGGGCAACTCGCTCAACCTGTACGAGCAGGCATGGCGCTTCGACCTCATCCCGCACGCCTACGGCCCGGCGGCAGGGCTGGTCGGGCTGCTGCTGCTGGGGGTGCGGCCATGGGTCGGCCTGGCCATCATCAACGGCATCCACGTGCTGCTCGAGATCCAGGAAGTGCTCGGCGACGTCGTGTTCGGCACGAGCAACGTGAACGGCGCGTGGGACTCGATCACCGACCTCGCGGCCGGATTGACGGCCTCGGTGCTCGTGGCGCTGGCCTGGGAGTGGCTCCACGGACGCCGGAAGAGCCACCGCGAGGGGCATCGGTCATACTCCGAGGCGAGATGACGGTCGCCAGCCCAATCGATGCGGCACCTGCGGCGGCGCACCGCCAGCCGTTGAAGATCGGGATCGTCAGCCCGTACGGCTATCCGCACCCCGGCGGGGTCAACCAGCATGTCGGCCACCTGCACGAAGGGCTGCGTGAGCGCGGCCACGACGTCTGGATCATCACCAGCAAGTACGGCAAGCAGCGCGAGAGCGAGGGCCACGTCATCCGACTCGGCACCGGGTGGGCCATGCCCGCGAACGGCAGCGTCGGACGCGTGACGCTGGGGTTGCGCTTCAAGCGCCAGGCGCGCGAGGTGCTCGAGGCGCATCGGTTCGACGTCCTCCACTTCCACGAGCCGTTCGTGCCGTTCCTCTCGCCCACGGTCCTCGACGCCTCGGAGACGGTGAACATCGCCACCTTCCACGCCTTCGGCGGCTTCAGCCCGTCGTACTGGATCGGCAGCAAGTTCGCCGGGCGCCTGGCCGAGCTGCTGCACGGCCGCATCGCGGTCTCGGGCGCGGCCCGCCACTTCATCGACCGATACTTCCCGGGCGACTACCGGATCATCCCGAACGGCGTCGAGATCGAGAAGTTCGCCGAGGCGCAGCCGTACGAGGAGCTGCGCGACGGGACGCTGAACATCCTCTTCGTCGGCCGTTTCGAGGAGCGCAAGGGGCTCATCCACCTGCTCAAGGCCTACCACCGGCTGCGCAAGCGGAAGGTGGATGCGCGCCTGCTGGTCATCGGCGATGGGCCGAAGCGACGCGAGTACAAGCGCTACGTGGGCCTCCGCGGCATCCGCGACGTCGAATTCCTGGGCCGCGTCAGCGACGAGGAGAAGGTGCGCTACTTTGCATCGGCCGATATCTACTGCGCGCCGAACACCGGCCAGGAGTCGTTCGGCATCGTGCTCCTCGAAGCCATGGCCGCCGGCGTGCCGATCGTTGCCTCCGACATCCATGGCTTCAAGCGCGTCGTCGAGCGCAACGTGCAGGGCATCCTGGTCGAGCCGCGCAACCCGCGCGCCCTCGCCGCCGCGCTCTACGCGCTGGCGCGTGACCCCGAGCTCCGCCACGACATGGGCGAGGCCGGCCGCGAACGCGCCCCCGAGTTCAGCTGGGACCGGGTGACGGAGCGCATCGTCGACTACTACTACGAGGTCCGCGAGCGAGTGCTGGCTTCGGGCCGGTAGACGTGGCCGTGCCCGATATATCGAGCAGCCGCACACACAACAGGGTCAAGGCGCGCGGCCTGGCCCGGTACATGAGGCACAGCGGCACGCCATGCCGTCTTCACGTGCACCGCTGCCCGATATTTCGGCCGGCCACCTGCCGTAACTGCCGCTACATCAGCTTGCGCCAGGCGATGAACGTCTTCTCCGGCTCGAACCCGAGAGACCGATACAGATCGGTGGCGCCGGTCGGGCTGTTGGTATCCACACCCAGCGACGCCGACGTATAGCCGGCCTCGCGCGCCGCGACGAGCGAGGAGGCCAGCAGCGCACGGGCCAGCCCGCGCCGCCGCCACGGGCGACGCACGGAGACCGACGCCACGTACACGCGGGATCGGCCATACCGCTCGTTCTCCTCGACGGGCACGGTGGTGGCGATGGCGCCGGCGACCTGGTCGCCATCCCAGCCGACCCGCCAGAAGCGCGGATCCTCGTTGTCGGGGTCGGCCGACCAGCGCTCCCAGTCCTCCTCCACCCACTCGGCCTCGCCCCAGTGGTCGCGGAACGCCTCCGCCATGGCGTCCCAGATCGTGCGGTACTGGTCGCGCGTCACGGGCCGCGTCTCGATCCCTTCCGGCATGGGCGGCGCGACGATCCCATCGAGCGACGGCGCGACCATGTCGTAGAAGTAGCGTGCCGCCTCGTACCCGTCGTTGCGCAACAGCGTCGTGTTGCCGAGGTCCGACTCGATCCCTTCCGAGCCGAAGTACTTCGGCGCCACACCCTCGTGGCCCGCGGCAATCGAACGCAGCAGCCGCTCGTTGTGGCGGTGCATGGCACCACCGATGCCGCGCCGGCGCCACGCGGGATCGACGAACCCGAAGTTCTCGTACGAGCGGCCGCCGTCGACCAGGTCCATCCAGAAGACCCGCGCGTATGCCACGAGCGAGCCATCCACCTCGGCCAGCAGGATGTCGCGCGCCGGGTCGCAGTTGACCAGCGTGGCGTAGTTGCGCTGCATGTCCTCGAGAGTTGTGACCTCCTCGAGCCCGTCGGCCTCGTGGGCAGCCGTGTACACGCGCAGCATGGCCGGCAGGTCCTCGGCTCCGCGGTAGCCACGGAACACCAGGCCGGGGATGGCCGGTGCCTCGGGAACGGCAACCAGCGTCATGACGCCCTCTTTCGCATCGCCGTGAAGCGCTCCTCGACCGCGAAGCCGGCCGCCTCGTACAGGCCAAGGGCGCCCGACGGGTTGTCGGCATCCACGCCCAGCGCGGCACTGCTCATCCCGCGATCGCGCAGCAGAACCAACGACCGCGCGATGAGCGCCCGGGCCAGCCCTCGACGTCGCCACGGTCGACGCGTGAAGACCGAGCTCAGCCAGCCACGCTGGAGGCCGAGCGCCTCGTTCTCCTCGGCGTGGATCGAGTTGATGATGCCGCCCGCGATCTGGTCGCCGTCCCAGGCGATGACCCACAGCGCCGGGTCATTGGAGGGGTCGTCGAAGAACCGATGCATCGCGGCTTCCGACTCGTCCGACCCGCCCCAGTGGTCGCGGAACGCCTCGCGGTTGGCGCGCCAGAGCTGCGAGTATTGATCCGGCTCCACCGGCCGCAGCTCGAAGCCGGACGGCAGTGGCACGTCGGCGATGTCCTCCAGGTTCGGCCGGACCATGTCGAAGAACCAGCGCACGACCTCGTAGCCGTTGCGTTCCAGCAGGCGAGCGCCGGGACGCCCGACCGCCGACCATGCGCCGAGCGACACCGGCCGCGCCGACGAGCGCGCAGAAGCGGATCCGAGCGCCCGGCGCTCGTTGTCGGCCAGCAGCGCCGACCCGATCCCACGTCGCCGATAGGGCGGGTCGACGGCGCCCCACAGCCGGAACTCGCGCAGCTGCCCATCGCGCGTGTCGACCCAGTCCTGTCCGGCGACGCCGACCACGCGGCCGTCCAGCTCCGCGAGCACGATGTCGCGTGCCGCGTCGAACTGCTCGGACGGGCTCGACAGCCACGCCCGCACGGCGTCGACGCTCTCGTGCTCGACGATCGCATCGGCCTCGCTCTCGGCGTTGAGCACGCGGACGATCTCATTCAGATCCTCGTCCCCTCGGAACGCCCGCAGGACGAGGCCCGCTGGAGCGGTCATCACGTCCATGGATCGTCCTCCAGCGGGCGCTGCCAGGCGGACCCGCGATTCCTGACCGTGAAGCCGCACGACTCATACAGGCGCAGCGCCCCGGACGGGTTGTCGGCATCCACCCCGAGCGCGGCGGTGTCCATGCCACGCTCCGCCAGCAGGTGCAGCGAGCGGCCGATGAGCGCGCGCGCCAGCCCGCGCCCGCGCCACGCGCGACGCGTGAAGACGCTGTCCAGCCAGCCGCGACGCAGGCCGAGCTCCTCGTTCTCGTCTGCATAGATCGCGTTCAGCACCGCGCCCGCGATCTCGTCGCCGGCCCAGCCCACGACGAAGAGGGTCGGGTCGAACTCCTGCGACTCGATCCAGCGCCGCATGCTTGCCTCGGACGGATCCCATCCGCCCCAATGGTCCTGGAAGGCGTCGTGATCGGCCCGCCAGATCCCTGGCGCGTCGTCCACGGTCACTGGGCGAACCTCGAGGCCCTCGGGCATCGGCAGCAGGTCCGGAAGCGAATCCAGCGGACGCTCCATCTCGAAGAACCAGCGGACGGGCGCGTAGCCCTCCGACTTCGCGAGCGCGATTCGGCCGGTCTGCTTCTCGTCCACCCACATGCCGGCGACCGTTGGCCGCTCGGTCGGACGCTCCGACGCGCGGGTGGCCATCAGGTCGCGGGCCGAGCGCAGCAGCCGGCGGCCGATGCCGCGACGCCGCCAGGCCGGGTCGACCGCCCCACGGGAGCGGTATTCGCGCTTTCCATCGGTCGCGTCGACCCACGAGATGCGCACGCTGCCCACGATGACGCCGTCGACCTCGGCCAAGAGGACATCGCGGGAGGCGTCGAAGGCATCTGAGGCATGCCGGAACTCGGCCGCCAGGTTCGTGGCGCTCTCGCGCTCGTCGACCCCGTCGGCGGCCAGATCGGCATTCGCGACCCGCACGATCTCGGGCAGGTCGCCTTCTCCGGCGTACGGCCGGATGACCAGGTTGGGTATCTCGGCCGCGCCGGCGGCCGCATCGGTCAGTGTCATGTCAACCAACTCTCTTGAGCTTTCCGGTGCGCTTGGCGTAGCGCTCCGCGATCCCGAACACGTACACACCCAGCGGGATGAGGATGGCGCCCATGACCACCAGCGGCCACACGTCGTTGAGCAGCGCCGTCACCGGCAGGCCGTCGATCAGCCCGCCACGAATCCCCTCGAGCACGTACGTGCCCGGCGAGAAGAGCCCCACGACCTGCATCCAGTCAGGCAGGGTCTCCGGGGCGTAGTAGACGCCGGAGAACAGCAGGATGATCGACTGGATGACGAACACCATCTGGTCGCCGCGCTCCACGTAGAGCAGCGGCAGGATGGCGGCCATCATGCCGACCCCGACGAAGCTGATCGACCCGAGCGCCAGGAACACGCCGGCGGTCACGAAGTTGCCGCCGGTGAACTCGACGTCGAAGAAGAACAGCATCACGATCAGGATCACCACCATCTGGATCACCGCGTACGCGACCGCGAAGAAGGTGGAGCCGATGAGCTGGGTGTAGCGCCGCACCGGCGCCATGAAGGTGTACTCCAGCGTTCCCTCCCAGCGCTCCCAGGTGACCGTCTCGCCGATGAAGCCGAAGACGATCGACAGGAAGTTCCAGAAGATGGCGCCGATGATCAGCGTCTGGAGCAGGACGGGATCGTTCTGCGCCACGCCGATGTAGGCGACCGCGAGGGCGGCCGCCAGCGAGTACACCAGCCAGGCCACTTCCCAGCCCCAGTACCGCTTGGTCAGGTTGAAGTTGCGCTCGACGAAGGCGAAGCTCGCCCGCAGCTCGCGCGTTGCGATCGACATCGGTTGGTCTCTTGCTCAGTTGATGGACCGATGGGCCGGCCGGCCCCTTACGGGGCGCGGACCGGTCGCATCGTCGGCTCGTTGGCCAGCCGGCTGCCGAAGCGCACCAGCTGATGCCCGAGCCAGCGGCGCACGCGGCGCCGCGACGTGTGCTCGCTCACCAGGAGGCTCGTGCGGCGCAGCCGCTCCTGGCGCTCCTCCACGAGGGAGAGCACGACACGGAGGTCGAGGTTGCTGTGCACGTTGATCACCTCCTTTCGTTCCCTTCAGTCGTCGTCTTCGTTCTCGTCGTCGATATCGTCGTCGAGACTCTTGCCAGTGAATGTCATGAACACGCTGTCCATGCTCGGCTCCTTCCCGTAGTCGCGGGCCACCAGCTCCTTGAGCTCGGCGGGCGTCCCGTCGACCACCAGCCGGCCGTCGTTGATGAGCCCGATCCGGTCGCACAGCCGCTCGGCCTCTGCGAGGTCGTGCGTGGTCAGCACGATCGTCGCGTCGTGCGTGTCGCGCACCTCCTCGATGAAGGACTGCACGTCGAGCTTCGACCGGGGGTCGAGGCCGGTGGTCGGCTCGTCCAGCAGCAGCACGGTCGGGCTCGTCAGCAGCGCCCGCGCGATCGCGACCTTTTGCTGCATCCCCCGGCTCATCTGCTCCAGCGGCCGTCCGAGCCGCTTCTCGCCGATGCCCAGCCGCGCCAGGATCGTGATCGCCTCGGCCCGTGCCTTCCTCGCATCCAGGCCGTAGAGCCGGGCCGCGTAGGCCAGGTTCTCGTGCGGGGACAGCTTCTTGAAGAAGGCGGCGTCGACGCTCACCCGGTTGATGAGCCGCTTGACCGCCATCTCGTCGCGCGCCACGTCGTGCCCGAAGACCTCGACGCGGCCGCCCTCGAGCGTCAGCAACGTGCTGACGAGGCGGATGAGCGTGCTCTTGCCGGAGCCGTTGGCGCCAAGGATCCCGTAGATCTCGCCGCGCCGGATCGAGATCGACACGTCGTTGACCGCGACCACGGACTTCTTCTTGCGGCCCACCACGAACCGCTTCGTGGCGTGCTCGATGAGCAGCGCGGGCTGCTCGCCCACGGGTGGCGGCCCGACGCGACGCACCGGCTCACTCGCCGGGATCGGCATCGGTGCGCTCTTCGGTTCGTTCACTACGTCGATCATCGTTCGAGTCTTCCGTGTCGGTTGCGTTGTGGGCCGGACACCAAATGAGCCGCGACCCTGGTTGGTCAGGGTCCGCGGCTCTTGCGTCGCCCGCGTGGGCAACAAAAAACCGTGGACCCGATCCGGCCCACGGCTCCGGTGGCTTCGGCGGTCTTACCGCCGTTGCTCTACCTCGACCAGGGCACAGATCTCCCGTCGACAGCGCTGCCGGTAGGCGCGCTCCCGTGCGTCATGAAGGCGCAGATGAGGAGTCTCATTGCCGTCTTGATCGCTCCTTGCTGAATGGTGGTTGATCGCCGGACACCCGCGCAGCGTCAACCGCGGACTTGGGTGCCGGCGGAGTCTACGGCGGCCGCTTGGCCGGTGTCAAGCAAACTACGTCGTTTGTCCTGTGCCGTTCGGCACTGGCCCTCGGGACGCTCCGCCCGCTACGCTGCGCGCACCGAGTAGGAGATTCCGACCGTGCGCATCAACCGCGGCCTCGTCTTCTGGGGCGTGGCACTCATCACCGCCGGCGCGGTCGCGCTGGCGATTCAATCGGGGGCCATCGCCGGCGAGAGCGCCCGGGACCTGTGGCGCTTCTGGCCGGTCGTCCTCATCGTCATCGGCATCGCGGTCATCGCGGCGCGCACGCCGTTCGCGCTGGTGGCGACGTTGCTGGCCGGCCTGGTCGTCGGCGGCATGGCCGGCACGCTCATCACCGGCTGGCCGGGCGGCGTCGGCATCGGCTGCGGTGGCACGGCCGATCGGGCCGTCAATGAGGAGGGCGCGTTCGGTGGTGCCGCCAGCGTCGACCTGCACTTCAACTGCGGTGAGCTGGCCGTCTCGACCGCGTCAGGGAGCGACTGGAGCGTCGACGCCCGCTACGGGGGCGGCAATGCGCCGCGCGTGACCTCGGACGACAACTCGCTGCGCGTCACCGCGGCCGGCGGCGGGCCCTTCGGGTTCGCCGATCGTCGCCAGGAGTGGAACGTCACCCTCCCCACGGATGCAGACCTCGGACTGTCCGTCGATGCCAACGCCGCATCGAGCCAGCTCGACCTCGACGACGCGACCTTCACCGAGCTCGGGGTCGACGCCAACGCCGGCGAGGTGAAGATGCGGCTGCCGGGCGCATCGGTCGAGGGCCTGTCGATCGACGCCAACGCGGGCTCCATCAGCATCGACACCGACGACGCGACCACCCTGAGCGGCTCGGTCGAGATGAACGCCGGCTCGCTGGAGCTGTGCGTCGCCGAGTCGGCGAGCGTCGCCATCACCGTCGACGAGGACAACATCACCTTCAGCCACAACCTGGATGACAGCGGCCTCACCCGCACCGGCGACACGTGGAGCAACGGCGGCGGTGCCGCCGCCATCGCGCTCACCGTCAGCGGCAACGCGGCCAGCTTCACGCTCAACCCGGAGGACGGATGCTCATGAACCGCCGCCTGTACCGATCTCGCACCGACACCATCCTCGGCGGCGTCGCCGCCGGCCTGGCGAGCTACCTGAACACCGATCCGGCGCTGGTCCGCATCGCGTGGGCCATCCTCGTGCCGCTCACCGGCGGCGCGGCGCTGATCGCCTACATCGTCGGCTGGATCGTGGTGCCCGAGGAGCCCAGGGGCATGCCGATGGCGCCGTCCGCTGCGACCGGCACCGAGCCGATCGACCCGGCCGACCCGAACGCTCCGGCCACCGCCGTCGACACGGGCGCGAGCTGGACGGAGCCGGAGCCGGTTCGCTCCGACGGTCGCGCCGGGGTGGTGGTCGGCATCGGCCTGGTGCTCATCGGCCTCTGGTTCCTGGTGCGCGAGTACCTGCCGGAGTTCAACTGGAATCTCGTGTGGCCTGTGGTGATCGTCGTCATCGGCCTGTTCCTGCTCTTCAACGCGTCGCGCAGGAACGGCTAGGCATCAGCCGCTCTCGGGCACGGCCTCGCCGACGCGGCGCTCCTCGCGGCGTTGCCACCATCCGCGGCCGACGACCGCGAAGACGCACGCGGCCGCGGCGATGAGGAAGCCGAGGACGACCTTGAGCGGCCCGAGCTCCAGGAGCTCGGCGCGCGTGCCCTGCGGCGGCTCCGGGAACTGGAATGCGTAGTTCCACGGCGGCAGTGAGCGCGCGGCGTTGATGTACCAGTCCGGCATCGGCAGCGCCGAGCCGAGCGGGAAGATCAGGACGCCGACCATCACCACCAGCGCCAGATAGCCGATGGCCAGGTCGCGCCACGCGGGTCGCCGCAGCAGCTCGTCGACGCAGTAGGCGACCGCGATCATCGCGAACACCACCGCGGTCAGGTAGTGATACGCGAAGGTGGCGCGCTCGATCCGGATCCAGGGCACGTACTGGAACGCGAATGCCGCGACGATGAGCACGAGCGCCATCGATCGGCGCTTCCAGGCGAGCACGGCGCACGCGGCGAGGGCCGGGATGCCGGCCCAGAACAGGATCGGGTTGCCTCCGTTGTAGAT
>DASTTX010000172.1:0-3014 GCA_035759945.1 Candidatus Limnocylindria bacterium | reverse complement strand
GCAGTACGAGGCGCACGACCTGCTCGTCTGCATCCAGACCGCATCGAACGTCGACACGCCGGGGCGGATGCGCTTCGAGAACAACGAGTTCTACCTGAAGTCCGCAGCGGAGATGCGCCGCCTCTTCAACGGCGAGCTGCCGGACGCCTTCGACAACACGCTGCGCATCGCCGAGCAGTGCAACGTCAACCTCGACTTCACCGGCCTGCGCCTCCCGCACTTCGAGGTGCCGGCGGGGGAGACCGAGGGCTCGTGGCTGCGCAAGGAGTGCGAGCGCGGGCTGGCCGAGCGCTACGGCACCATCACTGATGCCATTCGCAGTCGGCTCGACTACGAGCTCGGAATCATCGATCGGATGGGCTACTCGGCCTACTTCCTGATCGTGGCGGACTTCACGCGGTTCGCCCGGGAGCAGGGGATCATGATCACCTGCCGCGGCTCGGCTCCGGGCTCTATCGTCACATACTCGCTTGGCATCACCCCGGTCGACCCGCTCGAATACGGCCTGCCCTTCGAGCGCTTCCTGAACCCCGACCGGGTGACGATGCCGGACATCGACATCGACTTCCAGGACAGCCGGCGCGACGAGGTCATCCAGTACGTCACACGCAAGTACGGCGACGACCGGGTCGCGCAGATCATCACCTTCGGAACGCTCGGCGCGAAGGCGGCCATCCGGGACGTCGGCCGCGCCATGGGCCTGACCTATGCGGAGGCCGATCGCGTCGCCAAGGCCGTCCCCAACGAGCTGAATATCAGCCTCGACCGCGCGGTGGACACGAGCCCGCAGCTGCGCGAGCTCATGGCGGGGGATGATCGGGTCGAGAAGCTCATCGGCATCGCCAAGCAGGTCGAGGGCGTCTCACGCCATGCGTCAACGCATGCCGCCGGGATCGTCATCAGCCGCGACCCGCTCACCGAGATCATGCCGCTCCAGCGCGCGACCGATGGCAAGACCACCATGACCCAGTTCGAGATGCACGCCTGCGAGGCGCTCGGACTTCTGAAGTTCGACTTCCTGGGCCTCATCAACCTCACCATCCTGGCCGAGGCGGTCGACCTCATCGAGAAGACGACCGGCAAGCGGATCGACGTCGACAAGCTGCCGCTCGACGACGCCAAGACCTTCGAGCTCCTCTCCACCGGCGAGACGACGGGCATCTTCCAGCTGGAAGGCTCGGGCATGCGCCGATATGTCAAGGAGCTCAAGCCGACCGAGGTGCGCGACCTGGCCGCCATGGTCGCCCTCTTCCGCCCCGGGCCGATGGCGAACATCCCCGCCTACATCCGCCGCAAGCACGGCGAGGAGGCGGTCACGTACCTCCATCCGGCGTTGGAGCCGGCACTGAAGGACACGTACGGGATCTTCGTGTACCAGGAGGACATCATGACCGCCGCCATCGCGATGGCGGACTACACCGGTCCCGAGGCGGACAACCTCTGCTACGCGATCCGCAAGAAGAAGGAGGATGTCCTCCGCCAGCACGAGGCGAAGTTCAAGGCGGGCGCGAAGAAGAAGGGCATCGCCCCGCACATCGTCGACAAGGTCTTCGCCGAGTTCGAGCCCTTCGCCCGCTACGGCTTCAACAAGGCCCACGCCACCTGCTACGGGCTCATCGCCTACCAGACGGCCTACCTCAAGGCGAACTACCCGATCGAGTTCATGACGGCCGTCCTCAACGGCTTCCGGGAGCGCGCGGAGAAGGTTGCCGCCGTCATCGCCGAGTGCCGTCGCATCGGTATCGAGGTTCGTCCGCCGGATGTCCAGAAGTCGTCAGCCCTCTTCACCGTCGAGACCGATGCCGACGGGCGGCCCGAGGCGATTCGCTTCGGTCTCGCCGCGATCAAGAACGTGGGTGAGGGCGCCATCGAGGCGATCACCGCCGTCCGCGATGGTGGCGAGGAGCCCGGTCCCTTCCGCTCGCTGGACGACTTCTGCCGGCGCGTCGACCTCCACGTGCTGAACCGGCGCGTGGTCGAGTCGCTGATCAAGGCGAACGCCATGGCATCGCTGGGAACGGCCGGCGCCCTGCTGGAGGCCCTGGACGCGGCGCTGGAGAACGGGGCGCGTCACCAGCGCGACGTCGCCGCCGGCCAGTCGACGCTGTTCGACCTCTTCGCCGTGCCGGAGTCCACATCCGTCGCCTTCCTCGATGGCGGCGACGAGATCCCGCGCCGCGAGCGGCTGCGCTGGGAGAAGGAGCTCATCGGCCTCTACCTCTCGGAGCACCCGTTGAGCGAGATGGCGACCGAGATGCACGAATACGTCACCGCCGATGTCGCCGACCTGGCCGAGGAGGACGAGCAGGCCAAGGTCACAATCGGCGGACTGGTCGCCTCGTCGCGCCGGATCATCACCAAGTCGGGCTCGACCATGCTCGTGCCGCTGATCGAGGACCTGACGGGCTCGGTCGAGGTGGTCGTCTTCCCGAAGGTCTACGAGCAGACGGCCAATGCGTGGGCCAATGACGCGGTCGTGCTCGTGGCCGGTCGCATCGACAAGCGCGACGAGACGGTGCAGCTCCTGTGCGAGGCGGTCTGGGCCTGGGACGACGCCGTGCGCATGGGGCCGGCTGCCTTCGGCGCCGAGCGTGATCGCCTGCTTGCCCCGCGCAATGGCAGCCGATGGGGGAATGGCCGCCCGCAGGAGCGCACCCAGGGCGTCTGGGGCGGTGGAAACGGCAACGGCGGGCGCCAGCCCATCGCCGTGGAAGCGCCGGTGACCACCGCGGTCGCCGTCGTTCCGGAGCCCGCGGACGAGCCACCGGCACCCCGCGATGCCGTCCCGCTGCAGGCGACGCCCGTTGCCGCGGCCGCATCCGTGAGTGTCACGCTCGGCGACGACGTGCCCGTCGAGAAGCTGCTGACCGCGATCGAATCGGTCAAGGCAGCGCTGCTTGATCGGCCGGGCCTGCTCCCGGTGACGCTCTCGATCTCGGTGGCCGGTGCGCCGCGCCAGATCCGCCTGCCGGATCGCGTGGCATGGGACGACCGCCTCGCTGACGCTGTGCAGC
>DASTTX010000171.1:0-3425 GCA_035759945.1 Candidatus Limnocylindria bacterium | reverse complement strand
GCTGGATGAGCCAGCCTTCTTGTGTGCCATCGGTTACTCCTCGGCGCTCTTCTTGGTCGCCGCCTTGCGCGTGCGCTTCGGCTTCTCCGCCTCGGCCGATGCGGGCTTCTCGGCAGCCTTGCGGGTGCGCTTCGGCTTCTCGGGAGCCGGTGCCTCGGCCGCATCGGCGCTGTCTGTGGACTGCGCAGCCGCCTCCGCCTTCGGCGCCTTGTCGGCCTTGTCGGCCTTCTCCGGCTTGTCGGCCTTGTCGGCCTTGTCGGCCTTCGCCTTCTTGCCCGATGCGTTGATCTCGTCGATCCGGACACGCGTCAGGTGCTGGCGATGACCGTTCTTGCGACGGTAGGTCGCCTTCTGCTTGAACTTGAAGATGATCAGCTTCGGGCCGAGTGCCTCACCGAGGACCGTGCCGCTGACCGTCGCGCCCGCCACGGTTGGCGTCCCGATCGTCACCGCCTCGCCGTCGCCGACGAGGAGGACCCGATCGAACGTCACGGACGAGCCGGCGTCACCCGACAGGCGCTCGACCTCGAGCTCGCTGCCCGGCTCGACGCGATATTGCTTCCCGCCGGTCGTGACAACGGCGTACATGCTTGATCTCCTGGGTCTGCTCATGAGCGTGGCGACGAGCTGGATCGGCGCACACGAAAACGGGCCGAGTGCTCAGCCCGCGGGACAATGAAGTTTACCGAGCGATCGGGGGAGTGTCAACGAAGAGGAGGCGAGTCCGAACCGCGCGACGGACGCGGAGCGGCAGGTCCAGCGCGTTGACGACGTCCTCGGGACGGCCCGCACCGCTGGGATCGAGCTGGAGCACGGTCCGCAGCGTGGCGGTGTGCTGCTTCTCGTCCACGTCGACGACCTCGACGTCCTCGATCAGCGGGCGCAGGTCCCGCTCGCCGGCGTCGCTGCGTCGCTCGCTCTCGCCACGTCGGCGCTTGCCCTGGAGCTCCTTCGCGTTCAGCAGACGAACCACCGCGCCGCGCAGCGAGTCGGAGGTGAGCCCTTCGTCGCCGGAGACCTGGACCTCGTACTCGGCGGCCCGAAGCTGCGAGGCCGCCGAGGGGAAGCCGTGCCAGACCTCCTTCGCGTCGCGCAGCTCGACACCCTCGGGAAAGTGCTCGCCGGCTGCCTGGATGCGGTCGATCGGCACGAGCTCGTCGAAATAGGCCTCGACGACCTCGCCGCGCAGCTCGATGCCGACCGGCAGATTGGCCGCGAGCTTGATCCGCGGCCGCGGCTTCGCGGCGCCGCTGTAGGAGAGCGGGAGACCGGCTTCGCGGAAGGCGCGCTCGAGCTCCTCGACCAGGACCGCCTGGCGCATGCGCAGGGCGGGCTCCGCTCGGCTGAAGAGAATCTGCCACCGCTGGCGCGGGGCGTTGGGAGTTCCGTTCGTCATGGAACGGCCATCGTACCGGCGCGGGGCCTCGACGGCCAGAGGCGGCCGGTAGGATGCTCCGTGCATGGCAGAGCTGCTTGCGACGGTCCACCGCCACCGGCAGGCGATATTCGCCCTGCTGATGGTCGTTCTCGTCATCGGCCTGCTCTGGACGGCGCGTGGTGCGTTGCCCGCGTTCTTCATCGGCGTGGCGCTCGCGTTCGTGCTCGATCCGGCCGTGAGCTTCCTCGCGCAGCGCGGGATGCCGCGCTGGGCCGGCGTGCTGGTCATGTACGTGGCCATGGTCGCCCTGGTGTGGGCTCTGATCGCCTTCGCGCTGCCGCCGATCGTCCGACAGACGAACGAATTCATCAGCCACCTGCCGGAGCTCGGAGCATCGCTGGCGGCCATGGAACGCGGCCTGATGGACTGGTACCAGGGTCTTCCGCTGCCAGACGACGTGCGGACCACCATCGACGGTCAGATCGCCGCGAGCGGGCAGGCATTCGCCGATCTGCTGCGCGCGATCGTCGCGCCGACCGTGAATGCCGTGGTCCGCGTCGCGACCTTCATCCTCGGCCTGGTCGTGGTGCCGGTTTGGCTGTTCTTCGTGCTGAAGGATCGTGAGGGCTTCTCGCGCAACGTCGCCGGCGCCATGCCGCCCGAGTGGCGCGCGGACTCGGAGAACATCCTCGCCCTGCTGGGACGGATCGGCGGCCGGTGGGTGCGCGGACAGCTCCTGCTCGGCGGCTCGATCTTCCTGGCCACGGTCATCGGCCTGACGATCCTGACCTTCATCGGCTTCCCCGAGTTCGGGCAGTTCACCCTGGTGCTGGCGCTGATCGCCGGCATCCTCGAATGGTTCCCGATCATCGGCCCGATCGTTGCCGCCATCCCCGCCATCCTCATCGGCTTCTCGATCAGCATCCCGTCGGCCATTGCTGCGGCGGTGCTCTACACCGCCATCCAGCAGCTCGAGAACAACATCCTGGTGCCCAAGGTGATGGGCGACGCAGTGGAGCTGCATCCGGCGGTCATGATCCTCGCGCTCGTGGTCGGCGGCGCGCTATTCGGCCTCGGTGGCGCCATCCTGGCAGCGCCAACGGTCGCCGCCGGGCGCGACCTGTACCGATACGGGTTCCACCGCTTCGGCGGGCGCACGCCCGCCGATGCCGTCCAGCTCGCCATGCACGGGTCGCGGGTCGCCGATGAGGAGGAGCCGCCGGCGCCGCCCGCGTCGCCGCCTTCGGAAGCCGAGGCTGCCCTGGCCTAGATGTTCCCCGGGGCTCTCGATAGATGGAGTCATCTCCGCCGGAGCCTTACGTGGGGCGCTGTTTCCGCGCCGTATCGAGTCCTGCGACGCGTGAGCGCCGCCCGGCGGCGACCGTCGTGCTGCCCGGGCCTCGATATGTCGCGGAAACGCAGCGCGATCCGGCGGTCAGGTCAAATCACATCGACCCATCGAGTCAGAGGGCCGGCTTGTGTGACCGCATGCGCACCGACTCGAGGATGCCGAGCCCGAACAGCAGGCTGATCAGCGACGAGCCGCCGTACGTGACGAACGGCAGCGGAATGCCGGTGACCGGCATGACGCCGATGACCATGCCGACGTTCACGAGCACCTGGAACAGGATCATGGAGGCCAGCCCCACGGCGATCATCATCCCGAACGCGTCGCGCGCCCGCCAGCCGATGAGCAGCACGCGCCATACGAGCAGTCCGAACAGGGTGAGCACGATCACGCTGCCGATGAACCCGAGGTCCTCGGCGACCACGGTGAAGATGAAGTCGGTCGACTGTACCGGGATATAGCCGCGCTGTCCCTCTCCTCCGACCGTCAGGCCACGGCCCAGCCAGCCGCCCGAACCGACGGCGTTCAAGGCCTGGACCAGCTGGTAGCAGGCGCCCTGCGGATCGGCGTAGGGGTCCAGGAAGCAGAAGAGGCGATCGCGCTGGTAGTCGTGCAGCCGGCTGACCGCGACGGGCGCGAGGCCGATGGCGACCGCGGTGAGCACGCCCATCCATCCCAGGCTGGCGCCGCTCATGAACA
>DASTTX010000170.1:0-19904 GCA_035759945.1 Candidatus Limnocylindria bacterium | reverse complement strand
GCTGCCGGCATGTGCCTCGACCCCGGTCGCCGTGAGCAGGCCCACGCCGATGTGCCCGCGGCTCCGCATCAGCCGACCGCCGTCCCGCCCGCACTCCAGGCACACGCACCACGAGGCTCCGGCGGCGAGACGCTCGATGGTTGCCGCGGACCGCAGGGATCCGGCCTGCTCATCGGCGGAGAGCA
Source organism: Candidatus Limnocylindria bacterium (assembly GCA_035759945.1). Classification (GTDB taxonomy): domain Bacteria; phylum Chloroflexota; class Limnocylindria; order QHBO01; family QHBO01; genus JACDBZ01. Next base: position 19,719 of record DASTTX010000170.1, on the reverse strand, counting down.
CGACCGTGATGGAGGGAGCCCGCCCTGAGGCGTCAGCCACGCGCCGCATGGCCTCGACCAGCACCACCAGGCCGCCCTTCATGTCGGCCACCGCCGGACCTGTCGCCCGGCGGCCGGCCACGGTCAGGCGGCAGTCTGCCGCGTCGAGGGCAAGCGCGGCGTCGAGGTCGGCCAGGATCAGCAGCTCACCGGCGGCGCTGCCCGCTCGGCGCCAGACGAAGGGGTCGAGCAGCCGATCGAACTCGACCTCGGGACTCAGGACCCGCTCCGCCCACCCCGGCGCGCGCCGCGTGGGCGGCGTCGCCGCGATCGGCTCGAAGCCGGCGCCGGCGAGCGACGAACCGACGATGCCGGCAATGGCCGCGATGCCGTCGGGCTGGCTGACGTGGCTGGGGATCGCGACCAGCTCGGCCAGCACGTCGAGCATCGCTGGCGACGAGGGCGGCAAGATCAGACGCGCTCCAGCGCCAGGCCGGGCGCCGTGCCGGGCGTCGCCACGACGTTGCGCTGCGCCACTCCCGAGATGTGACGGCCGCTGCCCGGCTCGTTGAGCACCTCGCCGTCACGGGCGATGACGGTTCCGCGCAGCATCGTCAGGATCGGCGCACCGCGGAGCTGCCAGCCCGCGTACGGCGTCCACGCCGACTTCGACTCCATGCCCTCGTCCTGCGGCACGACAGCGCGGTCGGGATCGACGATGACCAGGTCGGCATCGGAGCCGGGCAACAGTGCCCCCTTGCGCGGGTACAGGCCCAGGATCCGCGCCGGATTCTCCGAGAGCAGCGCCACGAGGCGCCCCAGGCGCAGCTTGCCGTCGGCGACATCGGTCAGCAGCAGCGACAGGATGTGCTCCAGGTGCGGCCCGCCCCAGGGGCCGGTCCATGGATCGGCCTCCATGCGCTTCAGGTCGTCCAGGGTGTGCGGGGCGTGGTCGGAGTCGATCACGTCCAGCGTCCCATCGTCCAGGGCACCATAGATGGCGGCCATCCGGTCCGCATCCTCGACGATGAAGCCGCCCGGCAGGCCACGCGCGCCGTGCTCGGCGAGGTCCTCGCCGCGAAGGTGGAAGTACTTGGGGTCGATCGCTGCGGTCACGGCGGCTCCATCGGCCTTCGCCTGGCGGATGAGCCGCAGGCTGGCCGACGAATGGGTGTGCAGGAGGTGGAGCCGCGCGCCGGTCTCGCGCTGGATCTCGAGCAGCACCGCGACCGAGGAGCTCCACACGATGTCGCGCGTGTACACGTAGCTGAAGGTGCGGATGTCGCGAGGCTCGCCGGCCGCGAACCGCACCTCGCTCAGGTAATCCATGAGCGATTGGGTGAAGGGATGGACGACGCACGGCAGGCCGGTCTCGGCGATGGCCGCGAAGGTCGCGTACAGCTCGGCCGGGTCGCTCATTACCAGCCGCGGGTCGTGCGGATAGCCGCCGCCCACCTGGAACGTCTTGAAGCCGGCGGCCCCGGCGGCGGCAAGCTTCGGGATCTCCTCGAGGTTGCGCGACGAGGCGAAGTGGCCGAAGTCGACGTGCGAGTCACGCTCCGCCAGCGCGCGGCGCTGCTCGAGCAGCTCGACCGTGGTCGTCGGCGGCTCGAGGTTCGGCATGTCGACGAAGGTCGTCACGCCGCCGACGGCCGCGGCCCGCGAGGCGGTGCGGAAGTCCTCCTTGTAGTCGTAGCCGGGCACGCGGGCGTGAACGTGGAGGTCGACCACGCCGGGCAGGACCCATCGGCCGGAGGCGTCGATCTCCTCCCGCGCCGTCGCCTCGGCGTCCGGTGCAACCAGGCCGGCGATACGCTCACCGCTGACGAGCAGGTCCGTCGTCAGCGGGCCGGTCGGCGTCTGAACGGTGCCGCCCCGGATGCGCAGGTCGTACTCCAAGGCTCACTCCTTCAGAAGTCACGAATGATTGCGAATGATTGCGAATGATGCGAATGATCAAGGGACACGATCTTGACGGATTGTATACACTGCCCGTCATTCGTATGCAGCCTGACACGCACCCGGCGTCGCCGCCGGCATCGCACGAGGCACCGGGGCCGGCATCGCAGTCGGCTCCGTCCGGGAGAGCGGCCGTCCTCGATCTGGAGGCTCTCGACCGAGGTGAGGCCCCGCTGAGCGCGGCCGTCTACCACGCCATCAGCCAGGCGCTGCGAACCGGCCACCTGCCGGCGAACAGCCGGCTCATCGAGTCCGACCTGGCATCGGCGTTGGCCGTGAGCCGCACGCCGGTGCGCGACGCGCTTCGACGCCTGGAGTCGGACGGGCTGGTTCGATCGGAGCCGAACCGTGGCTACGTCGTCGCCGACCTGATGGAGGACGTGGCGCACGTCTTCCTGATCCGCGAGCGTCTGGAAGGGCTGGCAGCCGCCATGGCGGCCGAGAGCATCACCCGCCCGGAGCTGGAGTCGCTCGACGAGCTCCAGCGCGAGATGGAGGGCATCGTCGCGTCACCGCCGACCGACGTCGACCGGCTGGTCGAGCTCAACGGTGACCTCCACCGGCGCATCACCGAGGCATCCCGCAGCCGCCGCCTCATCCAGCTCGTCGAGCGGCTGCACCCCCAGTACATGTCGTACCAGGTCCTTCGCCTCTACACCGACGAACAGCGTGGCCGGTCGATACGGGAGCATCGGGAGATCCTCGACGCCCTGTGGCAGCGCGACTCGGACACGGCGGAGCGAGTGATCCACCTACACCTCGAGCACGGCAAGGAGGTCGTGCTCGCGGACATGACGACCAACCGACTAGGAAGAGGAACGACCGAATGAAGTTACGAGTACCCGTGCTTCTCGTACTGCTGGCCCTTCTGGTGGCGGCCTGCACGAGCGGAACGTCAAGCCCTTCGGCCAGCGAAGCGTCCGAGCCGTCGGAAGCGCCCGCGTCCGAGCCTGCGGAGTCGACCGCACCGAGTGAGGCCGCCGAAGGTCCCGGCGAGCCGGAGTCCGATACCCTGCGCGTCGCGTTCGCCTCGCAGCCCGACTTCACCCAGATCATGAACTTCAAGTGGCTGGAGGACCTCGAGGCCGAGGGCATGACGGTCGAGGACAACTACTTCGAGTCCTCGCAGGATGCCTTCCGCGCGCTCGTCGCAGGCGAGGCCGACGTGGCCGTCGGCACCCTGCTGTCGGCCATCCTGCTGGTCCAGGAGAGCGGCGAGGGCGTCAAGGTCATCGCCAGCGACCTCCAGGCACCGGATTATCTCCTCATCAGCCAGCCCGAGGTCGAGTCGCTCTCTGACCTGGAGGGCCAGCGGGTCGGGATCTCGACGCCGGGTGACATCAGCGACACGCTGACCCGGGTCGTGCTCGACCGCGAGGGCGTCGACGTCGACGCCGTCAACTTCGTCCAGATCGGCGGCACCGGGGCGCGCATGTCCGCGCTGCTGGAGGGCCAGATCGAGGCCGGCCCGGCCCACGCAGCAGAGGGCCTGACGGCCGCCGAGGAGGGGCTCAAGAACCTCTTCGCCTACGGCGAGGCGGTGCCGGACTACCTCCAGCACGGCCTCATCGTGACCGATGACTGGCTGGCGGCCAACCCGAACCTCGCCCAGCTCATGGTCGACCTGTTCGTCGACTCGGTGCGGTGGGCCGACGAGAACAAGGACGAGTACATTGAGCGCTCGGCCGATACCGTCGAGGGTCCCTCCGATGAGGCTCGCGACCAGGCGTACGACATCTTCAAGGACATCGGCATGTTCGCCGTCAACGGCGGCATGAGCACCGATCTCCTGGAGAACACCGTGGCCATCGAGACGGAGGTGGGGACGCTGGACGACAGCGCTCCGGCCATCGAGGAATGGGCCGATCCCTCGTTCGTGGAGAGCTATCTCGAGCGCAACGGGGAGCAGTAGGAACCCACCGGTCCCCGGCGGAGCCGATTCCGCCGGGGACCGCGTCATCCGCAGCGGAGCCCACGGTGCTCGATATCCAGCACGTCTCGAAATCCTTCGGTCGGGTCGCCCAGCCCGTCCTCGACGACTTCTCACTGACGGCCGCCGAAGGCGAGTTCGTCTCCCTCATCGGCCCCAGCGGCTGCGGCAAGACCACCCTGTTGCGGATCGTGGCCGGGCTCCTGCCGGCCACCTCCGGTGACGTCGCCGTGGCGGGCGTGCCGAGCGTCGGCCCGTCGCGCGACAAGGCCGTCGTCTTCCAACACTTCAACCTCTTTCCGTGGCGCACCACCCTGGCCAACGCCGCCTACGGCCTCGAGATCCAAAAGGTCCCGAAACGGGAGCGCGAGGAGCGCGCCATGCGCTGGCTGCGCATGCTCGGCCTGGAGAAGTACGCCCACCACTATCCCGGGGAGATCTCCGGCGGCATGCGCCAGCGCGTCGGCATCGCTCGTGCCCTGGCCATCGAGCCGAAGCTGCTGCTCATGGACGAGCCGTTCGGCGCGCTCGACGCCCTGACCCGCGAGCACCTCCAGGGCGAGCTCCAGAAGATCGCCGAGCAGACCAGCCTGACCATCCTGTTCGTGACCCACTCGATCGACGAGGCCGTATACCTCTCCGACCGGATCGTGGTGATGGGCACGCACCCCGGACGCATCATCCGCGAGTTCGCCGTCGACCTTCGCCGGCCGCGGTACGACTACAACTTCCGCGCCGAGCCGGAGTACGCGCAGATCCGTGGCGAGATCTGGGGAATGCTCGAGCGCGAGCTCGCGGAGGACGAGGAGCGCTCCGACGCGGCGGAGGACACGACGCCGATGGAGACGCCGGCGTGATCTCGGCCCGGACCCTCCGCGACCCGACCATGCTGCGCATCGGCTCGGTCGTCGCGGTGCTGGTCCTGTGGGAGGTCCTGGGCCGCCTTGACCCGATCGTGGCGTCCTACCCGACCGCGATCGTCGCGGCCTTCGTCGAGCTGGCCTTCGTCGACAACACGCTGTGGCCGGCCTTCGCGACGACGCTCCAGGGCCTGGTGGTCGGATTCGCCATCAGCTCGGTCCTCGGCGTCGCCATCGGCTTCGCCATGGGCCGCATCCGACTGGTCGACCTCATCCTCGACCCGTATGTCAGCGCGCTGTACGCCACGCCGCGCATCGCGCTGGTGCCGCTGCTGGTGCTGTGGGTCGGGATCGACTTCGAGCTTCGGGTCACGATCGTCGTGCTCAGCTCGATCTTCCCCATCATCATCAACACCTACATCGGCGCCAAGAGCGTCGACCGCGAGCTGCTCGACACCGGGCGCGCCTTCGCCGCCAACGGCTGGCAGATGCTCACCACGGTCGTGGTGCCCGCATCGATCCCCTACCTCTTCGCCGGCCTGCGCATCGGCGTGGCCCGCGCCCTGGTCGGCATCATCGTGGCCGAGATGACGGCGGCGGTGACCGGCACCGGGCAGCTCATCATCCAGTACGGCCGCTTCTTCCAGACCGACAAGCTGTTCGTGCCGGTCATCATCCTGGGGCTGTTCAGCATCGTGCTGGCCGAGGTCGTCTACTTCCTCCAGCGCCGCGCCACGCCGTGGGCCAACGTGGAGCGGATTCGATGACGCCGAAGCCGGCGGCCCACCCCGGCGGCGCGCCGGTCCGCGTCTCAGCGCTCCATCACTCGCACCACCGCGCGACCCGCCGCGGCTTCCTCTACACGCGAACGGGGGTGTGGACCGTCCGGATCGTCACGTTCGTCATCCTCATCGTCGCCTGGGAGCTGTATGCCAGCGGCGTCAGCCGGGCGCTGTTCGCGCCGCCATCGGCGATCCTCGAGAGCATCATCGAGCTGACAATCACCGAGGGGACGCTGTGGGGCGCGCTCGCCATCAGCATCGGCGCGCTCATCGCCGGCTTCGGGCTGGCCATCGTGGTCGGCGTGCTCATCGGCCTGTTCATGGGCCGCTTCCGGACGCTCGAGTACGTGCTGGATCCCTACGTCAGCTTCCTGTACGCCCTTCCGTCGATCGCCCTGATCCCGCTGCTCGTGATCTGGTTCGGGATCGACACCGAGCTGCGCCTGGCGCTCGTCTTCATCGCGGGCGTCTTCCCGGTGATCATCAACACCATGGCCGGCGTCAAGAACGTCGACGTCGAGCTGCTCGACGTCGCGCGCGTCGCCTGCGCCAGCGAGCGCCAGGTGGTCACCACGGTCGTCCTGCCGGGCGCCATGCCGTTCATCTTCGCCGGCATCCGGGTCGCGCTGAGCCAGGCGCTGGTGGGCGTGATCGTGGCCGAGATGACGGCCATCATCACGGGTCTGGGCGGCATGATCATCCGCTTCGCGAACTTCTTCCAGACCGCGAACCTGTTCGTGCCGATCCTGGCGATCATGGTCGTCAGCGTCGCCCTGACCGCCGGCCTCAAGCGCCTCGAACGGCGCCTCATGCCATGGGATCACCGTCATGCCGAGGAGGGCGCATGAGCCACACCGATGCAGGCGCCACGGGCGCCCGTCGACGCGCCCACGTCATCCGTGACGGCGAGGGACGCGAGTCACAGCTCCGCTACGGCCGCGGCGCGATGATCAAGCTGGTCGACCCCGAGATCGGCGCGGAGCAGGTGGACCTGCACCTCAACGTCATCCTGGCCGGCTCCGCGCCCGGCCCGTACCACCTGCACACCACCGCCGAGAACGTCTACCACGTCCTCTCGGGACGCGTCCGCATCCGGGTCGAGGGCGTCGACCACGACGCGGGTCCCGGCGACACCGTCTTCATCCCGCCCGGCGTCCCGCATTCCGCCACGAACATCGGCGACGACGACGCCCGGCTGCTCGAGATCTATGCACCCGCGAAGGTCGACTTCGTCGAGGTGTCATCCACTCCAGGAGGAACTTGATGGCGAACTACCAGACGCGGGTCACAGGCGGCCAGGTCTATCTCGGCGGGCAGCTCGTCCGTGCGGACCTGCTCATCGACGAGGGGCGTATCGCCGGCGTGGTCGACGGCGACAACACGGTCGAGGCCGCCGAGACGATCGATGCCACCGACCGCCTGGTCCTGCCAGGCATCATCGACACGCACGCTCACACCCGCGAGCCGGGGTTCACCCACAAGGAGGACTTCCTCACCGCCTCGAAGGCGGGCGCGGCGGGCGGCGTGACGACGATGATCGACATGCCCAACGTCGAGCCGCCGACCGACACGGTCGAGACCTACCTGGAGAAGCGCGAGAAGGCCGACGCCACGTCGATCATCGACTTCGGGCACTGGGTCGCAGGCACCAAGCTGGACGAGATCGCCAGGCTGGCCGATGCCGGCGCCACCGGCTACAAGATCTTCCAGGTCTCCGGCGCCTACCCGCACGACCCGCGGCTGGCCATGAACGACGAGGCATCGCTGCTGAAGGCGTTCCGCGCCGTCGAGAAGACCGGCCTCCCGCTGAACGTGCACCCCTTCAACCAGAGCCTCTTCGAGGAGCTGTCCGAGGAGGCGTTCGCTGCCGGCAAGCCGGCCAACTGGTACACCTTCGGCGAGGTCTACACGACCGATGCGATCTGGCACACCGCCGTCAACACCCTCATCAACCTCCAGGCCCTGACCGGCGTTCGCCTCAACCTCGTCCACACCCACTCGGCCGGCTCACTGCGCCTGATCCGGGCCGCGAAGGCGAAGGGCCAGCGCGTCACCGCCTCGGTGGATCCGAAGTACTACCACCTCACCCGCGACGACCTCATGCGCCTCAAGGGCCGTGCCTGCCCCGGCGGCTTCATCACCGAGGACGCCGACAGGATGGCCGAGATCTGGAAGTCGCTCAACGACGGCACCATCGACAGCATCGACGCCGATCACGCGCCGCACACCCTCGAGGAGCTCGAGCAGATGGAGGACGACGCCTGGCACTCGGCCATGGGCTCGCCGCAGTACGACTGGCAGTACACCATCACCCTGACCGATGTGAACAACGGCAAGATCACGCTGCGCCGCGCGGTCGAGCTGCTGTCGGAGGCACCGGCGCGCATGCTCGGCATCTTCCCGAAGAAGGGCGCGCTGCTGCCCGGCTCGGACGCGGACCTCGTGCTGGTCGACATCGACCGCGAGATGACGCTGACCGATGAGGGCCTCTACACCAAGGTCGGCTGGACGCCGTACCTGGGCTGGAAGGTCAAGGGCTACGTCGCGATGACCATGCTGCGGGGCACGGTCGTCGCGCGCGACCGCGAGATCGTGGGCCAGCCGGGCTACGGCCAGTACATCGCCGGGGTGCCGCAATGACCGTTGCGCCATCGGAGACCCGGCGACCCCTCGACCGCACCGCGGAGGGCATGACGTACGGCGTGCTGGTGCCGCACTTCGGCGAGCATGCGTCGCGCGAGCGGATCATCGGCGGCTCGAAGCGCGCCGAGGAGCTCGGCTTCGACGCCGTCTGGGTGCGCGACCACCTGCTGTGGAAGCCGCACGGCATGGAGGGCACGGATCGGACCTTCATCGAGCCGCTCGCCTCGCTGAATTCCATCGGCGCCGTGACGTCACGAATCTTCCTGGGCACCGCGGTCCTCATCCCGCTGCGCTGGCCGCTGAAGCTGGCGCAGGACCTCTCCGCCATGAGCTACCTCCACGGCCCGCGCGTGATCGCCGGGCTCGGCATGGGCAGCAACCACGCGGAGCTGGCCGCGGCCGGCTTTAACCGCGAGCAGCGCAAGCTGATCTTCACCGAGATGGCGCAGATCGTCCGCCGCGTGTGGACGGAGGACGACGTCACCTTCGACGGCGAGTTCTTCCAGTTCGAGAACGTGACCCTCACGCCGAAGCCGGAGCAGCCCATTCCGATCTGGTACGGCGGCACGACGCGCGCATCGGTGCGGACCACCGTCGCCAACTGCGATGCCTGGATGCCCGGCCGCATCCCGCTCGCCACGCTCGATGACCGGCTCGAGCTGCTCGCCGAGCTCGAGGCCGAGACCGGCCGGCGGATCACCCGCTCGGTCATCCCGCTGGTCAAGGTCGACGTGGATCGCAACCGCGCCCGCGCCGATCTCGACATCGCCGCGCTGGCCGGGTCGTCGGAGGCGAGCAAGACCTGGATCCAGCCCGAGGGCGGCTTCCAGACCATCGAGGACATCCGTGGCATCGCGGTCGTCGGCGAGCCCGACGAGGTGGTCGAGCAGATCGTCGAGATCGCGGAGCGCGGCATCGACCACTTCGTGTTCGACCTGCGGATGCAGTTCGACCGATACGAGGCGACGCTGGAGCTGATCGCGGAGCGCGTGCTCCCGGCCCTGAAGGCCGCGCGAGTCTGACCGCGTGACGGCGTCCGTTGCCCCCGCCCCGGAGGGCGGAATCGAGCGTGGGAGCCCGTGGCCGCTGCTCGCTGCGCTGACGCTGTCGAGCCTCGGCATCGGCGTCAGCCTGCCGATCATCCCGCTCTTCGCGCTCGACATCGGCGCCGTGCCGTTCGTGGTCGGCCTGATCGTCAGCCTGCGCTGGGCCACCCGCCTGGTGGCCGACATCCCGGTCGGCGCCGCCTCGGAGCAGGTCGGCCGCCGCACGATCTTCGTCACAGGCATCCTGCTGCTCGCCTCCTCGGGCATCGCCAGCGCCCTGTCGCCCACGTGGCAGTGGCTGCTCCTTGCCCGCGTCCTCGAGGGCGTGGGTGCCGGCATGTCGACCACGGCCGGCCTGGCCGCGGTGGCCGATCTCTCGACGCCGGCGACCCGGGGTCGCCACCTGTCTGCCTACCAGGCCAGCCAGCGCATCGGCTTCTGGTTCGGCCCGCTCATCGGCGGCTGGATCGGCGCGTCGCTGGGGCTGCGGCCGGCACTGTGGGCCTACGCCGTCCTGGCGGTCGCCGCGATCGTGCCGGCGCTCTTCGTCAAGGAGTCGCGCCACCACGCGCCGGTCGTCCACGCCTCGCCGCTCGCCGCGCTCGGGATGCTGGCGCGCAGCCGTGACTTCCTCCTCATCAGCGGCGTCAGCTTCGTCGTCTTCTTCACCATGACCGGGGCGCAGTTCACCGCGCTGCCGCTCTTCGCCGTCGACGAGCTCGACGTCGGGGCGGACTTCGTCGGCTGGGCGCTGTTCCTCTCGAACACCGTCGGCTTCATCCTGCTCTACCCGTCCGGCATGATCTCGGACCGATACGGTCGCCGCGCCATCATCGTGGTCCTCCTGGTGGCATCGGCCATCGGGCTCGTCTTCATGGCGCTCGCCGCCAATGCGGCCTGGATTCTCATCGCCTCGCTTGCGATGGGCGGCGGCAATGCGCTGCGCGGCCCGGCCATGCAGGCCTACGTCATGGATGCCGGGCGCGCCGGCGGCCACGGCGCCACGGCGGGGCTGTTCCGCGCCATCGGCGACCTTGGCTCCACGCTGGGTCCGGTCGCGGCCACCGCGATGATCGGCCTGGGCTACAGCAGCTTCTTCGTGCTCAACGCCGTCGTGGTGGTGGTCGTCCTGTTCCTCTTCGCTCGGCTCGCCAGCGCGCGGCCGGGCGAGATGCCCGCTGCGGCTGCCGCGTGAGCGACGATCCGACGCAGCTGTCGGCCTCGGAGCTGGCGGCCGCCATCTCGGCACGGTCGATCTCGCCCGCCGAAGCGGTCCGAGCGTACCTGGAGCGCGTCGAACGGCTGAACCCGTCGCTCAACGCGGTCATCCATATCGACGTCGAGCGCGCTCTGGCGGCTGCGGCGCGGCCGCCCGCCGGCCGGCTGAGCGGCGTACCGATGACCCTGAAGGACTCGCATCGCGTTGCCGGCATGCCGACGGTCGTCGGGAACCCGGATGCGCCACGTCGGCCCGCTCCGCACGACGGCTTCGTGGCCGCCCGGCTGCGCGCGGAGGGAGCGATCCTCCTTGGCAAGACGAACGTCGCCCGCGACCTTGCCGACTTCCAGACGTCGAACCCGGTCCACGGGCGGACGAACAACCCGTGGGACGTCTTGCGCACGCCCGGCGGGTCGAGCGGCGGCGCAGCGGCTGCGGTCGCCGCACACCTGAGCCCGATCGAGGTCGGCAGCGACATCGCCGGATCGGTTCGCCTGCCGGCCGCGTTTTGCGGCGTGATCGGACTGAAGCCAACGCTCGGCGCCATCTCGACCCGCGGCCACGTCACGGAACCGGTCAGCCACCCGCGCGGCGGCGGCGTCGGGGTGCTGGCCGCCGTCGGGCCGATGGCGCGAACCTTCGACGACATCACGCTCCTGCTCGATGTGCTCGGCGCGCCGCGCGAGGCCTCGCCCTTCGACCCGGCGGCGACCTCGCTGGGCGTCATCGGTGCCTTCGAGGGGATCCCCGTCGCCGAGTCCATCGGCGCTGCGATCACCGAGCTGGCTCGCGAAGCGCGCCGAAACCAGGTGCACGTCGAGCACGTGGAGGCTCCTGCCGACCTGCGTGAGCACCACCGCACCTGGGTCGACCTCCATGCCGCGGCGACGTCCACCGGTGCCGCCTGGCGCACGTCCGCTGCGTTGCGCCGACGTCGCGCTGCCGCTCGGGAGGCATGGGACTCGCTCTTCGGCGACCACGACGCGCTGCTGCTGCCGGCGGTCATGTGCGGGCCGTTCACGCATCGGCCAACCGGGACGCCGATCGAGGTCGACGGGCAACCCGTCCCGTACTGGCGCCTCTCGGCCTACACCGAGCCGTTCAACCTGACCGCGCACCCGGCCATCGCCTTTCCCATCGGCGCCGATGCGTCCGGCCTGCCGATCGGTGTCCAGCTCGTGGCGCAACACGGAGGGGACCACTGGCTCGTGCGCGCCGCCGAGTGGCTAGCCGCGCTCATGCCGGCGCCATCCCTTCCGGCCTAGCGAGGGCGACGCCCTCAGCCGGCGTCGACGCGAAGCGAAACGACCTCCGTGTCGACCGACTTGCCCTTCAGCGCCAGCGACCGCCGCTCCAGGCTCGGGTCGAGGCCGGCGGCAGCGGCCGCATCGGCGGACACCAGCACCTCACCCGGTCCTGCGGCGCCGGCCAGGCGCGCAGCCACGTTGACGGCGTCGCCGACCACCGTCATCTCGATGTGCGTCCCCTCGCCGACCACGCCGAACCACGCGTTGCCCGAATGAAGGCCCACGCCGATGGACACCCACGGGCCGCCAGGATCGGCGTGGCCGGTGGCGCGCAACAGGTCTTTCGCGGCCTCCACGGCCCGGGCCACGTAGCGCTCCCCGGTGAGGAGCGGGAAGAACATCGCCATCAGCTCGTCGCCGACGAACTTGTCGACGACGCCATCGTGCTTGAACACGACCTGGCTGGCGGTGGCCAGGTATCGGTTCAGCAGCGCGTGGAACTCGCCGGGCGACATGCGCTCGGCCAGCGCGGTGGAGCCGCGGATATCGGCGAAAAGCATGGCGCCCTCGACCTCCGCACCGCCGTGGTGCTTGGCCATGACGTCGAAGCAGGAGGTGCACCAGTTCGGATTGGCATCCGATTGCCGTTTTCCGAGCGCCCGCATCAGCGGCGCGCCGGGGCCACGGAAGGGAGCAGCACACATCCGGCAACGGGGATTGGCCGGGATGCGCTTGAAGAACCGCCGGCCGATCCCCTGCCAGGTGTCCCCGCCCTGCTGGAGGAACTCGCGCCAGAACTCGTCGTCGCGATGGGTCGGCGGCTCGGTCCCGGTCACGCTACGTCGCAGCTTCGACGTTCGACATGGCCGGATTGTGCGCCGGTCAACGACTCGGCGGCAATGTTCGGGCGGGCCGCATGCCCGTCTCATCAAGCGCCGGCCGACATCACCCTTCGCCAGCCACCCGCCCGGTTGCGCCCGATGATCTCCTCGAACATCCGCTTGAGGGCCGCGACATTGATTCGATCGCCCCGGTTGATCCAGATCTGCCTTCCGGTGGCGTTGCCGTGCCCATGCGTGATGATGCCGTCGGGGTCCGAGACGAGCGGGTCGTAGATGAAGACGTTGACGTGGTCCTTCGCAGCGAGGAGCGCAGCGATGTTCCCGTCGAGCACGAAATACGGTTGCACGCGACGCTTGATGGTCTCGACCACCTCCGGATCGGCCTCGTGCACGACCTCTCGGACCAGCCGACAGATCTCCTGCTGCCACGCTGGCAGCGCGTCGATGTACGCGTCCACGCGGGGGTCGGCCTGATAGGACATCCGCGCACCTCTGCCCTTGGTGTTCTCCATCATTGACCGCTGGAGGCCCGAAGGCTCATCGGTATCATCCGCGGCCAGCCCCGGCCGGTACCGAGCTGTCTCAGTCGAGGGTGGAGGTCGCGTCCCAGATGTCGAGCAGCGCGCGGCGGCGCGCACGATGCGACTCGACCAGAGACTCGACGTCGAGGGTATCCGCCACCGGCTGCGGCCCCGGCATGGCCAGGAGGTACCCCTGCCCGGACGAGATCTTCAGGCGGCGGATGACGTCGAGCTGCTCGACCGTCTCGATGCCCTCGGCCACGACCGCCGAGTGGGAGCGTGCCGCGATCTCCTGGATCGCCTTGAGCACCGTCACCGCCGAGTCGCGGAGCACGCCGCCGCGCACGAGCGACAGATCGATCTTCACGACGTCGAACTCGATCTCGCTGAGCAGCTGGAGCCCGGCGTTGCCGGCGCCGACGTCATCGGCGGCGATGCGGAAGCCAGCCGCGCGACAAGCCTCGATGTTCCCGCGCAGCCGATCCATGTCCTCGATCGCCTCGCGCTCGGTGAGCTCCAGGATCACGTTCGATGCGGTGATGCCGTGATCGCCCAATGCCGCCAGGAGATCTGCCACGCGGAACTGATCGGTCTCGAGCGAGCGCGGTGAGAGGTTGACGCTCAGGTAGGCGTCTCCCAGCTCGGACGCGATGCCGCTGACGATGGTCGTGATGGCCAGCATGTCGAGCTCGACGGTGCGCTCGGCCTGCTCGGCAGCGGTGAACAGTGCGCTCGCGTCACGGAAGCCCGCTTCGGGTGTCGGTCGCACCAGGCCCTCGAAGCCGACCGGCCTGCCGGAGTCGATGTCGAAGATCGGCTGGTACACCGGCGTCACGGCGCCGTTCGCGACCACGGCCCGGACTGCCTCGCCGAGCTCGTTGACCGAGCGGCCCTCGGCAAAGCCGCCGTGGCGCTCCGGGTCGAAGATCTGGACGTCAGTCCTCCCGTGACGCTTGGCCCAGTACAGGGCCGCGTCCGCATTCGCCAGCAGGTGGCGGCCGTCCGGGCTCGGGTCCGGATATGCCGACACGCCGCACGAGAAGGAGAAGGGACGGCCGTAGGTCGACTCGGCGCCAACGGCGCTGGCCAGGATGCGGCGCATCACGGCGTGCGCAGACTCTGCATCGGCATGTGGCAGGAGCAGTGCGAACTCGTCACCGCCGATGCGGAAGCCGCGGTCTGCGGCCCGCGTTGCACCGACCAGCAGTCGCCCCATGGAGGCCAGCAACTGGTCGCCACCGGCATGCCCATGCGCGTCGTTCACGCCCTTCAGGTCATCGAGATCCACGATGGCGAGCGCCAGGCCGTAGCCGTTTCGAGCGGCCTCCTCCAGCTGGCGGTGGAGCTCTTCCTGGAATGCCCGATGGTTTCCCAGCCCGGTGATCGGGTCGAGCAGGGCATCGGCGCGAGCCTCGGAGTACAGGCCACGCAGCTGGGACGTGAGGGTCTCCAGCGCGGCGGCCGGCCGAATGATGCTTCGCCCGACGAGCGCCATTCCGGCGGGCAGGACCACCGCCAGGACCGCGAGCCGCCAGGCCAGGTTGAGGCCGATGGCGTCGTCGCCCAGCACCAGCTCGGCGGTCACCACCGCCATGATGAGGACGAAGAAGGACCCCATTCCCCACAGGACGCGATCGCGAAGGGCACCGAGGGCAGCATCCTGGCTCGTCGCGGCATCGGGTCGAACCGACCCATCGGCCATCGTGGTGGCCTCCCACCTCGAGCAGATCCGGAGCGATGTGCTCGGGCGCACCGCGATCGGACGCGCCAAACCTACGAGGTGGCGGACCCCGGCATAAGCAACCGACGGTCCCATCGGCCAACCGGACTTTCGGGTCATCCGGCGGAGCGTCTGGCTGGATGTACGTTCCGCCCGACCTCAGGTCGAACAACCCATGGCAAGAATCGGGACGTCGCTCATAGCGATCCTGTGTGCCCTGCTGGCGACAGCGGCGCCCGTTCAGGCTGCCAGCTGCAACGGCGCGTCCCATCAGCCGATGCTGTCCAACGGCACCGCCAGCCCGGCCAGCGGAACGAGCGCGACCGTCATCACCTTCTTCGTCACGTTCGCGGACACGGGCGATTGCGCGCCCTCGGCGGTCACGGTCACGATCGCCGGCGTCGGCACCTATGCAATGGGCGGCTCGGGGACCTCGTACGCGAGCGGCGTGGCCTATTCCGTCGCGCTGACCTTCGGCCCTGGCACGTACGCGTACTCGTTCGCGGCGACGAGTGGGCAGGGCAACGGCGTGCTGACCACGACCCTCACGGCGGTGAGCCCAGGCAGCGTCTCGATCGCCGCGCCGCCGCCACCGCCCCCGGCGATCACGCCACCACCGAAGCCTCGGCCCGCCACCCCGAAGCCCGCGCCGCTGCCGCCACCACCCACGGCGACGCCGACGGTCTCGGTCTCGCCCTCGCCGACCTCCGGCGAGACGCCGACGCCGGGGCTTGCCCCGAGCCCTCCGACCTCGGCCTCGCCCACTGGCACGGCGCTGATCCTGCACGACTCCTGGTCGCCCGCACCGGCCGCCCTCGTGGCCGCTGCGTCGCCGGTCCTGATCGGTGGCGACGGGCCGTTCGCCATGGCCGGCATCCTGGCGACCTATCTCACCGCGACGACAGCCGGCCTCGCCTTCTTCGTTCTCCTCATGCGCTCGCCGAGGTGGCCGTCGGGAGCGGCTGCATCCGCTGCTCGCGTACCTGCCATGGCCATCACATCGCCCGCAGTTCCCGAAGGCGCGCCGACCGCCGCCCCGACCTCGGGCAAGGTCACGCCGCTGCCACCGATGCGCGAGCTCGTGCCACCGGTCGATCCTGACCTGCTGCGCGATTCCGACGAGACGCGACCGTCACCCGAGGAGGCGCGGGTCCCCCGCTGGCTGCGGCCATCCGTCCGGGACGCGCGCGGTGGGGCCACCGAGCTCCGGCACCGCAACTGGCGCGCCTAGCGCCACCTTCCGAAGCGTCAGTCGAGGTCCGCCGCTGCGGCGATGACCCGGCGTGCTTCTTCGACCCGATCCAGCCCACCGAAGGCGTCGCGCACCACGCCCTCGCGGATCGCCTCCTCCACCCGCGCACCAACGCCCGCCGCCAGCCGCCGCCCGATCCAGCCGGCATGCAGACCCAGCATCCACCCGAGCAGCGCACTGATCAGGACCGATGCGGTCAGCAGCGCCAGCGGCATCGGGATCGGGCCCAGCAGCGGCGCCGATACGGTCGCTACCGGCACCCCGCCGCCGGCCACGAACAGGACGACCATCCACGCCACCGCGAAGAGCAGCACCGCACCGACCACCACCTGCAACGCGCCGATGACCGGCCACAGCGGCGACCGCGGAATCTCGAGCGGGCCACCCTCCGCCACCGCGCGGTCGATCACCCGGGCGACGTCGGCCTCCGCGGATGGCGCTCCCAGCGCGTGGAGCACCCGTCCGCGGCTCGACGGCGGGAGACCACCCGCCGCCTCGACCATCGCCGCGCGCAGTGGGTTCAGCACCCGACCCATCGCACCGCGTGACCGCCACGCGCGCAGATAGGCGCCGGGATCGGCCTGGCGCCCGCGGCGGCCGGTGAACGACGATGCCAGCGCGATCAGCCGCCCCAGGAACGAGCCACCGCCGACGCGCGCGCGGTGCATGACCGCTCCGCGAACCTGGCGCGCCAACCCGTCGAGATCCACGAGCTCCAGCGCCCCGTCGATCGCCTCTCGCGTCCGCCGCTCGCGGTCCTCCGGAGCCAGCAGCGGCCGGTAGCCCTCGTCGGCGTCCAGCCCGACCGAGCGGCCCAGGCGCTCCGCGGCCGCGGCGCGATCGGTCTCCAGCTTGGTGGCGATGATGACCTTGGCATGGCCCGCATCGGCCAGTGCCTCTCGCAGGCCGTCGATCCCGGTGCCCCGAACGGCCGACACGACGTGCACCTCCGGCCGGGGGATGCCCGAGGCGATGAGGCGAGCGCGCAGGTCATCGGCGACGATCTTGACGTCCGAATCGGTCAATCGGTCCGCCTTGTTGAGGACGAAGCGCAGGCGGTCGGCGTGCGGGACGAGCGACCGCCAGTAGGCGTGCTCGCGGTGGTCGTCGTACTTCTCCGGGTCGACGACCCAGGTCACGGCGTCGATCCGCGGGAGCAGCGCGTCGACCGTGGCGCGGTGCTCGACGCGCACCGAGTCGATGTCCGGCAGGTCCAGGATCGCGACGTCGTCCAGCTCGCGGCCCTCGTGGGTCACGATCGAGCCGACCTTCAGCCAGTCCAGCAGGGCGTCCAGCTCATCACGCTTGTCGGCCGGGACCCAGGCAACCGGAGCGTCCGTCGTGGGTCGGACCGACTTCGCCGGGCTGACCTCCTCGCCGGCCAGCGCATTGAGGACCGATGACTTCCCCACCCCGGTCCCGCCGGCCAGGGCCATGACGTACACCGCGCCGCCGAAGCCGGCCCGGCGCGCCACCCGTCGGGCGACCGTCCGCGTCCGAGCGCCCTCCGCCTCCAGGCCGATGGATGCCGCCGCATCCACCGCCGCCCGCAGCCGCGCCAGTCGCTCGTCGAGCGGCCCGCCCTCGCCGTTCATGCGGGCACCACTGCGGCGACCTCGTGCGCCAGGCGGCGCAGCTCCGTGGCGAGCTTCGGGTCGCCGGTCGCGCCGAGCTTCTCGGACCAGCGCGCACGCTCGTCTGCAAAGGCCTGGTCGAGCAGCTGCCTGAGGTCGTCGCGCGCGCCATTGACGAAGGCGACGACGTTCGCCTCGCCGAAGATCGCCTCCAGCAGCTTCTGGTTGACCACCGCCGTCGCGGCGGTGATGCCGACCTCGGCCCCGGTCAGCCCGCCGGTGTGGACGAAGACCGCCAGCACCGCGCTCGTGCCGACGACGTTAACTCCCAGGCTGGCGACCTGTGCCCAGCCCTTGCGCCGCGCGCCCAACGTGCGGATGCGGTCGCCGATGCCCCGCGCCCAGTCCTCCAGGTCGTTCGTGAGCCGTTCAGCCAGCTCCGGCGATGCGCGCCACAGCGCCTCGTCGGCGGCGAGTGCCAGGGCGCCGTATCGGTCGCCGGACCAGGCGGTCGCGGTCCGCTGTGCGGCGGTGTCCGCGTGCTGCACGGCCAGCGCTGTCAGATCGGCGAAGGCGGCCTCGCGCACCTCGGTCGCGGGCGCAACCGGCGCCGGCTCGATCAGGCTCCGCACGGTCGCCACCAGCTTGCCGATGCCCTCGGCCAGGAACCGGGCGATCTGCCCCGCGCCGATGAACTCCTGCCACTGCCGCAGCACCTCGGCTCGCATGAAGGTGCCGCGCTTGATCTCGTCGTCGAGCGCCTGCCTCGCGGCGCCGTACGCGCGATCCGTCGATGCCCGCAGCTCCGCCACCGAGCGCTGCTCCTCGTCGACCTGGCCGGCGATGGCCTCGACCGCCTCCGGGATGCCCTTCAGCGCGGCGGCGAGCCCGCGCCGCGCAAGGGCGCGTCGCTCGTCGTGCGAGGCGACCAGCCGATCGAGCGCATCGCGGATCGGCGCAATGGCGTCCGCCGCCAGCGCATCGCGCTCCACGTCCAGGGCGCCCTCCGGCACGGCAACGACCTCGAGGCTTCCGGCGGCGCCGGCGTCCACGAGCTTGCCACGCTCCAGGAGGGCGCGGTAGTCGGCCAGCACCGCATCGGCGTCTTCGGCGTCCTCGGGCAGGCGGTTCACCACCGCCAGCAGCGGCACGCCGCGGGTCCGGGCTCTGCCGAGCACGTGCCACGGCACCTGGTCGGCGTAACGCGTCGCCGTCGTCACGAAGATCGCGAGATCGGCGACCTCGAGCAGCTCCATGGCCTTGTCGCGGTTGTCGAGCTCGACGCTGTCGAAGTCCGGCGCGTCCACCAGCACGAGCCCACGTCGCGCGCCCTCTCCGGTGCGCATGTCGAGCCCGGTCCGCTGCGCGAGGCTGCCCATCCGGCCGCCCAGGTCGTCGCGGTCGCCGATGGCAACGGGCTTGCGCGTGGTCGGCCGCAGCACGCCGCTCGGGCTCAGGGCGCGGCCGGCGAGGGCGTTGAGCAGGCTGGACTTGCCGCTGCCCGTCGAGCCCAGGATGACGACGAGCAACGGCGCATCCAGATCGGCGGCGCGCGGCTGGAGGTAGTCCTGGACGTGGCGGCGCAGGCTCTCCGCCTTCGCCTCGCGGTCCGGCCCGGGCGCGCTCGCCGCGCGGCGCTTCAGCGCATCGGCCAGGCGCCCCAGCGCATCGGCCGGTCCGGGTCGTCCATTCTCACGCTCACGCTCCACGCCACCGCGATTCTGCACGAGTCACGCCCGTCTCCGGGGACGTGCGTGGCGTCGCTGCTCCCCGACTTGAAAATTGTGCAGCTCGCGGCACGTTAGACGGCCACACCGGCCAGGCGCCGGCGGCGGTGAGCGTGAGTCGAGCCCGTGACGGTCTCATCGGCGGGATAACGTGTTGCCACGAGCGCAAATTTCCAGTCGAAGCCCCGCGACTGGAACAATCGGCGGTTATCGGCTCAGATTTCAGGTGACTCAGCCGACGACCACGGAATCACCAAGCGCCACCCGTCCCGGCGCCACGACCTCGGCGTAGATGCCGAAGTCCAGGGCGTGGCCGTCACGCAGGCCTCGGTACGCCTTGATGACGTGCAGCGTCGCGTGCAAGCGCGTCGTGCCGCCCTGCGAGGCTTAGTTCCCCTCGCCGCGTAGCCTGATCACC
>DASTTX010000169.1:0-7706 GCA_035759945.1 Candidatus Limnocylindria bacterium | reverse complement strand
ACCTGCTGATCGAGCGCGAAGCCGATGAGCAGGGCCATCGGTTCGCTGACCAGCAACCGATCGGCCTCGTCGTCGCCGGTGTAGTGGAGTCTGTCGGTCGCCATGACCGCATGCTACTCCGCTGTCGCCCGAACGACCGCTGGCCGCCTGGTTCGCCGGTGGGCGTAACGGCCAGGAAGTGGCCATTCCTGTTTCGTTACTAGGAAGGATGGCCAAGCTGAGCCGATATCGGCACCGCAGTTTGGCCGTTCGTCCCAGCAATGAGCCAATTCGGCCAGGGAGTGGCCGATAGCCCCAGCAGCGGGATAGCCGCGACGCGGCACGCCACGGCAGCGGCGCAGTACGATCCGGCCTGCTGACGAAATGACGGAGGAACCGATGCGGACGCTGATCAAGGGTGGAACGATCGTCAACGCCGATGCCACGACCGCGGCGGATGTGCTGGTCGACGGCGAGCGCATCGCGCTCATCGGCGAGTCGCTGGAGGTCGAGGCCGAGCGCACGATTGACGCATCGGGCAAGTGGGTGATTCCGGGGGCGATCGACGTCCACACCCACATGGAGCTGCCCTTCGGCGGGACCTTCGCCAAGGACACGTTCGAGACGGGCACGCGTGCGGCGGCCTTCGGCGGCACCACCACGATCATCGACTTCGCGGTTCAATCGAAGGGCAAGAGCCTGCGCGAAGGGCTCGACGCGTGGATGGCCAAGGCGGAGGGCAACGCCTGTATCGACTACGGCTTCCACATGATCATGAGCGACGTCACTGACGACTCGCTCAAGGAGATGGACGCGCTCGTCGACGAAGGCATCACCGACTTCAAGCTCTTCACCGCCTACCCCGGCGTCTTTTACTCCGATGACGGCGCCATCTTCCGTGCCATGCAGCAGACGGCCAAGAACGGCGGCCTGATCCTGATGCACGCCGAGA
This sequence comes from Candidatus Limnocylindria bacterium, assembly GCA_035759945.1. GTDB lineage: Bacteria > Chloroflexota > Limnocylindria > QHBO01 > QHBO01 > JACDBZ01. The sequence continues at coordinate 6,775 of DASTTX010000169.1, read as the reverse complement.
ACGGCATGGCCATCGACGTGGTGGCCGAGCAGAACGTCGCCGCCGGCAACACCGATCCGTATTTCCACGGGACCAGCCGCTCGCCGGTGTTCGAGGGCGAGGCCACCAACCGCGTCATCCGCCTGGCGCAGGTGGCCGAGGCGCCGGTCTACATCGTCCACCTCTCGGCGCACGAGGCATTGGACGCGGTCCGTCGCGCGCGGAACGAGGGGCTGCCGGCCTACGCGGAGACGTGCCCGCAGTACCTGTTCCTGACCCTCGACGACCTCGGCAACGGGTTCGAGGGCGCCAAGTTCGTCTGCTCTCCGCCCCTCCGTCCCGCCGAGCATGCGGATGAGCTCTGGAAGGGCCTGGCGACCGATGACCTCCAGGTTGTCTCGACCGACCATTGCCCGTTCGACTTCCATGGCCAGAAGGACCTCGGGCAGGGCGACTTCCGCAAGGTGCCCAACGGCCTGCCGGGCGTGGAGGATCGGGTCAACCTGCTGCACTCGGGCGGCGTCGTCGGCGGGCACATGACTCCCAACCGCTGGGTCGAGGTCATCAGCACCGCGCCGGCGCGCATGTTCGGCCTGGCCGGGCGCAAAGGCGTCATCGGCGTCGGAGCCGATGCCGACGTGGTCATCTACGACCCGGACAAGAAGCACACCATCAGCGCCAAGACCCACCACATGGACGTCGACTATTCCTGCTACGAGGGCTGGGACGTGACCGGCAACGCGGAGATCGTGCTGTCGCGTGGCAAGGTCATCGTCGACAGCGGCGAGTGGCTGGGCGCGCCCGGAGACGGCCGCTTCCTCAGGCGCGCCCCGGCCGGCGAGCTCCTCAACCGCACCTGACCGATGCGTGCCGCTGGCGCTCTCCTGCTCGTGGCCGCCGTGAGCGCCTGCGGCGGGTCCGCGTCGCCAAGCTGTCCTGCTGAACTGGCCCCGTCCGCCACGCCAAACCCGGGCGCCGATCCGGACCTCGCCGCCACGATCCCCGTCGAGGTGGCCGGCGAGCCGCTTGAGATGGCGACGTTCTGCGTCACAGAGCTTGACGGGCTGGGCGGAATCCAAACGTCGCCGGAAATGCTCGAGGCGCTGGGCGTGCAGCTCCAGGACGTGACGGTCGCGGCGATGTCACCGCAAATCGGGGCGCCCGGCGGATCGATCTCGGTCGGGGCGTACCGTTACGCGGGCGCGAACGAGGACACCCTCCGCGAGGCGTTCGTCGGCCTGTTCGAGCAGGCGGCTACCGAGGCCGGTATCGACGTTGAGATCGAGGCGGCGAGCATCGGCGGCAAGGAGGTCCATCGGGAGGCTGGCGCCGTCTACTACGTCGCCGATGACACCCTCTACACCGTCCAGAGCGGCAACGAAGACAAGGTTGAGGAGGTCCTCCAGGCGCTTCCATAGGGAGCGATCGATCTCAACCGAATTGCACCGGAGGGCCCCCAATGGAATGGCGCTATTCCACAGGAAGGCATACCCAGGTGCGGAATCGCCAATCCACTGGCGCCGACTACGCACGAAGTGCACGCCGATGTGGGGCTCATGCGACGCGAGCGCCAATGGACTGGCGCAGCGCCACGCAAAAGCACGCTCATGTGGAGTAGCGCCAATGGAATAGCGCCACTGGATCGGCAGTTCCGAAAACAGCAATCCGCGCCCATCGCCTTCTCATCGGCCTCCCGCTAGACTGCTCGGGCTGCACCACTACCACTACGAGGCACACCCCGTGAAGCGCATTTCCATTCTCCTCGTCGCACTGCTGGCGCTCGTCGTGTCGGCCTGCGCGAGCGAGCAGGCCAGCCCATCAGTCCAACCGACGCCAGCGGTCACCGAGGAGCCGACGCCCGAGCCGTCGTCCGAGGCGCCCGAGGCCAGCGCGAGCACCGACGCCAGCATCGGGGCATTCCCGTCGTTCGACCTGAACGGGGATCCCGAGCTCGCCGCCCGCTTCCCGGACACCGTCGGCGGGCAGCCGCTGCAGGTCCAGAGCATGCGCGGCGACACGTTCATGTCCGTCGGCGGCTCCGATCCGGCCTTCGAGGAATTCCTCGATTCGGTCGACGCCGACCTGTCCGACGTGTCGGTCGCCTTCGGTGGGGCCGCGTCGGGAGACTCGTTCCTGAGCGTCGGTGCCTTCCGCATCCTCGGCGCGTCGGAGGATGACCTCGAGCGCGAGTTCATCGCCGCCAGCGAGGATGCCGGCGACATCACCGGCCTGGAGCAGGCGAACATCGGTGGCAAGGACGTCTGGACCGCCGTGGATCCGAGCGGCGAGACCGGCGCATCGGTCTACCTGTACACGAAGGACGACACGCTCTACTTCCTGACGGGCTCCGAGGCCGAGGTGGCCGAGATCCTGGAGGCGCTGCCGTAACCCGCGGCCGCGCCGCCGTCTTCCTGAACGAGGGAGCCGGCAGCGCGCGAAGCGATCGCGTTCGGCGCACGGTCGAGCTCGCGACCGATGCGCTGGACGCGGACCTTCACGTCATCGCGACGCGCGATGCGCTCGAGCTGCGGCATTGGCTCGAGTCGCACATCGAAGGCTACGGGACGGCCATCATCGCCGGGGGCGATGGGTCACTGAGCGTGGCGTACAACGTCGCCGTTCGGCGGCCGGAGCTCGTGCTCGGCTACATCCCGGCGGGCTTCGGCAACGCGACGGCGCACCTGCTCGATCTCCCTCGCGACCCCGACGACCTCGTCGGGGTGATCCGCCGCGGTGAGGCTCGGCCGATCGACCTGGTCGCGGTCGATGGGCGCCTGGCACTGTTCGCCGGCGCCGGCTGGGACGCCCTGGTCGCAGAGCGCTATGCCGATGCGGGCGCGCGCCGCCTGCGCGGCTGGGCCAGCGCGATCGCCCGATCGGTCCCGGACCTGTGGCAGCGCCCGAGGGTGCGGATCAAGGCCGACGACTGGACCGTGCATCGCGGCCCGATCGAGCTGGTGGTGGTCGGCACCACGCCGTTCTACGGCCGCGGCCTGAAGGTCAACCCTGGGGCGAGAGTCGATGCCGGCCGGCTGTCGCTGCGCGTCTACCCCGGCCCGGCGCCACGGCTGTTGATCGAGGCCGGCCGCTGGGCCGCCGGTGTCCGGCCGCACGCCGAGCGCGTCGACGCGCAGCGCGTCGAGCTGCGGTCGCTCGACGGCGTCCCGATCCCGGTCCAGGCCGACGGCGACGTCGTCGGCTGGTCGGACCTGTGGACGTTCGAGCTGCGCCCGTCCGCGGTTCGGCTCATCGGCCGCTGGAACTGAGTCGCCGCACCGCGTCGAGTGCCGCGAAGGCCGCCCGGCGCAACCGTTGCGGGCCGGAGCCGTGGATGCGCAGCTCCGTCGGCGGCATGGAGACCGCGCCACTCATCGCGACCCGCACGCGGGAGCGGCCGTGGGCGTCCTGCGGCAGCAGCGAGACCTGGAGGACGGCATCGCCGACCGGCGGCCCCGACGGCGTGCCCAGGTCGAGCACGCCGCCGAGGTAGCGCGTGACGCCGTCGCGGATGAGCGTGGCGGCCAGGACCGCGAGCAGGGCGCCGTCGGTATCGGATTCCCAGCTGCTCAGCTCGGCCACCCCGAGCTCGGCGAGCCGGGCCAGTGCGGCGCCCGGCAGATCGCTCTCGTCGGTGCCGTAGGCGTCCTCACCCAGGGCATCCAGCGCTCGATCGGCGAGCGGATCCAGCACCGATGCGTCGCCGAGCGTCGAGAAGCGCACGTGCACGCCGTCGTCGCGGGCGTAGATCCCGACGTCCACGCCGTCGGGCGGCTCGGCGATGATCGCGCCCAGCCGCTCGGCCATGGCCGATTCGCCGATGCCGAACGCCTTGACGGTGCGGGTCGCCAGCGGCGGTCGGGCGAACAGGGCCTCGAGCCGCGGACGCACCTGCTCTGCCCACATCCGCCGCATCTCCGATGGAACGCCGGGCATGGCGGCGATGACGACGCCATCCGACTCGACCCACCAGCCCGGCGCCGAGCCGATCGGATTGGGGAGCGCCCGGGCCGAGGGGATCAGCGTCGCCTGCCGTCGGTTCGAGGACGGCATGCGGCCGAAGGCGCGGAAGCGCTCCTCGAGCTCCGCGAGGAGCGCCGGGTCCTCGTGCAGCGGCTCCGCCAGCGCATCGGCGATTGCCTCGCGGGTGAGGTCGTCGTGGGTCGGCCCGAGCCCGCCGGTTGCCAGCACGACCGTGGATCGCTCGCGGGCCTCGATGAACGCATCCCTGATGATCGCGCGGTCGTCCGGCAGCATCCGTGCATGCCGTAGCGGAAGGCCGATCGTCGCCAGCTCGGCACCCAGGAATGCGGCGTTCGTGTCGACGGTCTCGCCCAGCAACAGCTCGGCACCGACGGAGAGCAGCTCGGCGTTCGTCATCGGATCCGAGTGTAGGGCTAGACTGAAAAACAGAGCGGAAGGAGACCAATGAGCGATCCCGACCTGACCGTTGCGTCAGTCCTGAGCGCCGAGCTGCGCGCCTGGCTCATGAGCGAGCTGCGCTATCCCGTGCTGGCCGTGAACTCTGCCGATGGGCCCCCGAGCCAATCGGTCATGTGGTTCGACCTCGACCCGGACGATCCGGACGTCCTCATCATGAACACGATGGTGCGGCGGCTGAAGTACCGCCAGCTCACCGACGACCCGCGCGTCAGCGTGCTGTTCGAAGCAGGGCTGAAGTGGGTCGCCATGCGCGGCACCGCCGAGCTCGACGCCACGTTCGAGCCGGCGCTCAAGAACATCCAGGACCTGGCTCGCCGCTACGGGGCGAACCCGGAGCGCTACGCCGGCCAGGAGCGCGTGATCATCCGCATCCGCATCGAGAAGGTCATCCGCCATGACCAGTGACACCGTGAAGCTCGGAGCGCTGTGCTGGAACCAGTACACCGACTGGCCATCGCTGCGTGAGGCCGGCATTCGCGCCGACCAGCTTGGGTTCGACAGCCTCTGGACCTGGGATCACCTGTACCCGATCGTCGGCGACCACGACGGGCCGATGTTCGAGGGCTGGCTGACGCTTGCCGCCTGGGCCGAGCTGACCGAGCGCGCCACGGTGGGCCTCATGGTCGGTGCCAACACCTTCCGCAACCCGGCGTTGGTCGCCAAGCTGGCGACGACGCTCGACCACATCAGTGGCGGCCGTGCGGTGCTCGGCATCGGCGGCGCCTGGTTCGAGACGGAACACCGCGGCCTCGGCATCGAGTTCGGCGGGTCGCCCGGCGAGCGGCTGCGCTGGCTCGAGGAGGCGGCGCAGATCATGCGCGGCATGCTGCACGGCGAACGTCCGTCCGGGTCTCGCTTCTACAGCGCAGACGGGGCGCTCAACCTGCCGGCGCCGCTGCACCCGGTGCCGCTGCTCATCGGCGGCGGAGGGGAGAAGAAGACCCTTCGGATCGTCGCGCGCTACGCCGATGCCTGCAATCTGGGCGGTGGGTTCGAGAACGTGAAGCGCAAGGACGAGATCCTGCGCCGCCATTGCGAGGAGGTCGGCCGCGACGAGTCGGAGATAGAGCGCACCGTCGGCGTGGGCACGTGCATCATTCGCGACGATCCCGCCGAGGCGCAGCGTGTCTTCGAGGCGATGTTCGAGCGCAACGGCAGGGCGCGGCTCTGGAAGGACCAGCTGGTCGGCACGTCCGAGCAGGTCGCGGAGAAGCTGCGCCCCTTCGTGGGCATCGGCTTCCGGCACATGGTCGTCGGCTTCCCGTCGCCCTACGACGCCGAATCGATGGAGCGCCTCGTGACAGAGGTCAAGCCGGCGCTCTTACCGATCCCAGCGACGCGATAGATCGAGTCCGATTCATCCGACGGCCATTCCGGGTGCGGTTTTCGCGATTCATCGAGAGCCGGCGAGCGTGAGCTGCGCCGCCGCGTGCGTTTCATGCACACCCAGTCTCGATCTATCGAGGAAATGCAGCGCGCGGCAGCCCTCCGGTGAATCCGTCTCGACAGATCGAGGGGCGGTTACGCTGCGCGCATGAAGGTCGCGCTCCTCGCCGGCGGCACCGGCGGCACAAAGCTGGCCCACGGCTTCTCGATGCTCGACGACGTCGAGCTGAGCGTGATCGTGAACGTCGCCGACGACATCGAGCTCCACGGCCTCCACGTCAGCCCGGACATCGACGCCGTGCTGTACACGCTGGCCGGGCTGATCGACAGCCAGCGCGGCTGGGGCGTCGCCAACGACACGTACACCGCCCACGCCATGTTCGCCAGATACGGCGAGCCGATCTGGTTCACGTTGGGCGACGCCGATCTGGCCACCCATGCGACGCGCACGAGACTGCTCTCCGAAGGCACATCCCTGACCGATGCGACGGCGGCCATGGCTGCCGCCCTCGGGATCCGCAGCCGCATCCTGCCCGCCACCGACGAGCGCTGCCGTACCGTCATCCTCACCGATGACGGCCCGCTCGAGTTCCAGGAATACTTCGTTCGGCATCGGCAGGAGCCGGATGTGCGTGGCGTGAAGCTCGAGGGCATCGGCGACGCGCGCCCGACTCCGTCAGTGCTCGCGGCGATCAGGCAAGCGGACCTGCTCGTCATCGGCCCATCCAACCCGGTCGTCAGCATCGGTCCGATCCTGGCTTTGCCAGGGTTGCGGGACGCGATCCTCAGCGTGACCCGCCGAGCGGGCGTGAGCCCGATCATCGGCGGGCAGGCGCTCAAGGGGCCAGCCGCGCGAATGCTCGCGAGCCTCGGCCATGAGGTCAGCGCCGCTGGCGTCGCCCGGATCTACGGCGACCTGCTGACCCATTGGGTCGTCGACATGACCGACGCGGAGCTCGCTCCGCGCATC
>DASTTX010000168.1:0-2556 GCA_035759945.1 Candidatus Limnocylindria bacterium | reverse complement strand
GCCGTGTCCACTGGGGCAGGCAGCACTGGCGCCATGGCGAGGGCGGCAGCCGGATCGCCGGCGAGCCAGTCGCGCAGCGCCGTCGCGAGCGCGCCGGCATGGAGCGGCCGCGAGGTCGGGTCGTAAGACAGACACGCGGCGATCACCGCGGCCAGCGCGGGATCGATCCCGCCCATGGCTGGCGGGCCGGAACGCTGTGCATCGGCCAGGGCGACGGGTGATGTTGCCGGATACGGCGCGTGGCCGGTAAGGGCTTCGTGCAGGACGACGCCGAGGCCGTAGAGATCGGTGCGCGGCGTGATCGGTCCACCCGTCAGCTGCTCCGGCGCCATCGCTCGAAGCGTGCCCATGACCGTGCCGGCGAGCGTGAGGCGTTCCGCCGAAGGAGCGAGGCTGTGCGCGATCCCGAAGTCCACCAGCCGCGTCCGGCCATCCGCAGCCAGCAGCACGTTCCCGGGCTTGACGTCGCGATGGATGACCCCGCGCTGATGCGCGTGGTAGAGCGCCTCGGCAAGGTCGGCGGTGAGCGCCGCGGCGGCGCGCTCCTCGAGCGGACCATCGCGCTCGATTCGCGCCGCGAGGGACTCTCCCTCCACCAGCTCCATGACCAGCGCCGGCGACTCGCCAGTCGCGTCGACGTCGTAGACGCCGACGATCACGGGATGCGACAGGGCCCCGGCCGCTCGAGCTTCGGCGACCAGGCGGCGGCGAGAGGCCTCGTCCGGAAGGAGATGCGGGTGCAGTCGCTTGACCGCCACCGGCCGATCCAGCTGCTCGTCCTGGGCGCGCCACACCTCGGCGCTACCGCCCGCGGCGATGCGCTCGATGAGCCGGTACCGGTCGAGGATGAGTGGTTCGTCCATGCTCGCCCGCTCGGCGGGCAGCCGGGAGGCATGCAGGTTTCGGGCCGGACGCCTAGGGGAAGAGGTCGCGCTCCCGCTCCATCACCAGGACCGATGCTCCCGCGTCCGACGGGCGCCACCCATATCCGCGCACCAGCACCACCGGGCGGCCGTCGGTCTTGCCGCCGGCCAGATCAGCCGCCGATGCCAGCTCATCGGCTGCGGCGATCACGGTGGCCTGCATCTCACGGCCGGCCGCGTCGGGCGTGCCGCGCAGGTCGAGCAGCGGCTCGATGCCGGCAGAGCCGATTGCGACGTTGACGATCCCGTTGCGCCACGGCCTGCCGAACGAGTCGCTGATGATGACGGCGGGCCGGACGCCAATCGCCGAGCCCAGCGCGTCGCGAATGGCGCGAGCCGAGGCGTCGGGATCGAGGGGCAGGAGCGAGGCGACGTCTCCCCCGCCGACGTTCGACACGTCCACGCCCGCGTTGGCACAGACCAGCCCGTGTCGCGTGCGGCTGATGATGAGGCCCCCCGGCCCCATGCGGACGATCGAGGCGGACTCGCGCAGGACGAGCTCCACCTGGCGGGGATCCTTGCCCCAGCGTCCGGCCCATTCAACGGCGAAGGCGGACGGCTCGACAGATGCGAGCTGGACCAGCCGGCCCTCCGCCTTGGACACGACCTTCTGGGTGATCACCAGCACGTCGGCATCGGTCAGGTCGACGCCCGTTGTCGTGGCGGCGTCGACGATCACCGCCGCCAGATCGTCGCCTGACTGGATCTCGCCGATGCCGTCGAGCGCGACGAGCTCCAGCCGCGCGCTCACGCCGCGTCCCCGAGCTCCAGCCAGCGAGCGAGGTCCTGCGGCGTATCGAGGTCGAACGCCAAGCCCGCCCGGTTGACCGCCACCAGCGGCACGCCCGCACGCTCGACCTCCTCGAGATGCTTCGCGAAGCTGCCCTTGCCGAAGCGGAAGCCGATGACGCCCGGCGGACGCAGCACGAGACCGTTCGTACCGGTGCCCGCTCGATCGGGCGCGATCGCGACGCCGGGAGCGCCATCGGCCGGAAGGGAGCGCAGGAGGGTGGCCACGTCATCGGCCTGGAGGTTGGGAAGGTCGCCGTGGAGGACCGCCAGCTCGTCAATGGCATCGGTCAGGGCGTCGAAGCGTGCCTCCTCCAGCCCCTCGTTGAGGCCCATGCCGCGCTGCACCGTGAGGCGTGCGCCCGATGGCTGAACGATCTCGAGCAGTGCGCGCGACGGGGAGATAACGACCACGTCATCGGTCACCTCCCGTGCGACCTTGAGCACCCGCTGCAGCAGCTGGCTGGCGAGGAACATGCGCTCGTCGGGGCTCAGCGAGGTCGCCAATCGCGTCTTCGCCGCCTCGAGGCCTCGATGCGGCACGATGATCCGGAGGGACACCCCCGCAGGATATCGCGAACCCGGCTTCGGCCGAAGATGCCGCTTCCTAACCGATGCCGGTCAGCTCGCGGGCAAGCCTCGCCCGGTCGGCATCGGTGCGCATGATCGTGTCGAGGAGCACGGGCTCAACGCCCATCGCGCCGATGCGCGGAGCGAGCTCCGCGTCGGTCATGTCGACGACCCAATGGGTCAGCAGGTCGCCGTAGATCCGGGCGACGCCAGCGGCGCTGACCTCATGGCCGAGGCTCGCGAGCATTCGCGCGGCTGGCCCCTTGAGCGCCTG
>DASTTX010000167.1:0-36517 GCA_035759945.1 Candidatus Limnocylindria bacterium | reverse complement strand
CCATCGCGGGAGACCAGGTGGCGCGCGAGGACCGTTGGCCGATGGATGCCGACCTCGGCAGCGTGGTGATCCTGCCCGGCGGCGAGGCGGGCATCCTGACCGCGTGGTGGAACGCCGAGGACGGGTCCGCCTGGCGCTGGTCCATCGAGTTCAGCAACCGCCGCGGCTAGTCGGTGTAGTACACCCCGTCGAGCGCGCCCCAGGCAGCTGCGCTGAAGACCGCGCACGCCGTTCGCGCTCGGGCGAAGTCCCCGTCCGACAACTTCTCGATCAACGACGCCAGCATGGCCGGCTCATCGGTTTCGACGGCATGCTCCTCGAAGTAGCGCTGCCCGGCCGCCCCGACGGTCCCGGCGTAGTGCTCGCGCAGCCCGGCGAGCTTCGAGCTCGCCGTCGCCGGCTGCTGCACCTCGAAGCTGTACAGCGCGCCGAGCGCCTCGGGAACCGATGCGAACGCCTGCTCCCCCACTGCGAGCAGCGTCCTCGACTGCGGCCGCCGCATCTCGCCCGATGCGCCGAGCGCGCTGCGGAAGTCCTGCCACAGCAGGTCGTGCTCGCGCTCCTCGGCGGCGTAGTCGGGGTAGCCGATGCGGTCCCAGCCCGCGTCGATCGCACCGATGAACGGCGCCCATTCGTCGGCGTACTCGGCGAGCCGCTGGATCGGCAGCGTGCCCGCGCGCCACTCCTGGTAGAACGGATGCTCGTTGAGGTCGAACTGGCGGACGATGGCGTCCAGGTCGTCGATGCGGGTCATGGTCGGCACCTCACTGCGGTACGCGGCCGCCCGGCGAGCGACCATGCGCGCAAGCCTACCGATCAGCGCAGATCCCCGTCGACCTCTTCCAGCACCCCGTCGTCCCAGGCCGCCACCGGCCGCTCGCGACGCTGCGGGGTGCGCACGAACAGGAATCCGCCGGCCGCGACCGTGGCCACCCCGATGATCACCGCCCACGGCAGCCCCCGGTAGTCCAGGAAGCCGACGACCTCGAGGCGCTCCACCGACTCGTTGCCGAGGACGTCGCGGGCGACGACGACCACGTCCCGCGGCCAGATCGGCGCGTCGACCTCCACGCTGTAGGCACCGTTGGTGTTGAGCTCGGCCGGGACGCCGTCCACGCTGACCGAGACCCCGTCCGACGCGCGTCCGTAGATCCGCGAGTGCAGCGCGAAGGCGTCGGTATCGGCGTTGGCGGTCACCTCCGGCGCCTCGCCGATGAAGGTGCCTTGGAAGGTGGCGACCTGGCCGCGGCCGTCCGGTGTCGCGATGAAGAAGGTCCGCGTGAAGTCTCGATTCCGATTCTTCGGCCCGTTGGGTGCCCGGACCTCCACGACCAGCGGCGCCTCGCCGATCTCCACCTCGACGGGAACGCTACGGTCGTCGTAGGTCACGAAGCTGCCGAACGGGGCGTCGATCACGATGTCGAAGCCCTCATATGACGCCGCGAGCCTGGTCTGGCCGTCCACCTCGATCGCGACCGCCCCGTCGGCCCGCAGCGTGGCGACCGGGTCGTCGCTCGGCGCGACGATCTCGTCGGCCCGCGCCATGGTCAGCGACGCGGCCAGGGGGAACGGCGACTGGGCAAACGGGAACAGGTAGGTCGCGCTGTCGCTCTGGGCGAACGGCCCGTAGTAGCCGCCATAGATACCCTGGCCGAGCGCGAGCCACTCGTCGTCCGGACCGGCCCGTCCGATGGGACTCACGCCGATGAACGGATCGGCTTCGGTGGTCGTGTAGCCGTCCGGACCCCCGGCCTCGATGCGAACGCCGTTCGCAAGATAGGGCCACGTCTCGCGCGGGCCGGCCCCCGGCAGCAGGCCCACGAACGGGAAGAGGCTGCGGGTGCTGCCGTAGCCGCGGTTGCTGAAGGTGCTGGCGGCATCCCACAGCGGCGCGATCCGCTCCGAGATGGGAACCGCACCGATCTGGTTGAAGTTTATGTCCAGCAGCGTGATCCGAGGGTCGTTGGAGCCGAGGTAGTCGAACCCCTCGTACACGACGAAGATGGCATCGTCGCCGTCCCCGACGATATCCACGCGGGGGTAGGCCAGCGAGTCGAAGCGTCCCAGCGCGCTCGGCCGCTCGTCGCGGGGCCACTCGAACAGGCGCACGCCCTCCGGCTGCTGGACGAGCACGCGGCCGTTCGTGGCACCCATGATCCAGGCCTCGAACGGCTGGCCGAGATCGGCGCTGGCGCGCTCGAGCGTCATCGTCCCATCCGTCATCACCAGCCGCTCCAGGCTGGCGGTCTCGCTGGGCGTGATGTACAGCTCGGAGCCCGGCCCACCGTCGGCCTCGCCCGGAACGACGGAGAAGCCCTGCTGCTCACGCTCCTCGCTGTAGAAGCGCCGGAATCCGTGGCCGTCCCAGCGGTGCACCTCGACGCGGTACGTGCCCACGTCGTTCATGTCGGCGTAGGTCGTGACCTGGGTGACCAGCTCATCGGTGCCGTCGGCGTCCAGGTCGACCGCGGCGAGGTATTCGGCGCGAATGTCCTTCGTGGGCAGCGGCACGAGCATGAGGCGGTCCTGGGCGAGGATGACATCGGCGAGCTCGACGCAGCACACCGTTCCGGGGAGGTTCGGCACCAGCAACATGGAGGCTGTGGCGAGCACCGCGTGGTCGCGTCCGTCGATTCGCATGCGGATGATGGCGGCCATCTCGGAGGATGGGTCCAGCGAGCCATCGGGTCCCGGATGTGACGCGACCTCGGTCGACGCGAGCCGCAGCCACACGTCCTGGCGGATGCTCCAGACTTCCACGTCCATGCCCGGGGTCTCCCGATCGACGAGGCGCAGGACCTCGCGCGCGCCGTCGTCGTTCAGGTCGATGGTGAGGGCCGTCAGCGTCGAGCCGGGAAGCACCTGTGTCTCCGGCGGATCCGCCGCCACGACGGCCACCGGCACGCCCGCTGAACCGAGGAGCAGCGCGAGCGCCAGGCCCCCCGCCCGCCGTGCGCGCCTCACCCCCGTCATGGGCCTGCTACATCGCGCGAAGGCCGAGCAGGTTGCGGGCGATCACCATGCGCTGGATCTCGCTCGTCCCCTCGCCGATCTCGGTGAGCTTGGCATCGCGGAGGTAGCGCTCGACCTTGTACTCGCTCACGTAGCCGTAGCCGCCGTGCACCTGGACCGCGTCGTTGGTCACGTCTCGCGCCACCTCGCTGGCGTACAGCTTGGCCATGGCCGCCTCCGTCGTGTACGGCTTGCCACAGTCCTTCAGCCACGCCGCACGGTACGTCATCAGCCGCGCCGCGTCGATGGTCGTCGCCATGTCGGCGATCTTGAACGCGACGCCCTGGAACTCGCCAATGGGCCGGCCGAACTGCTTGCGCTCCTTTGCATAGGCCGATGCCGCCTCGTACGCCGCCTGCGCCAGCCCCAGCGCCATGGACGCGATGCCGATGCGCCCGCCGTCCAGCGTCTTGAGGAACAGCTTGTCGCCCGCGCCCTCCTCGCCGAGCAGGTTCTCGGCAGGGATGCGGCAGTCCTCGAAGATCAGCTCGCCGGTGTTGCTGGCATGCAGCCCCATCTTCTCCTCCATGCGGCCGATGGAGAAGCCGGGCGTATCGGCCTCGACGATGAAGGCGCTGATCTTGCCCGAGTCCTGCTCCCGATCGGTCACGGCGGTCACGATGTAGGTGCCCGCCACACCCGCATTGGTGATGAAGCGCTTGCTGCCGTTAATGACCCACTCGTCGCCGTCGCGGTGGGCGCGGGTCTTCGTGCCGCGCGAGTCGGAGCCGGCGCCCGGCTCGGTCAGGCCGTAGGCGCCGATCACCTCGCCGGACGCCATCGGCCTCAGGTACTTCTCCTTTTGCGCATCCGTCCCGGCGAGGTAGATCGGGTTGCAGCCCAGGCTGGTGTGGGCACTCACGATGATGCCGACGCTGCCGCTGGCGCGGCTCAGCTCCTCGACGGTGATGGCATAGGCCAGCGAATCGAGCCCGGTGCCGCCGACCTCCTCGGGATAGGGCACTCCGAGCAGGCCGAGCGCGGCCGCCTCGCGGATGATCTCCATCGGGAACACGCCCTTGCGCTCGAGCTCCTCTGCGATCGGGACGATGCGCCTCTCGGCGAAGTCTCGGACCGTGCGGCGAATGTCCTCGTGCTGGGGAGAGAGCGCGAAGTCCATGGGTGGCTGCTCCGAAGGTTGCGGAATCAGTGGAGCTCGGATCCCGAGTCTACAAGCAAGAGACCCGACCGGTCATCGGTCGGGTCTGGGGTCGTGTCGCCTCGGCGTCAGGCGGACTTTCGCCAACGCTCGAGGTCTCGACGGGTGCGGCGCTCATCGGCGCGCTGGAGGTTGGTGCGTCGCCGGCGGAGCGATACCGGGCGCGGGCGGCTGCGCTTCTGGTGGTTGAGCTTGGCCATGTCGGTCCCCCGCATCGTGTGAGGTGTGCCCTGTAGACGCGTTGGGCCATCCGAAGGTTGCAGAATGCGCGCCGGTTTCCACTGAACCAGGGCCATTTCGTGGCCGCTGCGCTGAACCTTGACAGGCGGGCAGCGGCGAAATCTATACTCCGCGGGCCTACTGCAACGCGACAAGGTTTGCGAGTGCTCTGAGCGTGCCCGAAGCTGACGTTCGACTCGACCGCGTGACGAAACGCTTCGGCGACGTCGTGGCCGTCGACGACCTGTCGCTCGAGGTCAAGCCTGGCGAGTTCTTCGCCCTCCTCGGCCCATCCGGCTGCGGAAAGACGACCACGCTGCGGATGATCGGCGGCTTCGAGGAGGTGACCTCCGGCAGCGTCTACCTGGGCGACACCGACGTCACCGACCTTCCGCCCTTCAAGCGGGCGACGAACACGGTCTTCCAGAACTACGCCCTCTTCCCGCACCTGACGGTGTTCGAGAACATCGCGTTCGGGCTCAGGCGGCGCAAGACACCGACGAACGAGATCCGCCACCAGGTGGCGTTCATGCTCAAGCTGGTCGAGCTGCCGGGCTACGAGGACCGCAAGCCGAACCAGCTGTCGGGCGGCCAGCAGCAGCGCGTGGCGCTGGCTCGCGCGCTGGTCAACAACCCTCGCGTTCTGCTCCTGGACGAGCCGCTCGGCGCACTCGACCTCAAGCTGCGCAAGCAGATGCAGGTCGAGCTGAAGCGCATCCAGAGCGAGATCGGCATCACCTTCATCTTCGTGACCCACGACCAGGAAGAGGCGATGACGATGTCCGACCGGATCGCCGTCATGCGCGCCGGCAGGATCGAGCAGCTCGGGCAGCCCGAGGAGCTGTACGAGCGACCAAAGACCGATTTCGTGGCCGGCTTCCTGGGCGTCAGCAACCTCATCGACGCGGATGTCGCCGGCCGCGACGAGCGCTTCGCGACGCTCCGCCTCGACGGCGGCACGTTCCTGCGCGCGCCGGCCGCGTACGTCAACGGCGCCCCGCGCGTGCGCCTCGGCGTCCGGCCCGAGAAGCTGCGCGTCATCGCCCTGGACGACGAGGCGACCGATGCGGTCGACGCCGACACCAACGCCCTGGACGGGACCGTGCTCGACGCCTCGTACATCGGCGTCAGCACGCAGTACCTGGTCGAGACGCCGGACGGCCACAAGCTGACCGTCTATGCCCAGAACCTGGAGACGAGTGGCGCCGGTGAGGTGCTGGCCGACGGCCAGCGGGTTCGGCTGACCTGGAAGCCACAGCACACGTTCGTGATCGGTCCGGCAATCGGGCCAATGCCCGCGGGGGATGCGGAATTGGAGGAGGAGCCACAGATCCATGCGTGACGAGACTCAGATCGAACGCGCCATCGCGCGCGCCTTCCGACCGCAGCGACGGCTGTCGCGACGGATGTTCCTGCGTCAGACGGGGCGCGGCGCGGTCATCGCCGGATCCGCGCTCTCCCTCCCCGCGATCCTCGCTGCCTGCGGCATCGGTCCGGGTGGCTCGACCGCGCCCTCCGCGGGCAGCCAGGCGGCACTGCCGTCCGCCCCGGCCGGGACGCTCGACTTCGCCAACTGGCCCGCCTACATCGACATCGACGAGGAGACCGGCGACTACCCGACCCTCGCGAAGTTCACCGAGGAGTCGGGCATCGAGGTCGCCTACACCGAGGCGATCAACGACAACGAGGAGTTCTTCGGAATCATCCAGCCCGACCTGGCCGCCGGGAATCCGCCGCAGTACGACTTGATCGTCATGACCGACTGGATGATCGAGAAGATGATCCGGCTCGGCTATCTCTCCGAGCTCGACCGCTCGAAGCTTCCGAACTTCGACGCCAACGCCCTCGACCTGTACAAGGACCCGTGGTACGACCCGGGCAACGTCCACAGCATGGCCTGGCAGTCGGGCATCACCGGCATCGGCTACAACCCGACACTGACCGGGCGCGAGATCACGACCTTTGACGACCTGCTCGACCCCGAGTTCGCCGGGCGCGTCGGCCTGTTCAGCGAGATGCGCGACACGATGTCGCTCGCGCTCCTGAGCCTGGGCATCGAGCCGGAGGAGGCGACGGTCGACCAGGCCACGCAGGCCAAGGACAAGCTGCTCGCCGCGGCGCAGGCCGGCCAGTTCCGCAACTTCTACGGCAACGACTACTACGACGAGCTCGCCAACGGAAACCTCGCCGTGACCGTGGCCTGGTCAGGCGACGTCAGCCAGATGAAGCTGTACGACAACCCGGACGTCGAGTTCGTGGTGCCGGACACCGGCGGCATGCTGTGGATCGACAACATGGCCATCCCGAACAAGGCGGCCCATCCGCTGGATGCGCACATGATGATGAACTTCTGGTACGACATCGAGAACGCCGTGCCCCTCACCGAGTACGTCGGCTACTTCAGCCCGGTCACCGGCGTGACCGAGCGCGTGCTCGAGGACGCCGAGACCGCCGAGGCCGAGGGCGACCAGGAGTGGGCCGATGCGCTGCGCGTCATCAGCGCCACGGCGAACCCGACCGACGAGGTCCTGGCCAACGTCCACAACTACCGCAAGCTGAGCGAGGAAGAAGAGGCCCAGTGGAACGACCTCTTCAACGAGGTCGTCGCCGGATAGGGCCATGCCGCGACACTGGCGCTGGCTGGTCCCCTATCTGTTCCTGATCCCGGGCGGGCTGTGGCTGCTTGCCTTCTTCGTGGTGCCGATGCTGGTCATGGCGTCGGTCAGCCTGCAGACGGGCTCGCTCGGGACGGGATACGCCCTGACGTGGAACTTCGGCGTGTACCCGGAGATGATCGGCGCCTGGGCACCCCAGTTCGAGCGTTCGCTGTGGTACTCGATCGTCGTCACCGCGCTGACGCTGGCCGTCGGCTATCCGATGGCGTACACCATCGCGTTCCGCGGCGGTCGCTACAAGTCGATCCTGCTGCTGCTGGTCATCCTGCCCTTCTTCACCGCGTACATCATCCGCACGCTGTCCTGGAAGCTGATCCTGGCCGATAACGGCTTCGTGCTCGGCAACCTGAAGGACATCGGCTTCCTGGACGACGGCTTCCGAATCATCGCGACGCCGGTCGCGGTCATCAGCGGCCTGACCTACAACTTCCTGCCGTTCATGGTGCTGCCGCTGTACGTCGCCCTCGAGAAGATCGACCCCAAGCTGGTCGAGGCGGCCACCGACCTCTACGCCAGCCGGGTGCAGGCCTTCCTGCGGGTCACGCTGCCGCTCTCGATGCCGGGCGTCTTCGCGGGCTCGCTGCTGACATTCATCCCGGCGGTCGGCGACTTCATCAACGCGGAGATCCTGGGAAGCCGCGACACGACCATGATCGGCCAGATCATCCAGCGCCTGTTCCTGAACAACAACGCCTATCCGGAAGCCGCCGCCCTGGGCTTCATGCTCATGGCCGCCGTCCTGGCACTCGTCTTCGTCTACGCGCGCTTCGTCGGCGCGGACGAGCTGACCCGATGACGGCGACCGCCTTCCCGGCAGCCACCGAGCGGCCGGAGCCGGTGCCGATCCGGCGCCCGACGGTCGGCGCTCGCATCTCGCGGCTGGTGCTGCCGGTCTTCACCGGCGTCGCGGTGCTGTACCTGTTCCTGCCGATCGCGGTGATGATCGCCTTCAGCTTCAACGACCCTGCCGGCCGGCAGAACATCACCTGGCAGGGCTTCACCCTGCGCAACTACGTCGACCTGTGGGGCCGGCCGGACATCACCGGGCCGATGGTCAACAGCCTGATCGTGGCGGTCATGGCGACGCTGATCTCGACCATCCTCGGCACGCTGATCGGCATGGCCCTGACCCGCTACGAGTTCAAGGGACGCACCGGGCTGAACCTGCTGATCTTCATCCCCATGGCCACGCCCGAGATCATCATGGGCGCCTCGTTGCTGAGCCTTTTCGTGAGCATCGGCATCCAGCGCGACCTGATGACGATCGTGATCGCCCACGTCATGTTCAACATCAGCTACGTGGTGGTCACCGTCCGGGCGCGGATCGCCGGATTCAACCGGGCGCTGGAGGAGGCCGCCATGGATCTCGGCGCGAACGAGTGGACAACGTTCCGCAAGGTGACCTTCCCGCTCATCTTCCCCGGCATCCTGGCCGCGGCCCTGCTGGCCTTCGCGCTGTCGATCGACGATTACGTCATCACCTCGTTCGTGGCCGGCCGCTCGATCACCTTCCCGCTGTGGGTCTTCGGCGTCAGCCGCCTCGGCGTCCCACCGGAGGTGAACGTGCTGGGCACGCTCATCTTCGTGGTCGCGCTCGTCTTCATCGCCGTCCAGATCTGGTCACAGCGGCGGGCGATCGTGGCGCGTCCCGAGCCGGGCGCGTGACCTACCTGATCGGCGAGGCCGCACGCCGGGTCGGCGTCTCGGCCTCCGCGCTGCGACTCTGGGAGCGCCAGGGGCTGGTGCGGCCGCTGCGGCGCGGCCGCTATCGGCTCTACAGCGACGCCGATCTGGACCACCTTCGCCACATCCGGCGCCTGCGCCAGGTCGAGCGCCTCAACGCGCCCGGCATCCGCCGCGTGCTGCGCGACACTGTGACGGCGGGCCACGATGCCGAAGGGCGGCTCGATGGCCGTCCCCTGCGCCGCCTGCGCGAGCAGCACGGCCTCAGCCTGCGCGAGGCGAGCCGCCGCAGCGGCCTGTCGGTCAGCTTCCTGTCGGCCGTGGAGCGCGGGGCATCCGGGGCGACGGTGGCCACGCTCCAACGCCTGACCGCCGCGTACGGCACGACCCTCAACGCGCTCTTCGGTCCGCCATCGGGCTCGACGCCGCGGCTGGTGCGCAGCTCCGAGCGCCCCGCGCTGATGCTGGGCGACGCATCGGTCCGCATCGAGCAGCTGGCGCTCGGCACCAGCCAGCTCGAGCCGCAGCTCTTCGTGCTTGCCGAGGGCGCCTCGAGCGACGGTTCATACGCCCACGAGGGCGAGGAGTTCCTGTACCTGCTCTCCGGCGCGCTGACGGTCTGGCTCGGCGACGACGAGATCTATCGCCTGGCCGATGTCGGCGACGCGCTCACCTTCCCCTCCACCCTGCCGCATCGCTGGCGCAACGACGCCCGCGGGGAGACCCGACTGCTATGGATCAACACGCCACCGACCTTCTGACCGATTGGTCTGCGCTGCGTTCGGGCATCCCGCCGGTGTGGGCGCGCTATACCGACCTCATCGTCGAGCGCGCCTCCGGCTCGTGGATCGAGACGGTCGATGGCGAGCGGTACCTCGACTACACCTGCGGCATCGGTGTCACGAACACCGGGCACGCGCACCCTCGGGTGGTGGCGGCCATCGCCGAGCAGGCGGCGCGTGGGATTCACCTCCAGCAGAACATCGTCTACCACCAGCCCGGGCTCGAGCTGCACCGGCGGCTGCCCCTGCGATTCCCGAACGCCCGCGGCGGCGAGGAGTACGGCCTCTTCCTGTCGAACTCCGGGGCGGAAGCGGTCGAGGCGGCCGTCAAGCTGGCCAAGGCAGCGACGCGACGGCCGCTGGTCATCGCGTTCCGCGGCGGGTTCCACGGGCGGACCCATGGCGCCATGGCGCTCACCAGCTCGAACGTCAAGTACCGCGCCCACTTCGAGCCGCTCATGGGCGGCGTCCACTTCGTCCCCTATCCGTACCCGCTGCGGATGGGCGGCGACGCCGCCGCGCTGGCCGCCACGCTCGACGCGCTGGACGAGCTGTTCGCCAGCGTCGTCGCGCCGGATGACGTGGCGGCGTTCGTGGTCGAGCCGGTGCTCGGCGAAGGCGGCTACGTGGTGCCACCCGACGGCTTTCTGCCCGCGTTGCGCGAGCTGGCCGACCGGCACGGGATCCTGCTCGCCGTCGACGAGGTGCAGTCCGGCTACGCCCGCACGGGACGCTTCTTCGCCACCCAATGGACCGATACGACCCCTGACATCGTCATCATGGCCAAGGGCATCGCGTCGGGCCTGCCGCTGTCGGGGATCATGGCCGCGCGCCCGTTGCTCGATCAGCTGGCGCCGGGGACCCACGGCGGCACGTACGGCGGCAATGCCGTGGCCTGCGCAGCCGCCCTGGCGACCCTCGACGTCATCGACGAGGAGCGACTGGCCGATCGGGCGCATCGGCTTGGCGGTCGTCTGCTCGACGGGTTGCGCGTTCGCGCCGAAGGCCACGCGTGCGTGGCGGAAGTGCGTGGCAGGGGCATGATGATCGCGATCGAGCTTGCGGAGGGAGAAACGCTCACGCCGCGACCCGACCTGGCGAAGGCGCTTCTCGGCGAAACCATGGCGAGGAAGTTGCTGCTGCTCACGTGCGGCACGCGGGGCCAGGTGGTCCGCATCATCCCGCCGCTGGTGACGACCGAGGACGAGCTCGACCTCGCCATCGGTATCATCGGCGACTCACTCGAGGCGATTGGCGCCTAGCCGAGATGGAGGACGCGCGCATGGGACACCGCATCTGGGTCGTCGACGACGAGCCGTTCATCCGAACGGCCATGGTTGCCGTCCTCGCCGAGCTCGGACACGAGGTGCGCGGCTTCGAGGACGCCGAAAGCCTGTACACCGCGCTCGTGGAGGAAGGCATCACTCCCGACCTGCTGGTGCTCGACCAGCGCCTTCCCGACGAGTACGGCTCGACGATCGTGCACTCGCTGCGCGAGCGGCCCCAGTACCGCGACATCCCGGTGCTGTTCGTGACCGCCATCGACGACGAGGAGGCAAGCCGGCTCGAGGTCATCGCGCCGGTGCTGCGCAAGCCCTTCGACTTCACCGAATTCGTGGCCGCCGTCGACGCTGAGCTGCCCCAGCCGGAGGCTCAGCCGCAGTCCTGAACAATCTGGGCGTCGATCGTATACACGGTATCTACGATGGTGGCCACGGACGAGGCCCACAGTCGCGGCAGCAGAACTGCCGGTATGCTCACGCCCGATGATCCGGACCACGCCCTTCCACGACCGGACCAGCGCCCTCAACGAGACCGGCCTTTGGCAGCACTGGTCGGGTCACCTCGTGGTGACGCGCTACATGGCGTCGGACAAGTTCGAGTACTTCGCCGTCCGCAATGGCGTAGGCGTGCTCGACACCTCCCCGCTGTACAAGTACCGCATCGCGGGGCGCGACGCCGAGCGCTTCCTGGCCGGCATGCTGGCGCGTGACATACGAACGTGCGAGCCGGGAAATGCGCAGTACACGACCTGGCTCGACGATCGCGGCTTCGTGCTCGAGGACGGCGTCGTCCTGCGCCACGCGGCCGACGAGTTCCTCCTGACCTCGGCAGAGCCGAACTTCGCATGGTTCGCCGACCGTATCGGCCGCCTGTCCGTCACCATCGAGGAGGTGAGCCTGGACATCGGCACCCTGGCGGTGCAGGGACCGCGCTCGCGGGAGGTGCTGGCGAGGCTGGTGCCATCCGTGACCGAGCTGCCCTTCTTCGGGATCGCGAACGCCACCATCGGCGGTCGTCCGGTCACCGTCAGCCGAACCGGGTACACCGGCGACCTAGGCTACGAGATCTGGGTGGAGGCAGCCGACGCGCTCACGGTGTGGGACGGCGTCTGGGAGGCGGCGGAGGGGCACGGCATGCTGCCGTACGGGATGGGAGCGCTGTACATGCTCCGCATCGAGGCCGGGCTGATGCTGCTCGGCGCCGACTTCGACTCCAGCCGGTTCGCCTTCAACGACGCGCATCGGTCGACCCCGCTCGAGCTCGGCTGGGCGTGGATGTTCAAGGGCCTGGAGGAGGACGAACGCCCCTTCATCGGCCGCAAAGCGCTCGTGCGCGAACGTGCCGAGAAGACCAGCCGTTGGCGGATGGTGGGCCTGATCGTCGACTGGCAGGACTACGACCGCGTCTACAGCTCGGCCGGGCTTATCCCGCCCAAGGACCACCGTCCCGTGCACGAGGACTGGATGGTGTATGACGCGGATCGCACACGCGTCGGCTACGCGACCAGCATCATGTACTCGCCGGTCCTGCAGCGGCACATCGCCCTCGCCCGGGTGCGACCGGAACTCGGCAAGCCCGGCACCCGAGTCTTCCTGGAGTTCACCGTGGACCACCACTACGAGCAGGTCGCCGCGCACGTTGCCCGGCTCCCCCTCTACAACCCGGAGCGCAAGACCGCCTGATGGACCGATGAGCACGGACCGATACGACGCGATCGTCATCGGCGGTGGCCACAACGGCCTCGTCAACGGCGCCTACCTCGCCAAGGGCGGGCTGCGGACGCTGATCCTCGAGCGTCGCCACCTCGTCGGCGGGGCGGCGATCACCGAGGAGCTCCAGCCCGGCTTCTGGTTCACGACGTTCAGCTACGCGCTCAGCCTGCTGCGGCCACAGATCATTCATGAGCTCGAGCTGACAAAGCATGGCTTCCTGCCGCTCCAGATGTCGACGCGCTTCGCGCCGGGCGACGACGGCGACCACCTCCTGTTCACGCGTGACCACGACGAGAACCTGCGCGAGATCGCCCGCCACTCGCCGCACGACGCCGATGCCTACGACCAGTACGGCCACGACCTCGACCGCGTCTGCCAGGCCATCAAGCCGCTGCTCGACACCGTCCCGCCGGACCTCTTCAGCGACGATCCGGAGGAGGTCGTGCGGCTGGCCGCGCTCGGCTCGCGGCTCCGCTCGCTTGACAAGCGGACGCTCCACAACGCGGTGCGGCTCCTGACCGGCAGCGCGGCCGACTTCCTGGACGACTACTTCGAGTCGGAGCTCCTCAAGGGCTGGATCGCCTCCTCGGGGATCATCGGCTCCAAGGTCGGGCCGCGCTCGCAGGGCAGCGGCCTGGTGCTGCTGTTCCACTCCCTCGGCGAGCACGACGGCAGCTTCGGCACCTGGGCCTTCCACAAGGGCGGCAATGGCGGGTTCACCCAGGTCCTGGCCCGCGCCGCGCAGGCGTTCGGCGCCGAGATCCGCCTGGAGTCGCCGGTGGTGCGCGTCCTGACCCGCGACGGCGAGGCGACCGGCGTGGCGCTCGAGGACGGCACCGAGCTCGCGGCCGATGTCGTCGTCAGCGCGCTCGATCCGCGCCGCACGTTCCTCGAGATGGTCGACCCACGCGAGCTGCCCGACGACCTGGTCGATGACATCCGTCGCCTGAAGTTCCAGGGCGTCAGCTCGAAGGTGAACTTCGCGCTGTCGGGCCTTCCGACGCACCCGACCCTCGGCAACGGGCCGGAGCTGTACCGCGGCTTCCTGAACATCGGCCCGTCGGTCGATTACCTGGAGCGTGCCTTCGACGACGCGAAGTACGGCTGGTACAGCGAGCACCCGTACATCGACTGCGCCATCCAGTCGACGATTGACCCGGACATGGCGCCGCCGGGCAATCACGTCCTGTCGTGCTTCGTGCAGTACACGCCGTACCAGCTGCGCGAGTCCGATTGGGACGCCGAGCGCGAACACATGGCCGACCGGGTGCAGGCCACGCTCGAGCGGTTCTTCCCCGGCTTCGGCGACCTCGTCCTGCATCGCGAGGTCGTCACGCCGCTCGACATCGAGCGCACGGTGGGGTTGAGCGAGGGCAATATCTTCGCCGGCGAGTTCCTGGCGCCGCAGATGTTCTTCTTCCGCCCGGCGCCCGGCTGGTCGCAGTACCGCACGCCGATCGCCGGCTACTACCAGTGCGGCTCGGGCACCCACCCGGGCGGCTGCGTCATGGGCGCGCCGGGGCGGCTTGCGGCCGGCCAGATCCTCGGCGATCGGAGCCGCGCCCGCAGCGGCTGACCTCATGGCCGCGGGGGACGCCTGGCGTCGCTAGCGTGGGAGTGGGTTCGGACCGGTTGCCGTGACCAGTCGCTGCGGAACCCAGTCCTCGACGTGGTGGAATCCGGAGTCGATCGGGTCACCGAAACGCTCGACGGATGCCTGCAGCGAGAGCCGATAGAACTTCACGTGGGTGAAGTCCTCCATCAGGATGTACACGGGGTCGGGCGTGCTGTTCGGCCCCTGGAATTGCTGTCCCGTCAGGACCGGCTTGTGGGCTTCGACGAAGGCGTCGAAGGTCGCCTCACCCACGACGATCCCGAGGTGCTCGCACCCCATCTTGTAGACGCGCTGGTGGACCGGCGGGATGAGCTCGATCATCGGGAGCGCCTTGCCGTCGAGGATCTCGAGCTGGTCAAAGAGGATGAGCGAGATGGGTCTGCCGTTCCAGACGTTCTCGCGACCCGCGACCGCGTGGCGCTCCAGAAGCCCTCGCACGCGGACGTACTCGTCCCACTCGGCGACGCGGTACGCGATGTGGCTGATGGCGTACGGCGCGATGTCGATGCCACGCGCCGCGAGGCGATCGCGTTGCAGGGCCGCGAACGCGCGATAGTCGCCGATGATTTCCGCCACCGGATCGGCCACGTCGCCTCCTCTCGGCCGCATCGTACAACCGGGCATGCGGCCGAGGACCAGCCCGTGACCCGCGGTCAGCGAACGAGACGGTGGTACGCGGAGCCGTACCAGAGCAGCGGCGCCGCGTCCTCGCGATAGCCGGCCGCCACGATCTCGCCCAGGAAGATCGTGTGATCGCCGCCATCGTGGCGCTCGGTGAGGCGGCAGTCGAAGTAGGCCAGGGCGCCCTCGAGGATCGGTGAGCCGGTCTCCGCCTCGTGCCAGGCCGCATCGCAGAAGCGGGTCAGCTTCGTGGCCGTCGTCGGCTGGGCGAAGCAATCGGCCAGCTCGCGCTGGTCCTCGGCGAGGACGCTGACCGCGAAGGCATGCGAGCCGATGATCGCGCCGTGCGTCTCGGCCTTGCGGGCGATGCTGGCCATGAGGATCGGTGGATCGATGCTGATGGTGGCGATGGCGCTGGCGGTCATGCCCGCCAGCAGCGGCCCGTGGCGTGCTGCGACAACTGTCACGCCGGTCGCGAAGTGCGCCATCAGGTCGCGCATGCGCCGTCGCTCCGCCTCGTCGAACGGCGTCGCCATGTCAGAGAGCGGGCACGCCGGCCAGCCTCATGAGGCAGACGAACACGCGGTAGAAGCTGTCGCCGTCCGGCGCCTCGAAGCCGATGGTGCGCGGGCCGATGCGCTTGATGCCCGGCAGCACGGCCGCGAAGTCGGCCATGACCGGCAGCCGGACGTCCATCTCGCCGCGCATCGGCAGGCTGGGCTGATGCAGCTCCATCTCGCCGATCCGCTCGATCGCGCGGCCCATGCCGTTGCGGATCGCGGCGGCCGCGTCGTGAGGCGAGAGGCTGTCGGTCAGCGAATAGCCCAGGCCGCGTTTGACGATGACCCGCTCGGCCCACGGCAGCAGCGTTTCGATCTCGGCCGCCAGGGCATCGTCGCCCGCGACGAGCATGACCGGCACGCCGAAGTGGCCGAGGCGGATCGCGTTCAGGCCAGCCTCGTTGTGGACGACACCGTTGACGCGCACCTCCATCACGGTCGCGGACGAGTAGGTATGCGAGATCACCCCGGTCGCGTTGCCGGCGCCGGCGTGGTAGCCGATGAACGCCGCCCCGTCGAACGCACCGTCGGGCCCATCGCCGACGCCCTGGGTCATGCTGAGCGGCTTGTCGCCAATCAGGAGCCTCGCCCCCTCGTGCAGATCCTCGGCGCGGAGGTTACGCATCTGCCAGTGGCTGTCGTTGACGACCACCTCCTGCGCTCCCCGCTCGAAGGCCGCCTCGATGGCCGCATTGGCCTCGCCGGCCATGAGCGCTCGGCTCCGGTCGTAGTCGACGCGATCGACCGTCGGGCCAAAGTGTGTCTGATGGGCATGGCCCACGCCGGCGAGCCCTTCCATGTCGACCGAGACGTAGATCCGCATCGGTCAGCGAGAGCGCTCGAGCTTTTCGAGGACCGCGCCGGTCACGGTCCAGTCCTCCGCGCTCGGCTGCTCGCCCCGATGCAGGTGGAAGAGCGGGACCGAGTTCCAGCACGGGCCGTCGACGCGCGGCAGGTGGATGCTCATCTCGCCGCGGTCGAGGCCGGCCACCAGCGTGGCGCCGAGCTCCCCACCCCGCGCCAGCGCTCGGGTGAACGACGAGGTGAACTCGTCGGCGTTGCCGAATTCCAGGCCGATGCGCATTGCCGCCAACCCGGTGGTCGGCGGCGTGATCCGTCCGTCGCTCACGTCAGCAGCGCCGTCAGCCAGGTGAATGCGACCGCGGAGCCGATCACGGCGAAGGCCAGGACCAGCAGCAGCAGCCCACCGCCGATGACGGACGCCCAGATCGGGACGCCGCCCGCCGGCATCGGTCGCTGCTCGGGCGCAAGCTCTGCAAGTGATCCCGCTCCGAGCCAGACGGCGAGCGCGTCGCCATCGACGCGAACCTCGACCTCGTCGTCGAGCGGCATGACCACCAGGCGCTCGCCCGTCGGCAGCTTGTCCGTCGTGACGAGGGCTCGGCCACGCGGCTCGCTGCCCGTCTCGCGCAGCAGCACCGCATGGTCGCCGGCCGCACTGAGCGCCATCGCCTCCAGCCGGCCCGATCGACCCAGTGGCAGGCTGGCAGGGCTGGGATCGATGCTGGGCTCCATCGGCGGGGATGGTATCAGCCGTCGAGCGCGGCGAGGGTCCGCTCCAGGGCGGCGATCGACTCGAGCGTGATCGGGTCGAGTACCAGCTGGACGTGGGCCACGCCGGCATCGGCGAAGGCTTGCAGGGCCGGCGCCAGCGTCTCGGCATCGCCGGGAATCGGCTCGAACGGCGCGTCGGTCGAGGCAGAGCGTCGGCCCAGCGCGCCGGGCATGGCCACGATCAGCGCGACGGTGCGCTCGACGGCCGCCGGATCGCGGCCCGCGGTGCGACAGGCGGCATCGATCTTCTCGGCCAGCCCGCGGTAGCCCTTCACCGCGTTGCCGAACCACGGCCCCCACGCGTTCCAGGCGTCGACGTACGGCAGCGTGATGGCCAGCATCCGCTGGCCCATGGATCCGACCATGAGCGGCGGTCCATCCGGGCGTGGGCCGCGTGGCAGCAGCTCGCCCCCGTCCAGGCGGTAGTAGTCGCCCTCGAAGTCAGTGCGCCCGGTCCGCAACAGCTCGCGGATGATGGTGAAGGCCTCCTCGAAGCGGCTGACGCGGTGGTCGTACGCGAACCCGAAGGCGTCGTAGTCGGCCCGATTCCAGCCCGCGCCGAGGCCGAGGATGAGACGCCCGTCGCTGATCTCGTCGACGGTGGCCGCCTTCTTGGCCAGCATGGCCGGACTGTGAAAGCTGGTCGCGGCCACCAGCGGGCCGATCTCCACGCGCTCCGTGACGGCCGCCAGGGCAGCCAGCAGCGACCATGCCTCCCATGGGCCGCGACTCGGCTTCCCGTCGTCGCGATACAGCAGGTGGTCGCCGACCCAGACCGAGTCGAGGCCGATGCGCTCCGCCAGCTGGGCCATCTCCCGCAACTCGCTCCAGCGCACGACGCGCTCGACCTCCGGTAGCTGGACGCCGATCTTCAAAGGACGGGTCATCCTCCGATTCTGGCGCGTTGGCGGCGTCAGTGTTCAAGACTCTTGAACACTGCGTCGCGTGGTCTATGGTTCCAGCCATGGCGCGACCGGATCCGCTCGACAGCGAGCCGTTCAGCTACGCCGCGCGAGCGGATGGCTCGATCGTCATCCGCTACCACACCGCCCCGGTCACCCTGCTGCGCGGAAAGGCCGCCGATCGCTTCATGACGCGCATGTCGACGGCTGATGCCGCCGCGGCGCAGCAGCTCATGGCGCGGGCGACCGGCACCATCAAGCGCGGCAACGAGCGCCGTTCCACGACCTAGGCGACCTGGGCGGAGCTGCGCTGCCCCTACGCCACCCGCTTCGTCTTCTTGCTGACGTAGTCGACGAGTACGTACTCGCCGAGGTGCTCAGGCTCGACGTAGAAGGCGCGGCCGCGGTTGATGCGCGACATCAAGTCGACGAACTCGCTCAGGTAGCGCGAGCGCTCGAGCATGAAGGTGTTGATGACGATGCCCTCGCGGGTGCATCGGCCCACCTCGCGCAGCGTCGACTGCACCGTGCGCAGCGTCGGCGGGTAGGCGAACTCGACCTGGCCGCCCTCGATGTGGGCGGTCGGCTCGCCATCGGTGATGACGACGATCTCCTTGTTGCCGCCGCTCCCCCGCCCCAGCAGCTGCCTGGCGATGATCAGCGCGTGCTGGAGGTTCGTGCCGTATTCGAACTCGTACGGGCTGAGCGTCGGGATGGCTTCCGCCTTGAGCTGGCGCGCGTAGTACGCGAAGCCCACGACGTACAGGCGATCGCGCGGGTACTTGGTGTGAATCAACGTGTGCAGCGCCATGGCCACCCGCTTCGCGGCCGATGAGCAGCCCCGCAGCAGCATCGAGCGGCTCATGTCGAGCAGCAGCACCGTGCTCGACGTCGTCGTCTCCTCCGTCCGGGATACCTCGAAATCGTCGGGGCCGATGTGGACGGGCGTCCCGGCGCCACCGCGCGCCATGGCGTTGAACAGGGTGCGGTTGATGTCGACGGCAAAGGGATCGCCGAACTCGTAGCGCTTCGTCTCCTCGGTCGGCTCACCGCCGCGGCCGGCCCGTGGCAGCGCATGCCCACCGAACCCCTCGCGACGCAGCCGGCTGAAGATGTCGGTCAGCGCGCGCATGCCGAGCTTGCGCGCGGCGCGCGGCGTCAGCTCGAGGTGGCCGCCATCGCGGTCGAGGTAGCCCGCCTCCTCCAGCGCGCGGGTGAGCTCGCGGAGCTGATCGAGATCGTCGATCGCATCGTCACCGGCCAGGTCGCGCAGCGCATCGGCGTCGACGCGCTCGAGGGCATCGGGGTCGCGCGCGGCGCCGAGCGCCTCCTCCATGGCGTCGTACTGCTGCTGGCGGTCGATGGCGGCCAGCGCATCGGCCAGGCCCATCGGCTCGTCGCCCTCGAACGGATACGGCTCGCCGAACGGCAGATCGGGACGGGCTGCCTGGAGGTTGCCGGCCAGGCGGGCCATGTCGATCTTCAGCCGATCGTCGCGCAGGAGGTCCTCCATGAGCTCGCGAAGCTCCTCGCGCATCTGCGGGCTCATCGAGTTCATGAGGCTTGCCATCTGCGACGCCTGCCGATGCAGGTGCTCGATCAGCTCATCGGTGTCGTTGATGCCCGGGGGGAAGTACCCGCCGTGCTTTGCCATGAACTGCGCGAACTCCGCGGTCGTATCGGCGCCGGTGGCGTGCTTCTCGAGGAGCTGGTTGAGGTCGCGCACCATGTCGCGCACGCCGGCCAGGTCCTCGGGCGTGATCTTCTCCACGCCCTCCTTGAGGCCCTGGAAGTAGGTCTGCAGCATCTGCTGGCGCAGCTCGTCGGTCAGTTCGTTGAAGGCGTCGCGGGCGGCGTCGTCCATGAACTCGTAGTCGCGCAGGCCGTTCAGCCTGCCCGCGAGGTTGTCCGGCAGCGCATCGAGCCGATACTCACGCTGCCGCGCGGTGCGCCGCATGACCTGCTCCGCCATGCGCGCCTGGTCCTGCTCCTCGCCCGGCGGCGCGTCGAGCGCTCGCTGCTCCGCTTCCTTCGTGCGGCGCTCGATGCCCGATCGCTCCTGCGCCAGGATGTCGTCCATCCGTGCGTTGAGGTCGTCGAGCACGCCCTCGAGGTTGCTGCGGTCGAGCTCCTCCTGACGTCGGGCGCGGAGCCGGTCCATGATCCGCCGCAGGCCCGGGATGTCCCCGCCCCGCGTGCCCCGCAGCCCGCGTTGCATGAGGCGTTGGAGCGCCCGTCGCACGTCGCCCTCGGCCAAGATGTCGTCGGAGAGCGCATCGAGCACGTCGTCCGCGTCGAACGCCGGCAGCTTCTGCGTGCCGTCCCATCTCGAGTAGCGGAAGGTGCTCATGTGTGCTTCGCAGCCTAGGCCGATGTCGTGGCTTCGTCCACGCCGCCCTGATGCGTGGCCGGTCCGTTGCTTTGCCACCTACCAATGGTGGTGGGCTTAGGCGGCTGGAAGCCGGCTCGGAGGGTCGTCGCCTCGTCGGAGTTGGCCCGTGATTGGTTAGTGACGGGCTTTTCGGCCGATCGGATCAGGATCCGCCGCCTAAGCCGCCGGACATTGGTAACTGACAGGTAAGCGGCTGGTACGGCCTTGCTTTGCCACCTACCAATGGTGGTGGGCTTAGGCGGCTCGGAGGGTCGTCGCGTCGTCGGAGTTGGCCCGTAATTCGCGAGTGACGGGCTAGTCGGCCGATCGGATCAGGATCCGCCGCCTAAGCCGCCGGACATTGGTAACTGACAGGTAAGCGGCTGGTAAGTGCCGGCGTGGATCCTGTGCCGATGGACGATCGCCGGATCGGGACCACCATTCGAACGCTTCGCCAACGCCGCCGATGGCGACAGGTCGACCTGGCCGCCAGGGCCGGCGTCAGCCAGTCGGCGGTCTCCGACATGGAGCGCGGCCACGTCGATCGATACACGCTGTCGACCATTCGCCGCGTGTTGAAGGCACTGGACGCCGCCGCCGCCCTGGACGTCGTGTGGGGCGGGCGCGGCGATCTGGATCGACTGCTCGACGCCGATCACGCACGGCTGCTCGAGGAGTGGGCACGCCGACACCGCCGAGCGGGCTGGCAGATCGCCAACGAGGTGAGTTTCAGCATCTTTGGCGAGCGCGGCCGCATCGACCAGCTCTGTTTTCACGAGAAGACCGGCGTCCTGGAGGTGGTCGAAGCGAAGACAGGCATCTGGAGCCTCGAGGAGACGATCGGTCGACATGACGTAAAGATCCGACTCGCGCGCCAGATCGCTGCGGATCGAGGGTGGCGCGTGCGCCGCGTCGTTGGATGCCTCGTGATCGCAGAAGGTCGGACTGCGCGGCGCCGCGTGAGCGACCACCCTGGGCTCTTCGCACGCTACGCGCGTCGCAACCGCGACGTATCGCGGTTCATCGGCGATCCGACGGCACCGACAGAAGGGCTGCTCGCATTCGTCAGCTTGCCACCTACCAATGGTGGAGGGCTTAGGCGAGCCGGACAGCGTCGCGTCAGGGGCTCGCGAGCCGATTCTTCGCCATAGAGCCGATGGATTGGCAGGTGACGGCCCTTCGCACAGGTTCACCCTTGTTGTGCCGCCTAAGCCCCCCGTGGTTAGTAGGTGGCGAGAACCAAGCCGTCACCGATCGAGAAGCTCGGGCAGCGGTACCGGATCGGATGGCTGGCCCACCGGCTCGGCAAGGCGCATCCCGTACCAGGCGACGTCGTGCCAGGCACCGAACTTCCAGCCGACGCGCTCGTAGAGCGCCACCCGTCGCATCCCGATCGCCTCGTGCAGCGCCACGCTCGCCGGATTCGGCAGCGCGATTCCGGCGTACGCGTTCACGAATCCCTGGCGCCGGAGAAGACGCAGCAGCTCGTCGTATAGGGCGCGGCCGATGCCGCGGCCATGCTGAGCGGCGGCAACGTAGACGGAGATGTCCACCGACCAGCGGTAGCCGGGTCGCTCCCTGTGGCGTCCCGCGTAGGCGTAGCCGACGACAGACCCCTGGTCCTCCAACACCAGCCACGGCGTCCAGGCCAGCACGGCGCGGATCCGCGCGGCCATCTCGACAGCCGAGGGAGCCACCTCCTCGAACGACGCGATCGACGACTCGACCGCGGGGCGATAGATGGCGGCAACCGCATCGGCGTCGCGATCGGGGTCGGCCAGGCGCACGCTCATGGCAGGCAACGGTAGCTTGGTCGGCGGGCATGCCGCGTGCTGGTGCGGCGCGCATGAGCGACAACGACATTCACGGTATCGAGAGGGGCTGGAGCGTCAAGTCAGCTGACGGCCAGAGCATCGGCTCCGTCGAGGAGGTCACCGAGACCTACATCCTCGTGAAGTCGGGGCTCATCAACACCGGTCATCGATACTTTCCGGCCGGCGTCCTGGAGCACGTCCGGCCGGAGATGAGCGAGATCGGAATCTCGCTCACACAGGAGCAGGTCGACGCGGCAGAGTGGTCGGAGGTCCCCACGGAGCCGCCGCGCACCTCGGGCGCGCCGCTCAACGAGGATGAGTACGCGGACGACGATCCGCGCAACGCCACGATCGTCGAGCCGGAGAAGCCGATCGGCTACTGAGAGGTGTCGGCCGCGGTCGCACCCGGGCCATGACCAGGGAGCTAGCGGGCGTAGGTCCCCTGGGGCCGGCGGCGTCGCTGACGGCGGCGGCCGTCCGAGAATCGGGCCGGCGCACGGTTCGGCGAGTCGAAGCGGCGCGGCGCCGTCGAACGCCCTCGCCCGGCCTGGCCAGAGCGCATCCGAATCGGCTCGGCGGGGATAGATCGGTTCGGCTCGAAGCCCTCGATCACGCGCGACGGGATGGGCGCCTTCAGGAGCCGCTCGATCTGGCGCAGAAGTGGGGCCTCGTCGACGCAAACGAGCGAGACTGCGGTCCCGGTCTCGCCGGCGCGACCGGTGCGGCCGATGCGGTGGACGTAGTCGGCCGGCACCATCGGCAGCTCGAAGTTGACGACGTGCGGCAGCGATTCGATATCGAGCCCGCGCGAGGCGACCTCGGTGGCGACCAGCAGGAGGACGCGCCCGGCCTTGAAGTCGGCCAGGGCACGAACCCGCTGGGGCTGCGACTTGTTGCCGTGGATCGCCGCCGCGGCGATGCCGTCGCGGTTGAGCTGCTCGGCGAGCTTGTTGGCGCCGTGCTTGGTGCGGGTGAAGACGAGCGCCTGATCGATCTGGCGCGTGCGCACGAGATGCGTCAGCAGCTCGCGCTTGCGCTCGCGATCGACGGGATGCGCGACCTGCTCAACGAGCTCGACGGCAGTGTTCTCCGGCGTCACCTGCACCGATGCGGGCCGGTCGAGCAGCCCCTCGGCCAGCGCGCGAATCTCCTTCGAGAAGGTCGCACTGAACAGGAGGTTCTGCCGTCGGTCGGGCAGAAGGGCAAGTACCTGGCGGATGTCGCGGATGAAGCCCATGTCGAGCATCCGATCGGCCTCGTCCAGGACGAGGATCTCGACCGAGCGCAGATCGATGGTGCCCTGGCGGGCATGATCGAGCAGACGGCCCGGCGTGGCGACGACGATCTCGGCGCCGCGACGCAACGCGCCGACCTGGCC
Source organism: Candidatus Limnocylindria bacterium (assembly GCA_035759945.1). GTDB lineage: Bacteria > Chloroflexota > Limnocylindria > QHBO01 > QHBO01 > JACDBZ01. The sequence continues at coordinate 13,155 of DASTTX010000167.1, read as the reverse complement.
GCCGAAGCCGACGCCACCGTAGATGGCCGTCGAGCGTGCGTGGCCGCCGGAGTACGTGCGGACCGACTCCTCGACCTGGATGGCGAGCTCGCGGGTGGGGGCAAGGATCAGCGCGCGAACGTAGCGTCCGTTCGACGGCCGCTCAGCCAGGCGCTGGAGCATGGGGAGGACGAACGCGGCCGTCTTGCCGGTGCCGGTCTGAGCGCCGGCGAGCAGGTCTCGCCCGGCGAGGACGAGCGGGATCGCATCGCGCTGCACGGGTGTTGGATCGATGTATCCCTGCCGCGCGACAGTGCGAAGCAGGTCGGGACGCAGCCCGAGGACTGAGAAGGACAAGGAAGAGCTCCTGACATAGGCCCACCCGCACAGGATGTGCGGGGCCCGGTCAGGGCGAAAAAGTAAGCGGGATCGGGACGGGGATCAGACCGCGGCGCAGACCGGTGCGCCAATCGAACACGTGTGCCAAATGTATCACATCGATTGCGTGTACGCTGGAGACCCACCGGAAAGGCGTTCATGACCGATCGATGCATTCACGGATTTGAGACGCAGCGCTGCGCCTCCTGTCGCCGCTGCCCGCACGGACTCCTCGAATCCCGATGCGCCGTCTGTGGCGCCCCGCGGACCGCTCGCGAGGCAGCCATCGCCCTCGCCAATGACCGACCGCGACCCTCCGAGGAGCATCGCGGCTACGAGATCCTCTACGTCTCAGGCGAACGCAGCTGGTACATCAAGGCCGATGCGGACGCGCCACGCTCCACGCAGTCATGGGGCTCGGCCTTCCAGGCACGCCGCGCCATCGACGCGCTGCTCGATGCGCCGGAGCCCGCGACGAACGGCAAGAGCAAGGGCAAGAAGAAGCGCGCCTGAGCCGGCGCGCCAAGATTCGCTTCCTCCGGCTCCGCCCGGCGTAAGGTTGCCGACGCACAATCGGCAGCAGATACTTGCGCCACTCCACAGGAGCCACCGCCCGAGTGATCACCTGCACCAGCTGCGCGGCCGATAACGAGCCGGGCAGAAAGTTCTGCCTGAACTGCGGCCAGCCCCTGGCCGTTAGCTGCTCGACCTGCGGCTCGGCGAACACACCCGGCGCCAAGTTCTGCGGCGAGTGTGGCAGCGCGCTCGGCGAAGCCGATGCGGCAGCCTCACCCAACGCCGCGGCGTCCGCCGGCGCCGGCTCCAGCGCGAGTCCGACCACCGAGCGGCGCCTCGTCTCCATCCTCTTCGCCGATCTCGTTGGCTTCACCACCCTGTCCGAGTCGCGGGACGCGGAGGACGTCCGGGCGCTGCTCGACACCTACTTCGAGACCTGCCGCGCAGTCGTCGATCGGTATGGCGGGACGGTCGAGAAGTTCATCGGCGATGCCGTCATGGCGGTGTGGGGCACGCCGACCGCCCAGGAGGACGATGCGGAGCGCGCGGTTCGGGCCGCTCTCGACCTGGTCGATGCCGTCCGACGTGTAGGAGCCGAGCGCGAGATGCCGGACCTGGCACTGCGCGCCGCGGTCCACACCGGTGAGGCGGTCGTGACGATCGGCGCCGCCGGCATGGGCATGGTCGCCGGCGATCTGGTCAACACCGCCAGCCGTCTCCAGTCGGTCGCGCCACCCGGGACGGTGCTCGTCGGCGAGGGGACACAGCGTGCGGCCGGCAACGCGATCGTGTTCGAAGCCGTAGGGGACCAGGAGCTCAAGGGCAAGACGAGCCCGGTGCCCGCCTTCCGGGCACTGCGGGTGGTAGCGCAGCGCGGCGGCGTCGGCCGCACCGAGGGACTGGAGCCGCCGTTCGTCGGCCGCGACTCGGAGCTCCAGCTGATCAAGGACTTCTATCACGCCACCGCCCGCGAGCGCGGGCCCCGCCTGGTGAGCGTCATGGGCCAGGCCGGCATCGGCAAGAGCAGGCTGGCGTGGGAGTTCCTCAAGTACATCGACGGCGTAACCGAGGTCGTCTACTGGCACCAGGGCCGCTCCCCCGCCTACGGCGAGGGCATCAGCTTCTGGGCCCTGGGCGAGATGGTGCGCATGCGCATCGGCGTCGGCGAAGGGGCCGATGAGGCGACGACCCGCGAGCGGCTCGCCGCGAGCCTGGACGAGTTCGTGACCGATGCCGACGAGCGGCGGAGCCTCGAGGACCCGCTGCTCCACCTGCTGGGCATCGGCGAGAGCCGAACGCGCGAGCGCGGGCAGCTCTTCGGCGCGTGGCGCACGTTCTTCGAGCGCATCGCCGAGGCCGGCCCGGTGATCATGGTCTTCGAGGATCTCCAGTGGGCCGATGACGGCCTGCTCGACTTCATGGAGGAGATGCTCAGCTGGTCCCGCGGCCGATCGATCTACATCATCACCCTGGCGCGACCGGAGCTCCTCGACCGCCGGCCGACCTGGGGCGCCGGACAGCGCAGCTTCACCTCGCTCAGCCTGGCGCCGCTCGACGAGGGCGAAATGCGGACGATGCTCAACGGCCTGGTGCCCGGGCTGCCCGACGCCGTCATCGAGCAGATTGTTCGGCGCGCCGAAGGCATCCCGCTCTACGCCGTCGAGACGGTGCGCACGCTGCTCAATGACGGGCGCATCGAGCGCGACGGGGACAGCTTCCGGCCCGCCGGCGACCTGAACGTGCTCACCGTGCCCGAGTCGCTGCACGCGCTCATCGCCGCCCGGATCGATGGCCTGCCGGCGTCGGAGCGGACGCTCGTGCAGGACGCATCGGTGCTGGGCCTGTCGTTCGGGGTGCCCGCCCTGAGCGCCATCACGCGTGCGAATCCCGATGAGATCGACGCGATGCTGCAGCACCTCAACCGCCGCGAGATCCTCGTCCGCGACGACGATCCGCGCTCGCCGGAGCGGGGTCAATATCGGTTCGTCCAGGGCCTGCTGCGCGAGGTCGCCTACGCCACCCTGGCGCGCGACGATCGCCGAGCGCGTCACCTGGCGGCGGCGCGCTATTACGAGGCGCTCGGTGACGACGAGCTGTCGGGCGTGCTGGCGCAGCACTACGTGGACGCATACGAGGCCCATCCCGGCGGTCCGGAGGGTGCCGCGGTCGCCGCGCAGGCACGCGTCGCCCTGCGGGGCGCCGCGCAGCGGGCGCTCGAGCTCGGCTCGGCCCGGCGCGCGCACAGCTACCTCGCCTCCGCGCTGACGATCGCCGCCGAGCCGACGGAGGAGCTCGAGCTGCTCGCGGCAGCCTTCGATGCGGCAGAGGATGCCGGCATGCTCGACACCGCTGTGGAGCTCGGCGAGCGGGTCACCCGTTTGGCCGCGGACCTCGGGGACGACGCCACGAGACGGCGGGGGTTGGCGCGCCTGGGGAATGTGCTGCTGGAGGGACAGCACGAGCGCGCCTTCGGCCTGCTCGAGGAGGCCATGGCTGAGCCTGGCCTCGAACCCAATGACCCCGGCTATCTCGAGCTGGCCACCGCGCTGGCGAAGTGCGAGATGCGGCGCATCCACCCAGAGCGATCCGTCGAGCTGGCCGATCGAGTGCTCCCGGTCGCGGCGGCCTCGGGCAACGACGAGCTGACCCTGGACCTCCTCATCACGCGGGGGGTGGCGATCTCCGGCCTGAATCGCATCCTGGAGTCGATCTCGATCCTGACCGGGGCGCTCGACGTTGCCCGCAGGCTCGGGCTGGCCGATGCCGCGACCCGCGCGGCGACGAACCTCGGCTTCGTGCTCGCCCCGGACGTTCCGGCGGCAGCGTTTGCCGTCTCGCGCGCCGGCCTCGAGGACGCGTCGCGCGCCGGCATCGTGGGTGCGATCCGCTACCTGCTCGGCAACGCGGTCGATGGCGCAATCGACGTCGGTGAGTGGGACTGGGCGCTCGAGGCACTTTCCGAACGCGAGGCACTGCTGATCGAGCCCGCCGAACAGCTCTGGTTCGGCGTGTACGGAACGGTCATTCGCGAGCTTCGCGGCGAGGACACCGGCCGCGACGCGCAGGACCTGTACGAATCAAGCCGCGGCATCGACGATCATCAGTACCGGGTCCTGGGTGGATGGGCACTCGCCACCCAAAACCTCGTCCGTGACCGCCACGCCGAGCAGATCCGCCTCATCGACGAGCTCGTCGCGGTCGGCTACAACGGCGCGGAGGCTGCGGCGTTCGGAGCCCGCAGTGCGATCTGGCATGCCGATCTCGAGACCGCGCGACGGATGCGCGATGCCTTCGCCCGCGCGCAGATGGGACGACGCAATGGCACGTTTCTCACCACGATTGACGCCGGCATCGCCGCCCTGGAGGGCCGCAGCGCCGACGCCGCCGGCCTTTACCGGGAAGCCGAGCGCGCCTTTGCCGAGCTCGGCCTGCCGCTCTGGCTTGCCCTCGCCAAAATCGACCGACTTGCAACGGACAGCGTGCTGCCGTCGGAGCGGGCCCGCGTTGCCGATGAGGCTCGTCAGATCCTCGCCGGCCTGCGTGCCCAGGGCGTCATCGATCGCCTGGACGCCATCGTGTCGAAGGATCCCGAAGTGATCGTGGCGCCGGCATCCGACGCGAGTGACGTGGCGGAGGCCCAACCCACCGTCTGAGCCAGCGTCAGTGGAGGCGCGACCCACCCTCCGGCTCGCCGCCGCCACCCTCGTCGCCGCCCTCACGAAGGAAGCGCTCGATATCGGCGATGAGCTCGTCGCCGGCGGGCAGCCGCGACTCATCGGCCAGCAGCTCGAGACGCTCGACGTGTGCGCGCGTGTCCTCGTCGGTGGCCGTCGCGGCATCCAGCAGGTTGCGCCGCTCGAGCGCCCGGGTCGCCAGCTGCCCGATCGGCGGATCGAAGCCGAGATGGCGGCCCAGGGCCGTGAGCAGGGCGATCGCGGCCGCCGGATAGGTGGCGTTGACGTAGTGCGGCACCTGCGCGAAGAAGCCGACCGCCGGCATGCCGTTCGCGGCGGCCGTCAGCTCCAACACGGAGAGCGCCGCGGATGGGACCCGCAGGACGCCATCGGGCCCCTGGCGAATGCCATCGGGCAACAGTCCGGACGCGGACGCCGTGGCCAGGATGGGCACCGGACGCGTGTGCGGAACGGCCGCCGGGATGGCGCCCAGGCTCGCCCAGCTCGCCACGCCCAGTCGCTTGGCCAGCTCGATCGCATCGGCCGTCAGCTCGCGCCAGCGGTAGTCCGGCTCCGGCCCGCGGAGGATCAGCAGGTCACGCTCGCCGATACGTGACGCCACGACCTGAAGGTTCGGCCAGGCCAGGGTTGTCGGCCGCCCGTCCACGATGTCCAGCGTCGGGCGACGCGCGCGGTAGTCATAGATCGCGTCGGCGTCGAAGGTCGCCACCACCCGGCCACCCTCGGCCAGCTGTGCGGCGGCCGTCGTGCCCGCGCTGCCGGCATCGACCCAGCCCTCCAGCGCGGCGACCAGCACGGGCGCGTCGAGGTCAGGATCCTCCTCGAGCCGATACAGCGACATGCGACCAAGTCTACGGCCCGGGCTACGGGACCGCCGGCGCCCGCACTCCCCCACGCTCCACGCCACGCAACGATGTCGCGCCCCGCGCGACCACGATCGCCAGCCAGAACGCGAGGATCGCCCCCACCGGATGGAGCGCGGCAAGGACCGGAGTGCCGTCGCGCAGGAGCGGCAGGATCGGCACCACGAACACGACCGCAGCCAACCCGGCAGCCTCCAGGATGCGGCGGCGGCCCGCACGGGCGAGGGCCGCGGCCGCGAGGATGAGCAGCGGCACCAGGTGCAGGATCCAGCCGAGCGTGACGTGCAACTCGATGTTCTCCGAGCCAGCGAACAGGCCCAGCCCGATGAAGAAGACCTGGACCACCACGCCGACCACGAAGGCCCAGGCCAGGATGAGATAGGCGTAGCGCGCGGCACCGACCATGAGACATCCTCCGTGTCGCTCGAATCCGTGAGCTGAACGGCGGCAGGATAGCGGCGATTCGCCGGAGGCTGGAGCACAATCACGTCATGCCAAAGCGCAGGACCGATGCGCCGGCCGACCCGGACAAGCTGCTCCGCCAGGAGGCCGGCACCTACCACACCGTCGACGGTCGGTTCGAGGCGCGCGAGACGGCCGGCGAGTGGTTCCTGGTCGACACGGAGCAGTCGAACGAGTTCGGCCAGGAGCTGATTCGCGGACCGTTTGCCACGCTCAAGGCCCTGCGCGCCGCCATCCCGGAGGCGCGTGACAGCAAGGTTGCGTCGATGAAGCCGCGTCCAGCCAGGAACGCCAAGGCCACGAGGGAGCCACCGAAGCGGCCGCCGAGCTGGATCGACGCGCTGCCCCGGACCGAGTCGGCGCGCGTGCGACTCCTCATCCGCGCGCTCGAAGGCGAGGGCATCCAGCATGCCGAGGCGCTGGTTCGCCGCGACCGCGAGGGCCTCTTCCCGACGGTGGCCGCAGCGCTCATTCAGCGCCGACTCGACGCGCTGGTCGAGGACCTGCCGGAGAAGGCGCGCAAGCCGGCGCGAGAGCTGGTTCGCCGTGCGGCCGAAGCCTTGAGTGACGCGGGCACCGGGCTGCCGGAGCCGCTGCCGGGCTGGTCGCTGGTGGAGCTGGGGCCGGAGCCCGAGCCGTCGAACCGGAGGATCGTCCTGGGCGAATGAACGGCGTTCGTCGTGCGACCGTCGGCGACGTTCCCGAGCTGGCCGCGACGCTCGCGCGCGCGTTCGCGCACGACCCGTTCTACGAGTTCATCGTGGGTCATGCACCGGAGCGCAACCAGCGCATGCGCGACGGGTGGACCGGGTTCCTGCGCCACGCCTCGAACGGACTGAGCCACACCTTCACCACCGACGACCATGCCGGAGTGGCCGTGTGGCACCCGCCGGGCTACACCGGCGCCGGGTTCATCGACAGCCTTCGTCTCCTGCCGTCGGCCACGCGCATGGCCGGCGGCATCGGCCGGCTGCGCGATGTGTCGCGCGCGGTGGCGGCGCTCGAGCGGCATCGGCGCCTCCACGCCCCTGGCCCGCACTTCTACCTCTCAGTCCTGGGTGTCGAACCCGAGCGCCAGGGCGAGGGCATCGGGTCCGCGCTCATGCGGCCCGTGCTCGACCTCGCGAGCGGCGCCAAGCTCCCGGCCTACCTCGAGACCGCTACCGGGCGCAACGTCCTGCTGTACGAGCGGGCCGGCTTCGTCGTGGTCGAGGAGCTCATCATCCCGGGAACCGACATCCACGGCTGGCTCATGCTGCGCGCGTAGACGGCCCGCTTCCTGCATCGGTCTGGCGCCTCGAGGAGGATTGACGACATGGAACGCGACACGAACGAGGCACCGCTCGCAGACGCCACCGGCATGGAGCGCCCGGACGAGCTTCCGGCGATGGAGCCCGGCGACGACGAGAGCCGGCGCGACGAGGCCACCGGCGACGAGAAGACCGCGCTCGAGGGCGCCTCCGGCATCGCGGCGACGAATCGAGCCTTCGGCGGCGGCGCGCTCAACGCGGCGGGCGGAATCGGCACGCACGTGCCCACCGACGAGGACGAGCACATGGACGGCGGCGTGGACGAGTCGAAGGACTCGACCGACCCGCGAGGCTACTGATCCTTCAGCCGACCTGCACGTCGCGACGTCCGAAGGCCCAGGCCCCGATCCCGGTCAGCACCAGCGCCGGGACGCCGAGCACGAGGTAGCGCCACGCTTCGGTGGCGTTGGTCAGCGGATCCCCGCCCAGCGCCCAGTCCCACGGAGACGCGTGGCGCCACGGCTCCAGGACGTCGCTGATCGGGAAGAGCGCCATGGCGACGTAGCCGGCGACGGCGAGCGCCATGCCCGCCGCCAGCACCAGCCCGGGCCTCCCGGTCAGCCCGGCAACCAGCGCCGCGACTCCGGCGTGGAACGCGCCCAGCAGCACGCACAGGATGACGGTCACGACGACCCGCTCGGCTCCGATGTCGAGCCCGAAGACCTCGTCGCTGATGACCTGCGCCGCCAACATCAGCGCGCCGATCACCAGCAGCCACAGCCCCACACCCGCCGCGCGGCCGATGAAGATCGCCTGCCGCGTGACCGGCTGCGCGAGGTAGGCCTCCATCCGACCGGAGTCCTCGTCCGACGCCGTCTGCCCGTTCATGAGCAGCACGCCGGCGACCGCCAGCATGAGCGGCACCAGCACCGCGTAGAGGTTGCCGCGCAGGAAGCCGGCGGGAGTCCCGAAGTCCGCCAGGCCGAACGCATCGATCAGCGCGTCCGGCATGCCCTCGATGAGATTGTTCAGCTCCGGCTCGTCGCGAAATGCCGGATAGAAGGCGACCGTCAGGACGATGAGCGCCGCCAGGCTGAGGCCCCAGACCAGGCCGGCTCGGCGCGCCGCACGCAGCGGGACGGCCAGCAGCTCCCAGGCCCGCGCCGTCATTCGTCGCCCTCCTGGTACAGGCCCAGGAAGGCCTCCTCCAGGTCAGGCTCCTGGATCGTGATCGAACTGATCGGCAGGCCGTTGAGCGCATCGATCAGCGGCCGCGCCGAGCCGGTCAGTACGGCGCGGAACTGGCGGCCATCGACCGCGGCGTCGTCGAGTCCGGGCACCTGGAGGAGGCCGCGGGGCGCATCGGCCTCGAACCAGACCTCGACGTGCTGCCGCGCGAGGCCGCGCACTTCGTTCACGGTGCCCGAGGCAACGATCTGTCCTGCCCGCAGCACGGCCAGTCGATCCGCCACGCTCTGGACCTCCGACAGGATGTGCGACGACAGGAAGACCGTCGCGCCGGCGGCGCGACGCTCGCGGACGAGGCGCAGGAACTCGTGCTGCATCAGCGGGTCGAGCCCCCCGGTCGGCTCGTCCAGGATGAGGAGGTCGGCGTCGGACAGGAAGGCACTCAGGACGGCGACCTTGCGGCGGTTGCCGCTCGACAGATGACGGATGTTGCGGTCGAGGTCGAGCTTGAAACGCTCGGCGAGCTCGTCCACCCGCCCACGCTCGAATCGGCGTCGGATACGGCCGATGGACGTCAGGAACTGCCGGCCGGTGACGCGTTCCGGCAGCCGCAGCTCGCCGGGGACGTACGCGACGCGCTCACGGATGTCGGCGCCGTCCGTGCTGGGGTCACGACCGAAGACGCGGATCTGGCCGCCGCTCGGCCGCAGCAGGTCGAGGATGCAGCGGATGGTCGTCGACTTGCCGGCGCCGTTGGGGCCGACGAAGCCGAACACCTCCCCCGCCCTGACGGCGAGGTCGATGCCCCGCACCGCCTGGACCTTGCCGTAGTTCTTCACCAGCCCCTGCACGAGGAGCGGCTCGACCGTCGCAGCAGCCGTCGTTGTCATGGCTCCCATGCTAGGACGCCGACGACCAACCGGTTGGCCGCGTCCTGCATCGGCGCTGCGGCCCAACATTTGCATTGCTCCGCCGAAAAACGAAGTGACGAAGGAGATTGCGTTGACTCACGAGGAAGATGCGAGCCTGATCGACAGGGTGCGTAATGCATTCGGTCGCGACACCGATGACGACAGGAGCACCGTCGTCAACCGCCCGGGCGGGCCCGACTACGCGGCTGAGGAGACGATCGACGCCGATTTCAGCGCCGGTCTGGCTCGGGCCGATACGACGCACGACTTCGACGCGGTCGAGGTGACGACCGACGGCCCGCGCGACGAAAACCTGCAGGAGCCGCGCTGACGCGAGTCGCGTGACAAATGGCACGCCGTGGGCCGGGCCGGTCGGCGGCCGAATCGGTCCGGATGTCACTGCGCATCGCTGTGACCTTTCGGGATGCTGTGGATGGAGAGCAAGACATTCACAGATCCACGAGAGGGACACTTCAATGATCAGTCGATTGCGAACCCTCGGCATCGTCCTCGGACTCATCGGTCTGGGGTTCGTCGCCGCCGGTGGCTACTCGTTCTACAAGGTTCAGGAGGGCAGCGCCTCGCTCAAAGCCTTCAGCGCTGCGCAGAACGTCCAGCTCGCGTACAACGAGGATGGTCAGCTGACCGAGCGTGGCGAGACTGCCGGGGCACAGGAGATCCTGGCGCTGCTCGAGAACGACTGGGGCTATCCGGTCGTGGCGAGCGAGCTCGACCCGAACGACCCGGTCGTCAACACCGCCACCGAGTACATGTACCAGATGGCGACGATCGCCTTCCACACGCTGCACGGTGTGCAGACCGTCGTCCTTGACGAGGACTACACCGCCGAAGACGGCACCCTCTACACCGCGGGGACGGCCTACGAGGTCCCTGTCGACGGCCGCTACTGGACGGCGTTCGACCGAACCAACCCGATCGACGCAGCCGTCCGTGAGCAGGCGTGGACTGGCACCGCGCACGCGCTCATCGGTGAGCTCGGCGTCGGCACCATGACCGCCCAGGCGCTGACGCTCGGCCTCGGTCTGGCGGCCCTCTTCGCTGGCCTTGGCGCAACCCTGGTCCTGGCCGGAGCTGGCCTGGTGTGGGCGACGCGGCCTGAAACGGCGAAGATGCCGGTCCTTCGCCCCGCGGGAGTCGCCATCTGACCTGACGACACATCGCGAACGGCCCGAAAGGCCCGGCCGAGAGGCCGGGCCTTTCGGTGTCCGCCAAGGATCACGGTCGGAGGGTGTGGGCGAGGGTCCTACCCGCGAAGCGGACTTCTGGGCCACCCGGAATGCCGCGATCGCGGTGCTACGGTCGGTGCGGGCCGGCAACGGCCCGGACCATGAACAAGATCGCACTCGGGCTCACTGCGACATTGGTCGCGCTGCTTGCCGCGGCGGCACCGGTTCAGGCTGCCAGCTGCAACGGCGCGTCGCACCAGCTTGCGCTGACCGGCGGAACCACGACGCCGGGCTCGGTCACGTTCGGCACCCCGATGACCTTCACGGTCACCTACACCGATACGGCCGATTGCGCCCCGACCGCCATCACCCTGACGATCACCGGCGTCGGAACCTTCCCGTTGAATGCCGGCGACACGACCTATTCGGCCGGCGTCACCTACTGGATCACCCTCACCCTGCCCGTCGGCAACCATCCATACGCGTACGCCGCGACCAGCGGCTCGGGGCGGGGCGAGAGGACGGTCGCGTTGAATACCGTCGATCCGCAGACGGCGATGGTGGTCCTTCCCCCACCGCCGCCGACCCCGGTCCCGACGCCGGTACCGACACCGACACCGGCTCCAGCTGCCGCGCCGGCAGCGCCGCCGGTCGCCCCGCCTCCCGCGCCGCCGTCGGCGGCCCCGGCCATCACGCCGGGACCGATCGTAACGCCGGCGCCATCGACGACGGCGTCTCCAACCGCCTCACCGCTCGGGCTCCTGGATGTGGAGGCGTCCCCCTTGACGGAGCCGCTCGAGGCGGTCCCTGCCAGCATCGTCCCGGATGAGGATGCGGGCGAATCCATGCTCATGGTCTCGTCGCTCGTTGCCCTGGCTGGCCTCGTCCTCTTCGTCGTCCTCTCCAACCGCCAGCGCCGCGAGCGGTCTCCCGTCCAGATCACCGCCACCGTCGCGACGCCCGCTGACGCTCAGCCGGTCGCCGCGCCGGCATCGGCCGAGGCGGAGCCACGCAAGGTCACGCCATTGCCGCCGATGCGCGAGCTGATCCCACCGGTCGACCCGGATCTCCTCCGCGACGACGAGGTCGACGAGGTCTCCGAGGACGACGCGCGACTGCCGCGCTGGCTGCGCACCGACGTCCAGTCGGCTCGCCGCGGCCCGAATGAGCTGCGCAGCCGAAACTGGCACTGACCGCGACGATCGGCGGCTAGCCCTCGGCGTCGCGCCGGGTGAGCAGCAGCACGAGCCCGGCAATCGCCGCCACGCCGGCGCCTCCGAAGACGATGACGCTTCCCCATCGGATGGCGGTCGGGTTGACGAGCCCCGGCGCCAGGATCTCGAACGCCATCACCGAGCCGATGACGGCCACGACCGACAGCCCGGCGCCGATCACGAATGCCCACGCCTCGCGATTGCGCATCGCGTCCGAGACCTCGCCCGAGAGGAAGCCGATGACGATCAGTCCGGCGCCCATGCCACCGGTGAGCGCCAGATAGTCGATGTCGGCGACGCCGCCGAAGACGAGGAAGGCCAGGATGCCGAGCACGCCGAGCCCGCCGCGGATCCAGACCCGTGAATAGCTCCTGAAGATCACGACCGGCAGGGCGACGAGCAGGTCCGGCACCTTCTCGGGGGTGGCTGCTGCCGCCTCCGCAGCGGCCTTGCGCTCCTCGATCTGGGCCTCGTCCGCATCGCGCGGCGTCTTGCACCGATAGCAGACCGGATCCTGCTGGCGATTGGACTTCCAGCACGCGCGACAGGTCCATCCGTCCGCGAATGTCATGGTTGCGGTGATTATCGACACGCGGGCAAGAGCCACCGCACAATCCGACTATCTCGGCCGAGCCCTAGCAGAGGTGCACGCGCGTGGAACAGGAGTCGACGACCGCATCGGTCAAGCATTCACAGGCGCCTGGACCGGTGACGTCGCTGGACGACCCGCGGGCGCTCCAGATCCTGAGCACCGAGCACTGGAGCCTGCTCACGTCGCGGTCGCTCGCGTACAACGAGGCCTTCACCCGCGGCGGGATGTTTCTCACCTTCCTGTCGATGTCGTTCGTCGCCCTGGCCCTGCTGGCGTCGGCCATGTCGTTCGGCGAGCAATTCCTGACCATCGCGGCGATCGTGCTCGGCTTCGACTTCCTGATCGGGCTCACGACGTACGGGCGGATCATGGGCGCCAACGAGGACGACCTCCGCGCGGTGCAGGGCATGGCGCGCATTCGCCACGCGTATCTCGAGATCGCGCCGATGGTGGGCCGATACTTCATCTCGCCCACGAACGACGACGTCGGCTCGATCGTCGCAACCTACCGCCAGACCGGCGGCAACGACATGCTGTACGCCTTCACCACGTCCGGCGGCATGATCGGCCTCATCACCTCGATGGTGGGTGGCGTGCTCGCCTCGGTCATGGCACTCCTGTTCGGCGCGTCAGGTGACCTCGGCATCTGGGTCGGCGTGGGTGGGGCGGCGCTCGTGCTGATCGTGATCGTGCGGGTCTCGTTCGGCCGCGTGGCGCGGACCCAGCGCGAGCTCGGCACGATGTTCCCCGCCCCGGGCGCCAAGCCCGACGCGTCCGACCCCGAGTCGTAGGGCCGCCCCAGGCTTCAGCGCGCGGCGCGCGTCCCCAACTCGGCCACGAGCGCCGCCAGCAGCGCCGCCCGCGACTCGAGCGAGTCGACCTCGACGTATTCGTCCGCCGTCATCAGCGCGCCGCCGGCT
>DASTTX010000166.1:0-10354 GCA_035759945.1 Candidatus Limnocylindria bacterium | reverse complement strand
CATCAACTTCGGCTACACCATGTGGGGCGACCTCGAGCAGCACATCCGTCGCCACATGGATCGGTTCGTCGACGGGACCGATGCGCTGATGTGCTTCTACGGCGTGGGCAACCACGGCGGCGGTCCGACGGTCGCGAACCTGGAGACCATCCGGGCGCTCGACGCAGCCGATGACGTCGCCACGCTGCGGCACTCCTGGCCTGGCGCCTTCTTCGATCTCGTCGCGGTCCCGGACGACCTGCCGGTCATCCGCGACGAGCTCCAGCACCACGCGGTCGGCTGCTACGCCGCCGTGTCGGGCATCAAGCGCTGGAACCGCCAGGCGGAGGAGCTCCTCGGCTTCGCCGAGCGCTGGGCGTCGGTGGCCTTCCGCGAAGGGTTGCAGCCCTATCCGGACGACCTGTCGCCCGCGTGGCGGCAGCTCCTTTTCAACCAGTACCACGACATCCTGGCCGGCACGAGCATCGAGCCGGCCTACGAGGACGCGCGCTCACAGATCGGCGAGTCGATGGCCGTCGCGGATCGCGCGTTGACGAACGGGGTGCAGGCGATCAGCTGGGCGGTCGACACCCGCGGGCCGGAGGGCGCGCGGCCGATCGTCGTCGCCAACCCGCATGCCTGGCCCTCGCGGCGCCCGGTGGAGGTCGAGGTCGGACGGCACGCCGAGGGCGGCCGCCTGGTGGACGACGAGGGGCGGGAAGTGCCCTACCAGGAGGTTCGGCCGCTGGCCACGTCGAAGGGACGGCACCGGATCGTCTTTCTGGCCGACCTTCCGTCACTGGGCTACCGGCGATACCACCTCATCGCCGCCGGCGAGGGAACGGCCCACGAGACGGCCGCGGCAGTCGGCGAGGAGAGCGCCACGGTCGTCGAGGGAGCGGTCGCCGAGCAGCTCACGACCGGCCACGGCCCGCGTCCCGGCACGGGCTCGGCCGATGCGGCAACCGACGTGACGGCCGGCGACACCTGGATCGAGAGTAGCCGATGGCGGCTGGAGATCGACCCCGAGCGTGGGTGGATCGCGCGGCTCCACGACCGGCGTGGCGGGCGCGAGGTGTTCTCCGGACCCGCCGGGCGCGCCGTCGTGGCAGAGGACCGCAGCGACACGTGGAGCCACGGCGTGACGCATTTCGGCCGTGGCGAGGATGCCTTCGAGGCGGATCGCGTTCGGCTGCTGGAGGACGGCCCGCTGCGGGCCACCATCCGGGCCGAGACGACGCGCCGTTCGGACGGCTCGCGGCTGACGTACGAGTACAGCGTGCACCGCGAGCACGACGTCATCGAGGTTCGGACCGCGGTCGATTGGCGGGGCCGGTTCGAGATCCTCAAGCTGCGCTTTCCGGTCGCCGTCGAGGATCCGGTCGCGACCTGGGAGACGAGCTACGGGCACATCGAACGAGCCGCCGACGGCGCCGAGCGGCCGGGTCAGCGCTGGGTCGACGTGAGCGGCGCCAGCGCCAATGGCGATCGGGCGGGCGTGAGCATCCTCAACGACGGCAAGTACAGCAGCGACGTGCTCGGCTCCGAGGTCGGGCTGACGGTGCTCCGATCGCCGATCTACGCCTGGCACGACCCCTTCGTGCCCGAGCCCGACGGCGTCTATCCCTTCACCGATCAGGGCGTGCAGGTCTTCCGCTACGCGATCCTCGCGCACGACGGCGACTGGCGCGCCGCGCACGCGGTACGCCACGCGGCCGAGCTCAACATGGAGCCGATGGTCGTGCTCGAGACGGCCCACGACGGGCCGATGCCGCCGTCGGCCTCCTTCGCGACCTGCTCGGCGCCGGGCGTCGTGCTCGCCGTGCTGAAGCGCACCGAGATCGGCGAGGCGCTCGTCCTGCGCGCGCACGAGACGTGGGGACGGGCGGTCGACGCACGCATCGAGCTGCCGCGCTGGGGCATCGGGCTCGACGTCGCCTTCGGGCCGAGCGAGCTCAAGACGTTCCGGATCGAGCGGGGCGGCGAGGTGATCGAGACCGACCTGCTCGAGGGGCTGGAGGTCACGCCTCGGTAATGGAGCGCAGCCGGTTGCGCCGAACGATCGACCTCGATGGGGAGTGGGAGCGCCGCGACTTCATCGACGAGGCCTGGCGGTGGAGCGATGCCCTGCGTGGGTCGGCTGACTCATCGGCGGATGACGGCCCCCCGGTCAAGGCGGGGCTGTCGTCGGGCTGGCGACCGGCGCGCGTCCCCGGGTCCGCCATCGACGACGCCTGGCGTGCCGGCGAGATCCCGAACCCGTACGTCGACCGCAACTCGCTCGCCGCCGAGTGGATTCCGGAGCGGACGTGGGCCTATCGGCGGCACTTCACGATCCCCGAAGACGGCCTCGACCGATCCGTCCTGCGCTTCGACGGCATCGATCCGGGCGGCACCGTCTTCGTGGACCGCCAGGAGGTCGGGCAGCATCGGGGCATGTTCCTTCCGCTCGAGCTCGAGTTGACCGACCTCGGGCCGGGATCGCACGACCTGGTCGTGGTGGTCGAGCGCGCCCCGTGGCTGCCCTCGCAGGTCAGCCGCACCGAGCTGGCGCGCGAGCATCACAGCCGCATGGCCTACGGCTGGGACTTCTGCCCGCGGCTGGTGCACAGCGGCATCTGGCGCTCGGTTTGCCTCGACCGATTCGACGCCCGCCTTGGGCGACCGCGGATCGCAATCGACCTCGCTTCGGACCATGGCGTGGCCAACGTGACGGTCGAGTGCTCCGTCGACGGCGACGTTGCCACGCTCCATGCCGCCGTCATGGATCCGCTGGGCAGCCTGGTGGCCGCGGATGACGCGACCGTCGACGGCGACCGCGCCAGCATCGGCCTGAAGCTCGAGCGGCCGATGCTGTGGTGGCCGAATGGCATCGGCCAGGCGGGCCTGTACCGGCTCGACCTCCGCCTCCAGGATGCGAAGGGGCAGAGCCTCGACGAGCGTTCGACCACCTTCGGCATCCGGACCGTTGAGCTCGCTCCGACCGAGGGAGCGGCGAGCGATGCTCGGCCGTACACGCTGGTCATGAACGGCCGTCCGACCTGGATCCGGGGCTGGAACTGGGTGCCGATGGACGCGGCCTACGGCGTGCCGCGGCCGCAGCGCCTGCATCGGCTCATCGAGCTGCTGCGCCGGGCGAACGTCAACCTGCTGCGCGTGTGGGGTGGCGGCCTGATCGAGTCGGAAGACTTCTACGATGCCTGCGATCGTGCCGGGATCATGGTCTGGCAGGAGTTCATCCAGTCGAGCTCGGGCGTGGCCAACACGCCGTCGGACGACCCGCGGTTCGTTGAGCTGATGCGGTCAGAGGCTGAGGCGGTCGTCCCGCTGCGCGCGCACCACCCGTCGCTCGCCATCTGGTGCGGCGGCAACGAGCTGGCCGATCCCGACGGCCGGCCGCTCGACGACCGCCATCCGGTCCTTGCCGCGTTGCACGACGTCGTCACGCGCCTCGATCCGACGCGTGCATGGCTCCCGACATCGCCGACCGGGCCGCGCTTCGACAACAGCCTGGCGGCCATGGCCGAGGACCCGGCATCGCTGCACGACGTGCACGGTCCGTGGGAGCACCAGGGCCTCGAGGAGCAGCACACGCTCGCGGAGGCAACGACCAGCCTGCTGCACAGCGAGTTCGGCGTGGAGGGCATGACGAACCTGCCAGCCCTGCGGGCCACAGTCACGGACGCGCAGCGCTGGGGCGCCGATCGCAGCGACCCCGTCATGGCCCACCGCGGCGCGTGGTGGAACAACGAGCCGTTCGTCCAGGAAGCATTCGGTGGCGGTTTGTCGCTGGAGGAGCTCGAACGTGCCAGCCAGCACCTGCAGGCCGATGGGCTGCGCACGCTGATCGAGGGCGACCGGCGCCGCTGGCCCCGCAACGCGGGCTCGTTGCCGTGGGTCTTCAACGAGCCATTCCCGAACGCCTGGTCGAACGCCGCGGTCGACTACTTCGGCGTCCCGAAGGCCGCGTACCACGCCGTTGCGGTGGCGTATGCGCCCGCCGCCATCGGGCTGAGCTTCGCCTCGCAGGCGCTCGAGGGCGCCGATCGGTTCGCCGTGAATCCGTGGGTCGTCAACGACACCGATGAGGTGCTGCGTGGCGATCTCCTGGTCACGCTCCACGACGGTGCCGGGCGTCGGATCGACGATGCCCGACGACCGCTCGAGGTGGCGCCGAATGCGGTCGGCACCGCCCGCGAGGTCGTGTTCGGCGTCCCTGGCGATGCGACCGACGTCCTCATCCTCGACGCCTCCTTCGCCGGGCTGAGCACCCGCCGGCTGCTGTCGCGGACCGCGACGCTCGCGCCAATGGGCGGCCTCGCGCTCGCCGACCTGGCGGCGTCGGTCAGCGTCGACGGCGACCGCTGGAACGTCCGGCTGCGCGTCACCGGCGCGGTTCCCGCGCTCGAGGTACGGCTGTCCGACGACCGCCCGATCGGCTGGCCGGAGCGCCCCGGAGCCGCCTATCTCGGCGCCAACCTCGTCACCGTCCTGGGCTCGGAGGCCCGGAGCATCGAGGTCGTCTGGGACGACGTGACGGCCAGCGATCGGCGTCTCCGCCTGAGCGGCTGGAACGTCGCCGAACGGGTGCTGACCGGTGGCTGAGCAGCTGTTCGTCGAGATCTTCGAGCCGGAGGGAAACTCCGTCGAGGCGATCACCGCGACCGACGGTGAAGGGACGGCCCGCACGCCCAGCGGCTTTCGGATCTCGTGGCGGGGCGCCGCGCCGGAAGCGTTCGGCGGCCTCCAGGTCGACATCGCCTACGAGGGCGACGAGCCGGTCGAGCGCGGCTTCCGGATCGGCCTCGAGCTCGGGACGGCTGGGGACGTGCCGGCCTGGTTGATCCCGGGACTGTTCTACGCCGAGAACCGCCTGCCGAGCTGTCGCCGCACCTACCCGCGCTACGAGATCGGCGCCAACGATCCACCCCGCATGGTCTCCGAGCGCTGGTCGTTCCGGGGCGATCGGGCGGCGACGCCCGCCGTCTTCTGCTGGCAGGACGGTCGCATGACCGCGCTCTCGCTCGATCCTGCCGCCGAGTTCGGCTCGGCGGGAATCGGCTTCGAGGGAAGCCGCGAGCGAACCCGGATCTGGATCGACCTGCCGTATCGCGAGGAGCCGATCTCGTACCGCGGCTACGACGTGCCGGACCCGCCCGAGGCGCTGATGCACCGGTGGGAACCGGGCGACGCGATCGTCGTTCCACTCCGGGTTGCCACCGGCCCCGGCGACCGGCACGGGTACGTCCCGTTCCTGCGCTGGCTGTGGGAGCGCAGGTCCGGCGAGGGCGCCGAGCCATGGGTCTCCGTTGCCGAGGCCGCCGAGCTTGCCGCGGACGGCCTCCTCACCTGGCACTACCACCCGGAGCATCGGGCGCTGTACGAGACTGCCGCCTTCGAGCGCAACCTCGACGGCACGGCCGGCGGCGAGGGCGACCGTCCGCATATGCACGTCGGCTGGGTCAGCGGCGCCCCGTGGGCGGCCCAGCTGCTCGCCTGGGGCCGCCGGATCGGCTCGGAGGCGCATGTCACGGCCGGCGCCGACGTCCTCGATCACATCGCCGAGAACCTGTCGCCGTCCGGCACGTTCTGGGCGGAGTGGACGCTCGAGCATGGCTGGGGGACGGGATGGAGCCCGCCGGGCACGGTGCACGCCAACACCATCGGGCAGGCGACGCTGTTCTTCCTGCGAGCCCTCCGCGCCGAAGACGCTCACGCGGCCGGCCATCCGACGTGGGAGGTTGCCGCGCGGTCGAACCTGGACGCCATGGCCAACCGACAGCGAGAGGACGGCAACCTGGGCACCTATCACGATGCCGAGACGGGGGAGGTGACCGAGTGGGACGGGGGCGGCGCGTTGGTGTGGATCGCCGCCCTGCTCGAGGGTGCCGACCGCTTCGGCGATGACCGCTATCGGGATGCGGCGCTGCGGGCCGGCGCCTACTACGCCCGCTTCGTCGACGACGAGCTGGTGTACGGCGCACCCGAGGACATCCACCTGGCGCCGAGCTCCGAGGACGGCTACAACGCGGTCATCGCCTACGTCGCGCTGTGGCGCGCGACGCACGACCGCACGTGGCTCGACGAGGCGCGGCGCGCGGCCGACTGGATGCTCACCTTCCGCTACACCTACGACGTTCCCTTCGGCGAGCACACGATCCTGGGCCGGTACGGCTTCGGGACGCGGGGGACGGACCAGGCGTCGCCGGCGAACCAGCATCTCCACCACTTCGGGCTGATCTGCACGCCGGAGCTCGTCGAGCTGAGCGGGGCCACCGGCGACGACCACTATCGGCTTCGTGCGGTGGAGGCGCTCCGTGCGTGGCGCCAGTTCGTGGCGCGCGCCGACGGCGACTTCAACGGGATGCGCGGCATGGTGTCGGAGCGCTTCTACCAGACCGATTGCTTCCGGCCGAAGGGCTCGCTGCTGCCGCTGTCGCACGCGTGGACCGGCGGGGTGCTCCTCTTCGCCTGCCTTGCTGCCCTGGAGGATCCCGATGCCCTTCCCGGCTGACTTCGCCTGGGGGACCGCCACCAGCAGCTACCAGGTCGAGGGTGCCGTGGCCGAGGACGGGAAGGGGCCGTCCATCTGGGACACGTTCACCCATCAGCCGGGCACGATCGCCAACGGCGACACCGGCGACGTCGCGTGCGACCACTACCACCGCTGGGCCGATGACGTCGACCTCATCGCCTCGTACGGGCTGAACGCGTATCGGTTCAGCGTGTCCTGGGCGCGCGTTCAGCCCGACGGCCGGACGCCGAACCCGAAGGGGATCGACTTCTATCGGCGTCTGGTGGATCGGCTGGTGAGCAAGGGCGTCCGGCCGGCGCTGACGCTGAATCACTGGGATATCCCGCAGGCTGTCCAGGACACCGGCGGCTGGCAGAGCCGGGACACTTGCGAGCGCTTCGCGGAGTACACCCGGCTGTGCGTCGACGCCTTCGGCGACGGACCCGCCTGGTGGATCACGCACAACGAGCCGTGGATCGTATCGGCGCTCGGGTACCGGTTGGGCATCCATGCGCCCGGCGTGCGGGACACCGAGGCCGAGCTCCGCACCTCGCACCACCTGCTGCTGTCGCATGGCATGGCCGTGGAGGCGTATCGCGCCTCAGGCGCTTCGGCGCCGATCGGCATCACGCTCAACCTCCTGCCCACCTACCCACAGGAGCAGACCGATGCGGACCGGCGCGCCGCCGTCCTGTCGGACGGCTACACGAACCGCTGGTACCTCGACCCCGTCTTTCGTGGCTCCTATCCCGACGACATGCTCCGCTACTTCGGCGAGCGGTTCGCGCTCGACTGGATTCAACCCGGCGACCTGGAGCGGGTGAGGCAGCCAATCGACTTCCTTGGCGTGAACTACTACGCGCGCCGCGTCGTCCGCGCGCCGGGGGTGAATGAGGCGGCCGAGTTCGCCTGGGTGGTGCGGACCGAGACGACGACCGGCATCCCGACGTCCGACCTGGGCTGGGAGATGACGCCCGACGTGCTGCGCGACCTGATGGTCCGGCTGCGTGACGAGTACGGCGCACCGACCATCCTCATCACCGAGAACGGCTGCTCGCTGCGCGACGAGATCGCGCCCGACGGCGCCGTCCACGACCCGCGGCGGATCGAGTTCACGCGCACGCACCTCGCGGCGCTGGAGGAGGCGATCGACGCCGGCGTCGACGTGCGCGGCTATTTCGCCTGGTCGATGCTCGACAACTTCGAGTGGGCCGAGGGCTACGGCCCGCGGTTCGGCATCACCTACGTCGACTACCCCACGCAGCGGCGTATCCCGAAGGACTCCGCGCTCTGGTACGGCGAGGTTGCCCGCCGCAACGGCCTGCCGTGAGCGACGAGGATCGGCCCGGCGGCGGTCACGTCGTGACGATCCCGGAACGGGCCGCGGCGAACGTCGCCTGGCTCTTCACCGAGCTGCCCTGGAAGGACCGGTTCGCGGCGGCGCGCAGGGCCGGCTTCAGCCAGGTCGAGTTCCCCTGGCCGGATGACCCGGCGCAGACGGCTGATGCGGTGAGAGCCGCCGGCATCGGCGTGGCCATGCTCAACATGGACGCCGGCGACCTGGCGGCGGGGGAGCGTGGCTGGCCGAACGACCCGTCGCGCGTCGAGGAGTGGCGGACCGACTTCGCCGATGCGCTGGCCCTCGCCCGCGACGTCGGCTGCCGGGCGATCAACGTCCTCGCCGGCAACGCCGTGCGCGGCGTCGGCGTTGACGCCCAGCTGGCGTGTTTCGGGCAGAACGTTCGTTGGGCGCTGCCCCTTGCCGCCGACGACGGCGTCACGCTCGTGACCGAGCTGCTCAACCGCCCCGAGAATCCCGCGTACCTGCTCGCCACGCTCGACGACGCCGAGCCGCTGCTGCGCGCCCTCGCGCCCCTGGGGTGGAAGCTGCAGCTCGACACCTGGCATCTCGCGCTGACGGTGGCCGACGTCCCCGCGGCCATCCGTCGCGCCGCCCCACACGTCGGCCACGTCCAGGTCGCGGACGTGCCCGGCCGACATGAGCCCGGCACGGGCTCGCTCGACTGGGCGGCCATCGGCGAGGCGCTTCGAGGCTATGACGGACCGATCGGGCTCGAATACGTGCCATCGGGGGGCACGGTCGATGGGCTGCCGGGCGTTGCGGCCACCGGCGCCTGGTTCAGCCAGCCTGGATGAGCGCCCGCGCCTCAGCGGCCGAGTTGAGGAGCACCGGCACGAGCCTGAGGAGGTCGCTCAGCGCCTCATCGGCCGACTCTTCTGGCGCACTGCCGCGCCGGGCGGTGCCGCCCCTGGCCAGGATGGCGGTCACGTCGCGGGCGAGCGCCCAGCGCAGCGCGATGCTCGCGTGCAGCCCGAGCCGGAGCGCGGACCCATCGAGCGAGCCACCACCCTCTTGCACACCGCCGGCATAGTCGGCCGCGGCCTCGTCGATGAGGTCCTCGAGCAGGCTGGCCGGGAAGTCGCCGCGCCGCGGAGACGCGAAGAGCAACGAGGCCAGGTCGGCGCCGACGGGGCCAGGGCCGACCGATTCCCAATCGATGAGGACCGTCTCCGCGCCATCGGCCGTCTCGCGTCGGAAGACGTTCGCGGCCACCGCGTCGTGGTGGCAGAGCGTCACCGGCAGGCGACGGAGCGCCACGGCGAAGGCTCCCTGGTCCGCGATCAGCGTCGCCACCTCGTCGAGACCTCGCCGGAGCCGCGACTCGACGGCCGGCATCGCCATCGCCTCGTTCACGAGGGCCACGGCGTCCCGCATCGCCTCCGGTTGGCTGTGCCGCTCGATCCAGCCGGTGAACAGCCACTCCTCGTCCGGCAGGCTCCCGAGCCAGCGTCCCGACAGACGGCCGAGGTGCCGCGCCGCGGAGAGGATATCGTCGCGAGACGTCAGCCTCCGTGCCGTCGCCTCCAGGTCCTCGATCCACAGCGTCAGGCTGCCGTCGCCCTCCTCCGCGGCCGCCAGCAGCCGTGGCGCCTCGAGGTCCGGCGCCAGGTCGTCGAGCAGCCCCGAGCGGTATGCCTCCAGCTCGCGCCTGGCGTTGTCGTACAGGTAAGCCGATGCGACCGCCGGCCCCTCGGTGCGCTTCTCGATGAACGACCACGGCACGCTTCGAGTCCCGACCCGGGCGGTGCCTTCGACACGCGCGATCTCGCGGCCGGCCAGGAATGCGTCGTACTCGAGCGCGTGACGCTCGACGCGCTCGATGCGCAGCGCGTCGGTTCCGACGATCCGGCGCACGGCCGCGTCGAGCTCAGGTCCGGCCCTCACCGTCCGCTGAGCGACGCCACGACGCTGGCCAGCGCGTCAACGCTGCCAACGTTGCCGGGAAACACCACGAGCGGCGTGCCCGGCCATCGGCTGCCCTGGCCGCCGATCCAGACCGGCACGCCGGCCAGCAGCTGGCCGGCGACCCGCGCCTCCCGCATGACGAGCCCGCGGGTGGCGACGTCGTAGCTGGTGATGCCGCCCTTCGCGAGGACCCATCCCGGGCGCGTGCCGACGCGGCGAACGACCTCCACCAGCGCCGATGAGATCGCTCGCCCGCCATCCAGTCCCACGTCCCGCCGCACCCGCGCGGTCGAGACCACGCCGATGCGTCCCAGGGCGAGTGCTGCGTCGAGCGCCGCTGCCGCGCTGCTGATGGCCAGCTCCGTCGTCGTCCCGCCCGCCAGCAGCGCATCGACGGCCAGTTCGTGCGCGACGACGGAGTCGCCCTGGAGGAGATGCTCCAGCTGGAGCGATGTCGTCTCGACGTGTGAGCCGACCACGATCAGGCCCGGGCCGTCGGTGTCCAGCTCCGCCGCCGTGAGCAGTGGCGCAGGCGCGCGGCCGGCGCGTGCCCGCACGTACGACGCGGCGGTACGTGCCACCAGCGGAAGGTC
>DASTTX010000165.1:0-3028 GCA_035759945.1 Candidatus Limnocylindria bacterium | reverse complement strand
GAGGAGCCACTGGCCGCCGCCATCGGCGCGAACGTGCCAATCAGCGGGCCATCCGGGAACCTGATCATCGACATCGGCGGCGGCACCAGCGAGATCGCGGTCATTGCGCTCGGTGGGATCGTGGTGAGCGACTCGCTCCGGGTCGGTGGCAACCGCTTCGACGAGAGCATCGCGAACTACATCCGCCGCAAGTACAACCTCATGATCGGCGACCGCACCGCCGAGGACGTGAAGATCCAGATCGGCTCGGCCATGCCCCTGGAGGAACCGCTGCGGATGGAGGTCAAGGGCCGCGACATGATCGCCGGCCTGCCTCGCACCATTCCGATCACCAGCACCGAGATCACCGAGGCCATCGAGCAGCCGCTCCAGGGCATCATCACCGCCGTCCGCAACGTCCTCGAGCAGACGCCTCCCGAGCTGAGCTCGGACATCATCGACAAGGGCATGGTCATGACCGGCGGCGGCGCCCTGCTCCGGAACCTCGACAAGCTGCTGACCCAGGTCACCGGCATCCCCTGCCACGTGGCGGAGAACGCGCTCAACAGCGTGGCGGTCGGCACGGGAATGGCACTGGAGCACTTCGGCACGTTCCGCAAGAGCCTGGTCGCGCACTGATGACGATCGCCACGTCGGCGACCGAGCTGCGCTCGATGCTGGCCGAGGAGCGCGAGACGACCGGCAAGCCACCGACCGCGAAGGCGTTCGCCGACTTCCACATCCACACCCGCTTCAGCCGCGACTCGATCCTGACCGAGGAGAAGTTCATCGAGAAGGCCATCGAGCGCGGTCTGACGCACGTGGCCGTCACGAACCACAACAACGTCGAGGGCGCGATCGCCGTGCGCGACAAGGTGGCCCAGCTCGGCCTGACCGACAAGCTGACCGTCATCCTCGGCGAGGAGGTATCCACCGCCGATGGAGAGGTGGTCGGCATCTTCCTGGAGCGCACCATCCCGCGCGGCCTCTCCGCCAACGAGACCGCCGATGAGATCCATCGGCAGGGTGGCCTGGTCAGCATCCCGCACCCGTTCGATCCGTTCCGCGGCTCGCACATCAAGGAAGGCCCGCTGCGCAACCTGGCCGAGGTCGGCAAGATCGACATGGTCGAGGTCTTCAACTGCCGCGTCACGCTCCAGCGCCACAACCAGGAGGCCGCCGACTTCGCCGCGAACTACGGCATCCCGGGGATCGCCGCCAGCGACTCGCACTCGAGCTTCGAGGTGGCCATGGCCTTCAACGCCCTTCCCGCCTTCGACACCGCCGATGAGCTGAAGGCCGGCCTCCCCGAGAACGACTGGCACGCCAGCCGATCGACCGTCTTCATCCATCTCACCACCCGATGGGCGGTCTGGAAGAACACGTTCGACGCGTGGCGTGGCAAGCGCACCGCGGCCGGACCGATCCTCGGCCCGCAGCCGGTGGAGCAGGTCCGTCGCGAGCCGGTCCAGCGCCCGGCGCCGTCCGAGCTGCCGCCGACCGAAAAGGCTGACGAGTGACGGAGCCGCTGCCGGACGCCGCGCGGATCGAGCAGGAGGTGTCGCTGCGGCGCCGGGTCCTCAACGTGCGGACCATCGGCTCGCTGATCTTCGGCGTGGTCCTGCTCTACCTCGTCTCGCGCGTGCTGTTCGGGCCCAGCTTCGACTGGGGCGAGGTCGGGCGGCTCATCGGTCAGGCCAACCCGGGCTTCCTGGCGCTCGCGTTCATCGCCTACTACGCGACCTTCCCCGTGCGCAGCTACCGATGGCGCTACGTCCTCGAGCGAAGCGGCATGCGCGTCCGCTTCCGCGACGCGACCGAGATCCTGTTCCTGTCGTGGTTCGTCAACTGCCTGGTGCCGGCGAAGCTCGGCGACCTGTACCGCGCCTATCTGCTGCGCGGCAACTACGGCGCCTCGATCTCGCGCACGGTCGGGACCGTGTTCATCGAGCGCGTGGCCGACATCATCATCATCGCCGCCCTTGCGCTGACCGCCGGCTTCTGGTCCTTCCGTGGCCGCCATCGGCCCGATATCGACACCCTGTTCATCATCGGCTTCGTGGTGGCGATCGCCTTCATCCTGATGATCGTCGCCCTGCGCGCGTGGGGCGGGCACGTCAGCCGATTCCTGCCCGCTCGCGTCGCCGAGCTCTGGGACCGATTCCACGAGGGCAGCACCGGGGCGCTCACGGGACGCTCCATTCCGGTCATCCTGGTGCTCACCACCTTCATCTGGCTGCTCGAGGGCGCGCGCCTCTACTTCGTCATCCGCGCGCTGGCCCTGCCCGAGGTCGGGTTGGGGATCTCGTCATCGGTGTTCGTTGCACTGGCCGCCGCTCTGCTGACCGCCATTCCGCTGACACCGGCCGGCTTCGGGTTCGTGGAGGCAGGGATCATCGGCGTGCTGTACCTGTACGGCGTTCCGCAGGAGCCTGCCGCCGCCGTCGCGCTCGTGGACCGCGGCCTCACCGTCGTGACCGTCATCGTGCTGGGCGGCATCCTCTACGCGGTCTCGCAAAAGGTGCGACGCGCCCACGGCACGCGGCCCGCGCCTTCCACGGGGTAGGTCGCGGCTCGGGGGCGCCGATATGTCGGGCAGCCATGCACGCAGGGCCTCGCTCCTGCGCCCAGTCGCCCCATATGTGACGCAATACGGCACCGGAGCCGTCAGCCGTGCGCGCCGTTGCCCCATATATCGGCGGTAGGGGCGCGCGCTACTGCCGCCGCCGGGCGCCGGCGTCCCCCACGGGGTAGGTTGGCCCGCGGATCCGCGATGGATCGAGGCCATCTCGCCGGAGCCATGTGCCGCGCGCGAATGCCGCGTTGTAACGAGCGCTCACGAGCGTGAGGCGCACCCAGCGGCGCCGCTCGTGCCTGCCGGGACTCGATACATCGCGGGAACGCAGCGCGAAGCGTCCTTCCGGTGAATTCGCCTCGATATATCGCAACTGCGCCGACCTATCGGCGGAGTGCGTACGCTCGGTACCTTCCTCCTATTGAGGCGACTCCCCCCGAAAGGGATGCTGCGGTTGCTCGGACGCACCACCGG
>DASTTX010000164.1:0-4609 GCA_035759945.1 Candidatus Limnocylindria bacterium | reverse complement strand
CACGGCCATCCAGCGGGTTGCCGCCGATCACACGGCCGAGCACACGGTCACCGTCGTCCACCTCCCCAACGACGAGATGAAGGGCCGCATCATCGGCCGCGAGGGCCGGAACATCCGGGCCCTGGAGCAGGCGACCGGCGTCGACCTGATCATCGACGACACGCCCGAGGCCGTGGTGCTGTCCGGCTTCGATCCGGTGCGCCGTGAGGTGGCGCGGATGGCGCTGACCAAGCTCATCGGCGACGGGCGGATCCATCCGGGACGGATCGAAGAGACGGTGGCCAAGTGCCGGGCCGAGATCGAGGTGGTGATGCGCCAGGCCGGCGAGCAGGCGGCCTACGACGCCGGCGTCCCGGGGCTTCACCCCGAGCTCATCAAGCTCCTCGGTCGGCTGAAGTACCGCACCAGCTACGGCCAGAACGTGCTGGCGCACGTCGTCGAGACGTCACGCCTGGCCGGCCTGCTGGCCGCGGAGATCGGCGCCAACGTGGCCGAATCGAAGAAGGGCGGGCTGCTGCACGACATCGGCAAGGCGGTCGACCACGAGGTCGAGGGGCCGCACGCCGCCATCGGCGCCGATATCGCCGGCCGCTTCGGCGTCAATCCCATCGTCTGCAATGCCATCGCCGCGCACCACCAGGAGGTCGAGCAGGAGAGCGTCGAGGCCACGGTCGTGCAGATCGCCGACGCGATCAGCGCGTCGCGCCCGGGCGCGCGCGGCGAGACGCTCGACAACTACGTGAAGCGGCTCGAGGACCTGCAGCAGATCGCCCTCAGCTTCCCGGGCGTGGAGCGCTGCTTCGCCATCCAGGCGGGGCGCGAGATTCGCATCCTGGTGCGGCCGGAGGACATTGACGACGTCGCGTCGAGCCGCCTGGCCCGCGACGTGGTCAAGAAGATCGAGGAGCAGCTCCAGTACCCCGGGCAGATCAAGGTGACCGTCATCCGCGAGACTCGCGCGGTCGACTACGCCCGGTGACGGCGCCCGCGGGCGAGCTCCGGATCCTCGTCATCGGCGATGTCATCGGCAGGCCCGGTCGTGACGCCGTGCTCCAGGTGCTCGGCGACCTCCGCCGCGATCTGGAGCTCGACATGGTCATCGCCAACGGCGAGAACGTGGCCGCCGGAATGGGCCTCACGCCGCGCCTGGCGGAGGAGTTGCTCGGTGGGGGAGTGGACGTCATCACCAGCGGCAACCACATCTGGGACAAGCGCGAGGTGTACGACTATCTCGATACCGATCGGCCGGTGCTGCGTCCGATCAACTACCCCGACGACGCTCCCGGCCGTGGCTGGCTGGTGCACCACACCGATGCCGGCGACGAGATCGCCGTCATCAACGCCATGGGCCGCGTGTTCATGAACCAGCTCGATTCGCCGTTCACAAAGCTCGATGAGCTGCTCGACGGCGCCGCCGATCCGCTGCCGCCGATCCGGATCGTCGACTTTCACTGCGAGATCACGTCGGAGAAGAACGCGATGGGCTGGTACCTCGACGGGCGCGTCTCCGCGGTGGTCGGCACACACACCCATGTCCCAACCGCCGATGCGCGCGTCCTTCCGAAGGGGACGGCCTACATCAGCGACATCGGGATGACCGGACCGCGGGACTCGATCATCGGCATGTCGCTCGAGACCGTGCTGCCGCGCTTCACCTCGCACCTGCCGACGCGCTTCGCGGTCGCGGATGGCCCCGTGTCGTTCAACGCGGTGGTCATCACGGCATCGCCGGCCACCGGCCGCGCCAGCGGCATCGAGCAGGTGCAGCGGTTGATCGAGATCTGAGGCGATTGGCACGCGCCGTTGGCCGCAACAGCTGACAGGGCCAGCCCGCCGCTGATCGGGGTCATCGGCCCGACGGCGTCGGGCAAGACCGAGCTCGCACTCGCGCTCGCGGACCGGCTCCCGGTCGAACTCATCGCCGCCGACTCGCGCCAGGTCTACCGCGGCATGGACGTCGGCACGGCCAAGCCGGATGCCTCGGCGCGAGCATCGGTACCGCACCATCTCCTGGACGTCGTCAACCCGGACGAGGCATTCACGGTCGCCCAATGGGTGGAGCGCGCACGCGCCATCGTTCCCGAGATCGCGGCTCGCGGCCGCATGGCGATGGTCGTCGGCGGGACGGGACTGTACGTTGCCGCACTGGTCGACGGCCACGACTACGCGAGCCAGCCGTGGTCACCCGAGATCCGCCAGCGGCTGACCGATGAGCTCGCCACCGATGGTCTCGAAGCGCTGGCCGCGAGGCTGCGCGCCGCCGATCCGCGGACCACGGTCGATCTCCGCAACCCCCGCCGCGTGCTGCGCGCCCTGGAGCGGATTGCCGGCGGTGGGGCGGCTCCCGATGCCGTTCCGTACGCGGGCCGGGCGGTCATGCTTGCGCTCGACCGCGGCCGCGACGTCCTGTATCGGCGCATCGACGAGCGGACGCGCTGGATGTTCACCGCCGGCGGCCTGCTGGACGAGGTGCGTCGCCTCCAGGACGCCGGCTACGCGGCGGACCTGCGCCCGATGACGGGCCACGGCTACCGGGAAGCGATGGCGCACCTGGCGGGGGAGCTCAGCCTCGAGCGCGCCATCGAAATCACCGCACGGCACACCCGCAACTACGCGAAGCGGCAGCTGAGCTGGTTCCGGCGCGACAGCCGCATCGTGTGGCTGCGAGCCGGAGATCGACCCGCGGACGATCCGTCGCTCGTCGACCAGGCCCATCGGCTCATTCGCGCCGCCCTGAGCTGAGCGGGTACCATATCGAACAGATGTCCGAACGCGCCCGCATGATCGACCTCACCACCCCCGACGAGCGCGCCTTCCTCATCGGCCTCGACGATCCGTCCGACGGACGCTGGCCGGTGAGCAGGTCGCTCGCCGAGCTCGCCGCCCTGGCCGAAACGGCCGGGGCCACCGTCGTTGGCTCGGCGTTTCAGCGACGCGCGGGACCAGATCCGGTGTGGTACTTCGGCAAGGGCCGCGCCGCCGAGCTGGCGGACGAGAAGGCGGCAACCGACTTCAACGTCCTGATCGTCGACGACGAGCTGGAGCCGAACCAGCAGCGCAGCCTCGAGAAGCTGCTGGACTGCAAGGTGCTGGACCGATCGGCGCTGATCATCGACATCTTCGCGAGGCACGCGAAGACGAAGGAGGGCCGCCTCCAGGTCGAGCTCGCCGCGCTCGAGTACCACCTGCCACGCCTGACCCGCATGTGGACGCACCTCTCGCGCACCGGCGGCGGGATCGGCACGCGGGGCCCCGGCGAGAGCCAGCTCGAGACGGACCGGCGCCTGATCCGCGAGAAGATCAAGAAGGTCAAGGCCGAGCTCGAGGACGTGCGACGCCACCGCGCGACCGCCGCGCGCCAGCGGGATCGGCACGAGGTGGCGACCGTTGCACTGGTCGGCTACACCAACGCCGGCAAGAGCACGCTGCTCAACGCCATGGCCGATTCGAACGTGTACGCCGCCGACATGCTGTTCGCGACGCTCGATCCGACGACGCGCCAGCTCACGCTGCCGAGCGGCCGTGAGGTGGTGATGAGCGACACGGTCGGATTCATCAACAAGCTGCCGCACGACCTGGTCGAGGCCTTCCGCGCGACCCTCGAGGAGGTCATGCGCGCCGACCTGCTGCTGGAGGTGGTCGACGCCTCAGATCCTGACTTCGTCGGCCAGCAGGCCGCCGTGCAGGCCGTCCTCGACGAGCTCGGAGCGGGCGAGAAGCCGCGCATCATCGTCTACAACAAGGTCGACCTGCTTCCCGCCGATGCCGGCGAGCGACCCGCCAGCGAGCGCACCGCCTTCGTCAGCGCCGTGACCGGAGAGGGCCTCGACGACCTGCGCCACAAGATCGCCGATGCGCTGCGGGCCCAGATGGTCGCCGTCAACGCCGTCGTCCCGTACGAGCGCGGCGAGCTCGTCGCCCGCGCCCGGAGCTCCGGCGACGTGAGCGAGGCCTACGAGGCGGGTGGCGTGCGCGTCAGCGGCCACCTGCCGGCATCGATCGCCTCGGAGCTGCACGCGGCGGGGCGCAACGGACGGCGACGCACCAGCGCCCCTCGCTGACGTCGCCCGTGGTTCGCGATCCGGCGCTGCGCGACGAGCTGCTCGAGATGGCGGATCGCGAGCTGGCCGCCGCCGATGCACTGTTCACGCGTTGCGCGTCAGACCCGCCGCTCCAACGTGAGCTGGATCGACGCCTGGCGGGGCCGGTCACCACCCTGACAACCGCCCTGGTCGACTGGGAGGGGCGTCCGCCGGAGGCCGAGACGCTGCTGCGGGTGAACGACGACAACGCGCGACGACTGGACGCGATCGTCGCCGGTGGCTGGCCAGGCCTCCGAACGGTCGGGGCCGATGGCGCAGATACCGCATGGCTGCTGGCCGAGCGAGCGGACCACGCCAACGACGCGCGTCTCGGCTGGCTCGCCCCGCTCACCGACGCGGTGAGCAGCGGCGACGCCGATCCCCGGCATCTCGCGACGCTCGAGGACCGGGCGGCGGCGGTCGCCGGCCGCCGGCAGACGTACGGCACGATCGCGATGCTCGCTCCCGACGGCGAGATCGAGTTCCCGGTGCCGGTCGACGACATCGGCGCGCTCGACGTTCGCCGA
>DASTTX010000163.1:0-4715 GCA_035759945.1 Candidatus Limnocylindria bacterium | reverse complement strand
GTCGACGCCATCCACCAGCACCCGCCCTGACGTTGGCGTCTCGAAGCCGGCGATCATCCGCAGCGTCGTCGTCTTGCCGCAGCCCGACGGTCCCAGCAGGGTCACGAAGGAGCCGCCGCCGAACGACAGCGAGACGTCATCGACCGCCACCACCGCGCGGCCCTCCGGGGAGTGGAACTCCTTCGTCAGGCGCTCGAGCGCAACGGTCGCCGGCGCACCCGCACCACCACTCATGTCGAACGCACCAGCGTCGCCTCCGCTGCCTCCGCCCGGCCGCGGTCGACGCGCGTCCCCGACCCGATCACCCAGTACAGCACGGCGATGGCGAAGCACACGATGACGATCAGGATGACGCAATAGGCCAGCGCGT
Organism: Candidatus Limnocylindria bacterium; assembly: GCA_035759945.1. Lineage (GTDB taxonomy): Bacteria > Chloroflexota > Limnocylindria > QHBO01 > QHBO01 > JACDBZ01. The sequence goes on along the minus strand of DASTTX010000163.1, from coordinate 4,345 downwards.
TGCCGAACCGCGCCGCGTTCGTCTCGTTGAGGATCTGCTGGGTCATGATCCGGGTCGACGGCGTGGTCAGGAACACGATCGCGCTGATGGCGGTCATCGACCGCGCGAACGAGTAGATGAGCCCGGTCAGGAATGCCGGCCGGATGAGCGGAATGACCACGCGGCGGAAGGTGGTTGTCTGCGAAGCCCCCAACGAGACCGATGCCTCCTCGATGGTCGGATCGATCTGCTGCAGCGCCGCGGCGCCGGAGCGCAGCCCGCCCGGCACGGACCGCACCACGTACACCATGACGATCGCAATCGCGCCGCCCAGCAGCCCTGCCCCGCCGGTCAGCTTCGGGATGAGCGGGATGCCGGCCACCTCGGTCGGCGTGTTGAAGGCCAGCAGGTAGCCGATGCCGAATACGGTCCCCGGCACCGCCACGCCGAGCATCGTCCCGAAGTCCAAAGCTCCCCGTCCCCAGAACCGGCCGCGGATGACCAGGAAGGCCACGACCACGCCCAGCAACCCGGCCAGCGGCGTGGCGATGCCGGCCAGCAGGACGGTATCGGACACCGCCTCGAGGCCGTAGCCGAAGAGCACGAACTCGAAGTTCTTGGTCGTCAGCGTGTTGTCGACGCCGACGAGGTTGGTGAACGCGCCCCAGAAGATCGTGCCGTACATGAGCAGCACCAGCAGCGACACGACCAGCGTGCCCGCCGTCAGCAGCGCCGCCACCGGCCGGTTCGTCAGCTCGGCCGGACGCCCGGATGGCTTGCCGGTGACCGATACGACCGACGCCCGCTCGGCGTAGTAGCGATGCACGAAGTACACGATCAGGCTCGGCACCAGCAGCAGCAGGCCCAGCACCGCGCCGCCCAGGGTGTCGTACTGGCCGATGATGGCCAGGTACATCCGCGAGGCCAGCACCTGGAAGTTGCCGCCCAGCACGATCGGGTTGCCCAGGTCGGCCAGCGCCTCGACGAACAGGAGCAGGAAGCCGGACGCCAGCCCCGGCAGCAGCAGGGGCAGCGTCACCGTCCGGAACGTCCGCCAGCGCGATGCACCCAGGTTCGTCGCCGCCTCGTCCAGCGCCGGATCGAGCGCGCGCATCAACCCCGCCAGGCTGATGTACGCCACCGGGAAGAAGCTCAGCGACATGACCAGCACCATGCCCTGCAGCCCGTAGATGTTGAAGTCGAGCCCCAGCAGGTCGCGGGTGATGAGTCCGGACCGGCCGAAGAGCACGATCGCCGACAGCGCCAGCGCGAACGGCGGGCTGACGATCGGCACCAGCGCCATGACGTGGAGGAACTGCTTCAGCCGTTTAGGCAGGGGCACCCGGACCTGGACGTAGGCGAACAGGAAGCCGATGAGGGTGCCGACCGTCGCCACGGTCACGCCCAGGATGATCGTGTTGATCACGATCTGGCCCTGCGGCCCGAACGTGTAGCGCTGAATGACCGGCAGTGCATCGGCGGTCAGGCTGACGCCGACCATGGAGACGATCGGCAGCACGATCGCGACGATGATGAACAGCACCGTCACGATCAGGGCGACTGCCAGGGCCGGATCGATCGCGGCGCGCCGCCGTCGGGCCGCCGGGGCGCGTGCCTCCGCAGCCGCCTTCGCGGTCATGAGACAGACGGGGCCGGCATCGCTGCCGGCCCCGCTACCGCTTGGATCAGCAAGGTCCCTACTCGGCCGGAGCCGCCGCGACCTCGTCCTCGAAGCGCTGCGTCAGCGTCTCGCGCGCCTCACCGGCGGCCTGGAAGTCGTACTCGACCAGGTTCACCTCGTCGAGGTTGACCGAGTTCTCGTTCACGGCCGCGTTCGGGTTGGTCGGCAGCTGGAAGCTGGCCGCCTCGTTCGGACCGATCTCCTGGGTCTCGGCCTCGAGCGCCCAGTCGATCCACGCCTTCGCCGCGTTCGGCTCCGGCGCGCCGGCCACCAGGGCCACGCCGCCGATCTCGTAGCCGGTGCCCTCCTCGGGGAAGCTCACCACGAGATCGTCGAAGCCCGCCTCGATGTTCCGCACGCAGTCATGGCTGAACACCACCGACACCGCGACCTCGCCGCGCCCGGCCATCTCGGCCGGGGCCGCGCCTGAGCTCGTGTACTGGAGGACGTTCGGATGGACTTCCTTGGCGTACTCGATGGCCGCGTCCTCGCTGCCCAGGCGGATGACCTGGGTGTACAGGGCGGTATACGCGGTGCCCGAGCTGGCCGGATGAGCAATCGCAACCTGGCCGGCGAGCGCCGGATCGGTCAGGTCATCCCACGAATCCGGGACGTCGACGCCGAGCTCGTCGAGCACCGCCTGGTTCGAGCAGAACCCGAGCGCGCCGACGTAGACGCCGGTCCAGATGCCGCCCTCGCCCTTGCGCTCCGCCGGGATATCGGCGGCGTTCGGCGAGTCGTACGGCTCGATCAGCCCCTCGGCATTGGCAGCGACGAAGCCATCGGCCGGGCCGCCCCACCAGACGCTGAACTCTGGCGCCTCGGCGCCAGCCTGCAGCCGCGCCAGCGCCTCGCCGGAGCTCAGGCGAACGTAATTGGTGTCGACGCCGAACTCCTCCTCGAAGTGCTGGACCATGACCTGGCACCAGTCTTCCTGCGGCGTGCACAGCACGGTCAGGGTGTCCTCGAGGTCGGCCGCCGGGGCCTCGCTCTCGGCTGCGGGCTGGCTCTCCGCCGCGGCCGATTCCTCGGCCGGCTCGGACTCCCCAGCCGACTCGCCGGTGTCGCTCGTACAGGCCGCCAGCAGCAGGCCGATTGACATGAACAGACCGATCGCGCGCATCCGTCGCGACATGGGCGGAACCCCTCCTAAAGTGTCTCGGTTGGTCGGTGCCGCACGGTAGCACACGGCACCAGCCATGCGACACCCCGGCGTCTTCGCACCGTTTCGCGGCTCGATCTATCGAGCCAGATGCGCCGGAAGCGTCTGTCACGCGCGGTTCCCTCGACGCATCGAGCCTGGCCGAGCGTGAGCCTCGCGCGTGGGTGAACCTGGTGCGTGCCGGCTCTCGATGTGTCGCGGGAATGCCGCGTGGCGCACTGCTCCGGTCGAATCACCTCGATTCATCGAGTGTCCCGCTGCCCACTGTTCCGCTCCTGGGAACAACGGCCAAGAAGTGGCCGATACGCCCCACAGCGGTATAGCGGGACAACAGCGACCGCGGCAGCCCGAGAATGCTTGCCCGAGCGGAGTACCCTCCGCCAAGAACCACGCAGGAACGCTCCAGCCTTGCTGTGCTCCGCATGCGGAACCGAGAACCGCCCCGGCAGCCGCTTCTGTGACAATTGCGGCACCCCGCTGGCATCGGCCTGCCCGAACTGCGGCGAGTCGAACCGCGCCGACGCGCGCTTCTGCGCCAGCTGCGGCCACAGCTTCCAGACCGATGCGCCCGCCGCCGCGCAACAGCCACCGCAGCAGGCGCCCGCATCGGCCGAGCGGAGGCTGGTCAGCGTCCTCTTCAGCGACCTCGTCGGCTTCACGACCTTTGCCGAGGATCGCGATCCGGAGGCGGTCCGCGAGCTCCTGACCCGCTACTTCGACACGGCCACCGAGATCGTGACGCGCCACGGTGGGACGGTCGAGAAGTTCATCGGCGATGCGGTCATGGCGGTGTGGGGCACCCCGATCGCACACGAGGACGACGCCGAGCGGGCGGTCCGTGCGGCCCTCGAAATCATCGACGGGGTCAAGGCGCTCCAGCCGGACCTCCAGGCACGGGCCGGCGTCCTGACCGGCGAGGCCGCCGTGACGCTCAACGCCCAGAACCAGGGGATGGTGGCCGGGGACCTCGTCAACACCGCCGCCCGCCTCCAGGGCGTGGCCGAGCCGGGGACCGTCCTGGTCGGTGAGGCAACGCGCCGCGCCGCGGAGCGCTCGATCGTGTTCGAGCCGCTGGGCGACCACTCGCTCAAAGGCAAGACGACGCCGGTCCCGGCCTGGCGGGCGCTGCGCGTCGTGGCGCAGCGCGGCGGCCAGGGACGCACCGACACGCTCGAGCCGCCGTTCGTCGGCCGCGACGAGGAGCTGCGACAGCTCAAGGAGGTGCTCCACACCGTCGGACGCGAGCGGCGTCCGCGGCTCGTGAGCATCACCGGCGCGGGCGGCATCGGCAAGAGCCGGCTGGTGTGGGAGCTGGAGAAGTACGTCGACGGGGTGGCGGAGAACATCTGGTGGCATCGCGGCCGCTCACCGAGCTACGGCGAGGGCATCACCTTCTGGGCGCTCGGCGAGATGGTCCGTCGTCGCGCGCAGCTCAGCGAGGAGGACGACGAGGCCGCAACGCGCGACGGAATTGCGCGGATGCTCACCGAATACGTGGCCGACGCGAGCGAACGTGAGCGCAT
>DASTTX010000162.1:0-3783 GCA_035759945.1 Candidatus Limnocylindria bacterium | reverse complement strand
GTGCGCGACCAGGATCCGAACGTCTTCCGGATGAGCGGTGACCAGCGCCAGCGCGTTGACCGCACCACCGCTGCTGGCGAACAGATCCACGAGCCCGCCAACCTCCTGGATGATCCGATGGAGGTCATCGGCGTGCTGATCGGGATTCGACGGCGTCGCCGGATCGTCCTTCGTGCTGCGCTCTGCCCCGCGCGGGTCGTAGGTCACGATCGTCCGGTCCGGGAAGTGGCTCGCCAGGCTGGTGAAGCCGGACGCGCCCATCGGCGAGCCGATGAGGAACAGGGGCGGCACGTCGGTCGAGCTGCCGGGGCGGACGTCGTAGGTGAGCGTCGCGCCCGGCGCCTGGATGGTCCGCGTCGTCGATTCGGTCGTGGTCATGTCGTCGCTCCTGCTGTCGTTGCGCTACGTGCGGTTTGCCGCGACTGCTTCCGCGACGAGTGCGCCGAAGGCCGCTTCATCCAGTTGGTCGCCCTCGGCGAGATCAATCGCGCGGGTCGCTTTCGCCTCCAGGCCGGCGTTGAAAAGTCCGGCCGGATCCCTGAGCGTCGCTCCCTTGAAAAAGTTCACCTTGACGTGATCCGCGAAGGCGCCGATCGCGACGACGTTGCCTCCATCGGCGAACACCGGCGTGCCCCATTTCCAGGCTTCGGTGATGTTCGGATCGGCCTCGTGCACCAGCGCCCGAATGCGCGTCGCGAGCCGGCTCTGCCACGCCGGAAGGCTGCGCAGGTAGTCGTCGATCTGCGATTCGGGATTCATGACGGGTTCCTCGCTACTCACCGTGTGGACGATGCAGATCCACCGTTCTCATCGGTCTCATCAGGCCGTCTGGACGGTGTCCTCGGCGAGAATGCCGTCGATCTGGCCGACCGCCTGCTTCATGCCTTCCTCCTGGCCCATGGCGAGCAGCTGTTCCATCGCCTCGATGCTCGGGAAGCGGCTCAGGATCGACATGCGGGTGCGCCCGTCGCCGGACTCCTCGATCGTCACCTCCATCTCGCCGGTCGGAAACTCCTCGTTCGGCGTGCCGTCGTCGTTGGCGAAGCCGTCGCGCACCAGGAGGCGATGCGGCGCATCGGCCTCGAGAATGTCCCAGTAGCCCTTCGGCTGGTCGCCCTCCGGGCCGGTCATGTGGTATTCGACGCGGGTGCCGGGGGAGAGGCCGTGCTTCGTAAAGGTGGCCGGATAGGTCGGCGGTCCCCACCAGCGCTCGAGCTGGCGTGGATCAGCCCAGAGCTGCCAGACGCGCTCGGGTGTGGCGTCGAACTCCGCCTCGAGCGTCATGGTCAGCGCCTGGGGATCCTTGTGGACGGCGGTGACGGTCATCGGTCTGTCTCCTTCGTGTCGGTGATGAGGTCGGCCATGCGGTCGACTCGACCGCGCCACAGCTCCTCGTATTTGTCCAGCAACCGCCGCGCCGCGAGCAGGCCAGCCAGGTTCGTGCGGACGACCTTGCGTCGCCCGATCCGCCGCTTCGTGACCAGCCCGGCGCGCTCGAGGATCGCGACGTGCTTCTGCACCGCCGCGAAGCTCATGGGGTAGTGGCTGGCGAGCTCGGCCACACCCTCCTCGCCGTCGATCGCACGGCGCACGATGTCACGCCGCGTGGCGTCCGCCAGCGCGCCGAACATGCGATCGAAGTCGGGTGGTACGAGCTGCATCAGTACAACCATACGGTTGTATATCGTGTGGTGTCAAGCAGTTGCGAGCGATCTACCGCCCAAATCGCACATGGAGTGGCCAAACGACACGCCAGGGCCACCTTCCGGTGAGAAACGGCCGATAGAGTGCTGGCACCGCTTCGAGGCTCCTGACCGATGAGGAAGCCAGCGGTTCATCGTCTACATGAGCGTGACTGAGACAACGAGCGCGACCGCAGCGCCGCCGCGCGCGACCCGACGCGAATGGATCGGCCTCGGCGTGCTGACGCTCGCGGCCCTCGTGTACGCCATGGACCTGACGGTGCTCAACCTGGCGATCCCGCGCATCAGCGAGGAGCTGCGGCCGTCGAGCGCCCAGCTGCTGTGGATGATCGACATCTACGGCTTCCTGGTCGCCGGGCTGCTCATCACGATGGGCACGCTCGGCGATCGCATCGGTCGTCGCAAGCTGCTCCTGGGCGGGGCCGCCGGATTCGCGCTGGCCAGCCTCCTCGCTGCCTTCTCGACGAGCTCGGAGATGCTCATCGCCAGCCGGGCGATCATGGGCATCGCCGGCGCGACGGTTGCACCGTCGACGCTGTCGCTCATCTTCACGATGTTCCTCGACCCGAAGCAGCGCTCCACGGCCATCGGCGTGTGGGTCGCGGCCTACTCGGCGGGCGGCGCCATCGGCCCCATCCTGGGCGGCATCCTGCTCGAGTTCTTCTGGTGGGGATCGGTCTTTCTCATCGGCGTGCCGGTCATGGCACTGCTCCTGGTGCTCGGCCCGCGCACGCTGCCGGAGTACCGGGATCCGAACGCCGGCAGGCTGCACATCGGCAGCGCCGTGATGTCGCTGCTCGCCATTCTCGCCGTCGTATTCGGGCTGAAGCAGATCGCGCAGGACGGCGTGAGCGCCATGCCGATCGTCGCGATCGTGGGTGGGCTCGCGATCGGGGCGCTGTTCGTCCGCGAGCAGCTGCGCCTCGACTCGCCGATCATCGACGTCCGGCTCTTCCGCATCCGGGCCTTCAGCGCGTCGCTCGGCACGTACTTCCTGGGCATCTTCGTGATGGTCGGCTACTTCCTGTTCATCGCCCAGTACCTGCAGTTGGTGCTGGGCCTCTCGCCGCTCATCGCGGCGCTGTGGTCGCTGCCGTCGGCGATCGGCTTCGTCATCGGCTCGACCATTGCTCCGAAGGTCATCCATCGCGTTCGGCCGTCGATCGTGATGGGCGCCGGGATGGCCATCGCCGCGGTCGGGACGGCGGTGCTCGTCGGCGTCTCGCTCGACGAGAGCGGCCTGCTGCTGATCGCGCTCGCCTCCGTCGTCATGGCCATCGGCCTCGCGCCAGTGATCACGCTGGCGACGGAGCTGATCGTCGGGAGCGCGCCTCCCGAGCAGGCCGGCGCCGCGACCGGCATGTCGGAGACGAGCGCCGAGCTGGGCGGGGCGCTCGGCATCGCGATCCTCGGCAGCGTCGGAACGGCGCTGTATCGCGCCGAAGTCGCCGATAGGCTCCCGGCCGATGTCCCCGCCGCGGCAGCCGATGCGGCGCGCGACACGCTCGGCGGCGCCATCGCCATCGCGGAGTCGCTGCCCGCCGCCATCGGTGACGCGGTCGCCATGGCGGCGCAGGTCGCGTTCGTCGACGCGCTTCACCTCGTGGCGGCGGTCGCGGCCATCGGCGCATTCATCACGGCCGCGCTGTCGGCAGCTGCCCTCTGGTCCGTGCCGGCACGCTCGGACCCTGCCGGCAGACCGGCGACGGAGCCGCTCGCCGCCGATTGACCGCCGTCCGAGAATGGGGTCGGCAAGGAGATGTCATGCCGCTCGAGCTCACCGCTGCCCTGGTCGTGCTTCTGGGCCTGATCGTCTGGCGCGCCGGGCACCGGCAGCGTTCGAACGAGGTGGGGCCGCTTCCCGATGTCGGAGAGGCGCCTCCCTCCGCGGACCCGGTCCTGGTCTGGCTCTACAACGACGATGGCTTCACGCGCTACCTGGCCGAGGTTCCCGCCCCGGAGGCCGAGCGCCGGGAGTCGGACGAGCCAATCACCTGACCGCCTTCTTCACGAGCTCGGCGATCTTCGCTTCATCGGCCGGCGTCAGCTTCGTCAGCGCCCATGACGTCGCCCACATCGA
>DASTTX010000161.1:0-4904 GCA_035759945.1 Candidatus Limnocylindria bacterium | reverse complement strand
ACGACCGATTCTTCAGCGCCGACTGGCTGCGGGGCGTGGTTCGTGATCGGCTCAACCTCGAGCCGGATGAGCTGCCGGGCGGCCACACGCTCGCGTTGAGCCGCCCGGTCGAGCTCGTCGAGCTCATGGAGTCCTACCGGGGAGCTCCTTCAGCGGCTGGGCAAGCCCGATGATGATGCCGCTCGGACCGCGGATGAAGCACAGCCGATAGACATCCTCGTACTCCACGATGTCGCGGACGAGCTCCGCACCCATGGGACGCAGGCGAGCCAGCGTGCCGTCGAGGTCGTCGACCGCGAACATGATTCGCCGATATCCCAGCGCGTTGGTCGGCAGGTCCCGAGGGTTGGGGCCGACCGCTTCGGGCGTGTGGAACTGGGTGAGCTCGAGCCTCGAGTGACCATCCGGCGTCCGGAGCGTCGCGATCTCGTCGCGGGCGCCGTCGATGCCGATGGTGCGATCGACCCACTCACCCTCCAGCACCGCCCGTCCCTCCAGCTCCATGCCGAGCTCGGCGAAGAACGCGATGGCCTCGTCGAGGTCCTCGACCACGACGAGGACGTTGTCCATGCGCAGCACGGCCACGAGCTAGGGACCCTCGGGCGTCGGCGCACCATCGGGCCAGGCAGCGATGCACACCTTGTTGCCCGACCGATCGGCCAGGATCCAGGCGCCCGGCGCGCTGGAGTCGTCGACGACGGTCCCGCCGGCAGCAAGCGCCGCCTGAAGTCGCGCATCGGCCTGCTCGCGCGCCACCGAGACGTCGACGTGCATTGCATGGCGCAGCGGCTTCTGCGGATCGAGATCCTGCATCCAGACCGTCGACCCCTGTCCCAGCGGGTCGATGCAGTTGTCCTCGTGCAGCGGCGCGTAGCCGAGGACGGCGCGCCAGAAGCCGAGATCGATTGCGTCGGGCTTTGCCGCGATCGCCAGCTGGACCTCCTGCACGGCGCTCGGGTCGGCCGTCGCTCCGTGCTCACGGGCAATCGCGGAGATGGCTCGAGCGACCTCCGCGTGTCGCGCCTCGGTGCCCCACATCTCGCGCGTGAGCTTGACGGTGAGGCGGTCGGCTGCGGCGGTCAGCAGCGTCCGCTCCTCCAGTCCCGGCACGTCGGCGACGGCGGCAGCCAGCCGCGCGGCCTCCTGGAGACTCCCGACCCTGAACACGGCCGTCGGACCGCCATGAAGGACCACCCAGTCGTCGATGCCATCGGCGGACAGGAAGTCGCGCCAGCCCTGCTCACTCATGCCGCGCAGGTTAGTCGGTCAATACGACAGAACCTGTCAGGAGAGCGCCGGGCCTGAGCGCTCAGGCGGTCGCTTCCTGCGGCACCTTGCCCTGCTGGAGGATCCGGATCGCATTGCCGAACGGATCGCGTATGCCCATATCGGTGCCGTAGAAGTGGTCCGTCGGCTCCTGCGTGAAGTCGGTCACGCCACGTGACTTCAGCTCCTCGTACAGGGCGCGAGCATCGGGCGTGATGAAGACGAGCCCACCCAGCGCGCCCTTGGTGATGAGCTCGCGGATCTGCGCGGCGGTCGCCTCGTCGTGGAGCGGCGGACCGGGCTGCTCCAGGTTGATCTCGGTCGTCTCACCGGGGACGCGAACGGTCAGCCAGCGGTAGTCGCCCTGGCGGACATCGTTGCCCTTCTCGAGGCCGAGCTTGTTGACGTAGAAGTCGAGCGCCTCGTCCTTGTCCAGGACGTAGATCGTCGCGACGTTGAGCCTGCTGATCATGGTGCGTGCTCCTTGGTGGAATTCGCGGTCAGGCTACGGGAGCCGATGCGGCGGCCGCTTCTCCAAAACTGCTCGATTCGATGCGCTCGCTCGCTCCGACCATCGGCCGCATTGCCATCAGCTGGACGCAGTGCGGCGTCACGATCGGCCCGTGGCCGAGGCGATAGTCCGATGGCGTCTCGCCGACGATCTCCCGGAAGGTGCGGCTGAAGGTCCCGAGGCTGGTGAAGCCGACGTCGAGGCAGACGTCGGTGACGGTTCGGTCCGTCTCGCGCAGCAGGAACATCGAGCGCTCGACCCGACGGCGCTGGAGATACCGATGCGGCGTCTCGCCGAACACCGCTCGGAAGGTCCGGATGAAGTGGCCCTCCGACACGTGCGCGACCGCAGCGACGGCCCGCACGTCGAGCGGCTCCGCGTACGCGCGGTCCATCGCGTCGCGAGCGCGAAGCATGCGTCGGTTCAGGTCCTCGGCGTACCGGCTCACACCGAAAACGCTACGCCATTCGCCGGTGGCTCACCGGATGACGCGGTACTTGAGGTGCGTGACACCGGGTGCCTCGATCGTGCGGATCGGCTCGAGCCTCACGTCCGCACCGACGCCCTCGAAGAGTCGAGCGCCGCCGCCGAGGAGGATCGGCGCGACGTGCAGCTCGAGCTCGTCGAGCAGACCCCCGGCCAGGAACTGGTTGATGACGTCGGCGCCGCCGCCGATGAAGACGTCCTTGTCGCCCGACGCCTCGCGCGCTCGCTCGAGCGCGCGCTCGATGCCATCGGTCACGAAGGTGAAGGTCGTATCGGAGAGAGTGAGCGGCTCGCGTTCGTGATGCGTGAGGACGAACACCGGCTTGTGGAAGGGAGGGTTGTCGCCCCACCAGCCCTGCCACGAGTCGTCCCACGGGCCGCGCTTCGGCGGACCGAACTTGCCGCGGCCCATGATCTCGGCCCCGACGTTGGTATAGGCATCGGTGAAGACGGCGCTGCTGACGTTCTCGATGCCGCCTTCCATGCCGGCCATCGTTCGCCACGCCCTCAACTGAACCACCCAGTCGTGGAGGCCCTCGCCGTTCTCGCCGAGAGGGTTCTCCATGCTCTGGTTCGGCCCGGCGACGTAGCCGTCGACGGATACCGAGATGTCCGCTCGTACCTTGCTCATACCGAATGGACGGCTCCGGCTGCGGTATCTCATCGGTCGACGCTGAATTGCCGCGCCGATCCCTGGCACCGCACAGTATCGCGCTAACCGGTGGCCTCGACCGCCGCGCGCTCCTCGGTGTCCATCGCGGCCTTGAGGGCGCGATGTCCGTGGTGGAGCCGAGACTTCACCGTGCCCGGCGGAATGGCGAGGACCTCGGCCGCCTGTCCGACAGAGAGATCCAGGTGATAGCGAAGGACAAGAACGGCGCGCTCGCGCTCGGTGAGCCGGACGAACGCGCGATCCAACTGGTCCCGGATGACCACGAGGTCGTGACCACTTTCGACCCGTGGCAGCCTGCAGAGGTCCGTGATGGCCGTCTCGTTCCGGCACCGATGCCGCTCGGCGCGCGCCACCTGCAGGGCCGCTCGCACCGTGAGCCGGTGGAGCCACGCCTCGAACCGATCCGGATCGCGGAGCCGTCGCACGCCGCGCCAGGCGGCGACGAGGGCGTTCTGAACCGCGTCGTTGGCTTGCTCGACATCACGCAGGATCATGTACGCCGTTCGGCGAACGTCCGGCTCCGTGTCAGCCACGAGCTGCGAGAACGCCTCATCGTCGCCGACCACGGCCCGGACCACCCGATCGCGGTCCATGCGCCGCCGTGCCAGTGCGCGAGGGGTCGGGGCCGGCCTCACTCGCCGCCCTGGCAGTCCTCCAGGGCCACGTGCGCGAATGGTCCGACCACGTTTCGCCCGAAGGGTCGTTCGGTGTGGGCCGATCCACTGATCTCTGTCGCGAACGCCTGACCGGATTCGGAAGCGAAGGTGGACGCGAACCAGCCAACGCAGGATTGCTCGGCCGCGACGGGACCTGCCGCCGAGAGCGCGAGCAGTGCGGAGGCGATGAAGGAGATGAGAAGCCGTCGACGGTTCATTGGTCGTGTCCCTTCTTGCTAGTTGGCGTGCTGGAGCAGCCACGTGTAGATGTCGTTGTCGGCCGACACGGCGTATGCCTGGCCGATCGCGCCCACGTGGTCCGTATCGGGATAGACGGTGAGCTCCGCCTCCACCGATTCGGCGCCGTCACAGCCGCGGATCTGCTGTATCTGCTCCTCGACGAAGTGAATCGGGATGATCTCGTCATCGGCGCCGTTCAGGACCCACACCGGCACCTCGGCGAGCGGCTCGCAGCCCGACTTCTCGAGCGCCCACATCGCGTGGCCCGAGATCGGCACGGCGGCAGCAACCACCGCGTTGCCATACGAGGCGAGGTAATCCCACATCCCGATTGCGCCACAGCTGATGCCGGTGAGGTACACGCGCGCCGGGTCGACGTCGTAGTGCTCCAGCGCGAAATCGACGAACGCCGCCAAGTCCTCGCCGAACCCGCACTCGCCCTCGGCGTACCTCGCCGCGTACTGCGGTGCCAGGACGACGAACGGCTGCGCATCGGACCACTCGCCATCCGCGATGAGCTGCGGAACGCCGAGATCGTCCACGAGCTCCATCGCCTCCTCGGAGCCGTCGCCCGCTTCGCCGGCGCCATGCAGGAACACGAGGAGTGGCGCCGCGTCGGCGGCGCCGTAGCTGGGCGGGATGTATTCCAGGTAGCCCAAGGGGGCCCCATCGGTTCCCATCGGCTTCACCGAAAGGGCGGTCGCCGGAGCGGCCGATGCGGACGCCGCCGCAGTGACCGATGGCTCCGTTGCGGTCGAGGATCCGGCAGCGCCATCGCTCGACTGGGCCGCCCCACCACAGGCGGTGAGCAGAACCAGCAGTGAGACGGCGAACAAGGGACGCATGGGATGGCACCTCCGGCCCCGATGAGACCGGCGATTGCCCATTGAGGGAATACGACGAACATCGTATTTTTCGCGGATGGCCCGATTGAGCGCGGGCGATGCTGCCTCGCTGCTCGAGCTCGTTCACGACGGCGCGCACTCCGGCGGGCGGGAGCCGTTCCCACCGACTGTGCTGTTCGGGCTGGCGCGGCTGATTCCATCGGACGCGTGCGTCGGCTACCAGGAGG
>DASTTX010000160.1:0-88194 GCA_035759945.1 Candidatus Limnocylindria bacterium | reverse complement strand
CGATGGCCCACTGCCATGATCCCGGCGCGGCGGCGCGCGCCAGCCGCGACGCCAGCTCGGCGACGAACAGCTCGTAGACCGATGCCGGCGTCGAGTCGGCAGAAGCCACGCCGTCCCAGCCACTGAGCAGGTGGACCGCCGCGCGGGCCGGTTCGGCGTCCGGCTCGAGCCCGAGCACGAGGTCGCGCAGCTCTCGCCATGGAACGGCGGTGAGGTCGACCTGGAGCGCCGCGGTGGCCGAGACGTCCCAGTCGCTGCGTCCGTCGAGCGCCTCGACCAGGCGCGCGGCGCGGTAGCCGTCGAGCCAGTCGACGCCGAGGAACGGGCCGTCGGGAACGTCAGCCCGCGGCGCGTTGTTGGCCGAGACGACGAAGCCCGCGTCCGGGTCGAGGCAGGTCGGCAGATCGTCGAGGGAGAGATGCTCGGCTTCCCAGCCGCCGGCCCAGGCGGGGACCGGTAGCGTCCCGTTGCCGGCGGTTCGCCGCGGCAGGGTGCCGACCAGCTGCCAGCCCATGTGGCCGCCGGCATCGGCGTAGACGACGTTGAGAGCTGGTCCCGGCCACGCGCGAAACGCGTCGCGGAAGGTGCCGAAGTCGCGGGCGCGATGGACGTCGAGGAAGCCACGGACCGGCACCGCCTCGAGCCACGTGGCCCGCAACGAGAGGGCAACCTCAGTGCCGTCCAGCAGCGGCGTGACGAGCGGGCCGCGCGCGGTGACGAGGATCTCCTCCACCACCGGCGCGCCACCGCGCATGGGGATCTCCTCGTGGCGACGCTCGATCGGCTCGGGTCCGTTGGGCCCGCGCGCGGTCAGCGCGACGGTATCGATCTCCTCCCAGAAGAGGTCGGCTGAGTCGCTGCATCCGGCCGTGATGCCCCACGCCGCGTGGCCGTTGTGACCGGTCGGAAATGCCGGACCGCCGACGAAGGATGCGCCGGCGACGGCCCACTCCGGCGTACGGACGTGGGCGAGATACCACGGGGCGGGGACCGAAGGAGCCAGGTGCGGGTCGTTGGCCAGGATCGGCCTGCCGCTGACGGTCCGTGCGCCGCCGATCGCCCAGGCGTTCGACGCGCCCGATCCGCCGACGACGTCACGCAGGAGCGCGAGATCGGCGCTCAGGCGGTCGAGCGCCGGCCCGACGGAGGAGCCCACCGGCGTCGTCGCCGGCAGCCAGTCTCCGTAGGTCGGTTCGACCGCGCGCAGCGCATCGGCCCCATCGGCCAGGAGGATCTGGAGGCGAGCGAGCTCGGTGTCCCAGTTGCCCGCCAGTGCCAGCGACTGGAGGCCAAGAAAGGCCAGCACGTCGCCGGCTGCCCACGCCGTCCGCCGGCCCCGGAGCAGGACGAGCTCATGCGGCCGCGGAGATGCCGTCGCCGCGGCGTTGACGCCGGCCACGTAGGCGTCGATGCCGGATCGCACGTCCGGGTCAAGCATGGGGAGCTGGGCGTCGGCGATGCGGCGGAAGCCCAGCGTCCGTGACAGGCGGTCGATCGGGAGCGCGGCCTTGCCCAGCAGCTCGGCCAGCGTTCCGCGTCCGGCGCGCGCCAGGAGCTCGAGCTGGAAGCCGCGATCCTGGCCGTGACAGAAGCCGAGCCCGAACCAGGCGTCGGCGTCATTCGCAGCCTCGACGTACGGGATGCCCCACCGATCGCGGCCGATCGCGACGACCTCACCGATGCCGCCCACACGGAGCTCGCCACGCGTCCGAGGCAGGCGTCGCCCGAGGACTCGCAGCAGCGAACGGAGGCCGGGGCGGGCGGGCATCGGCGGCATGATGCCACCGTATACTCGGCGCCGTGAGTCGCACGATCGAGCTCGTCGCCGGCGTTCTCCTCCTCATCGTCGGCCTCGTGGTGCTCGCCAGCGAGCCGCTCGTCGCGTTCGTGCGCGACCTCGGGCTGAGTGACGACGTCCTCCGCTGGTGGCCGCTGCTGATCGTGGCGTTGTCGCTCTTCTTCCTCGTCCCGGCGCTGCTTCCCGGGCGCAACCGGAGGCTGCGGGCGGGCATGGTGATCCCGGGCGCATTCCTGGCCGGCATCGGCGCGGCGCTCCTCTACACCAGCCTCAGTGACCGGTGGGGCGCATGGGCCTACCTGTGGAGCGTCGTTCCGTTCAGCTTCGGCCTTGGCATGTACGCGGCCGGTTGGATCGCCGACGCACCGGCGTTCAAGTGGATCGGCTCGGGCATCGCCGCCGGGGGAGTGGTTGCCTACCTCGTGTTCGCGACCGCCTTCGGCGGCGAGGCGTTCAGGGTGGTTGCCGCCATCGGCATCCTGGCGCTCGGGCTGGCGCTGACCATCGGCGGGCTGGCGGACCGGCTCAGCCGGAAATCGCCGATGGCGTGAGCCGCTAGCGCACGTATCGGTCGAACCAGGCGAGGATCCGCTCGATGCGATCGATGCGGCGGTCGGGCCGGCCGTACGACTTCATCTCGTGGTGCTCCTCGGGATAGAGGATGTATTCCACCTCGCGGCCGAGGACCTTGAGTGCGGTGAACAGCTGCTCGTTGTCCGCCGGCGGACAGATGCGATCCTCCTCGGCCTGGAGCATGAGCAGCGGTGTGGTGACGTTCGCCGCGTTCCGCAGCGGCGACGATCGCCACAGGCGGAGCATGCCGTCCTCCGAGAGGGGATCACCCAGGGACGCGCGTCGGTTGTAGTGCACGCCGAAGAACGAGTTCGCCCAGGTCGAGACCTGGTTCGCGACGCCGTTCTCGCTGCAGGCCGCCGCGAAGCGGCCGCTGACGCCGATGAGCCACTGGGTCAGGAAGCCGCCATACGACAGGCCCATGACGGCGATGCGGCGCGGGTCGGCCAGGCCGCGGTCGACCAGGCCGTCGAGGGCGGCGAGCGCGTCCTCCGCATCGACGCGGCCCCAGCCGCCGGCCAACGGCTTGATCCAGTTGGCACCGAACGTCGTCGATCCGCGGATGTTCGGCATGAGCACCCGGTAGCCGGCGGCGCACAGTGCCATTGCGTCGAGCGTGCCTCCGGGTCCCCAGGAGCCCGTCGGACCGCCGTGGATGTGGAGCACCGTCGGCAGGCGACGACGGCCGGCGTTCCCGGGCGACGCCAGCCAGGCCTGGATCGGGCCGCCAGGACCATCCAGGGTCACCTCGCTGAGCTCGACCGCCGGGAAGCGTCGCGACCACGCCGAACCCTCCCGCGTGATCGGTCGCAGCCGCCCGCCCTCGATCGCGAGGACCTCGCCGGGGCGCCCCGCCATGCCCGCGCTGACGGCCACCTGGCCGGATGTGGCAGCAAGTCCGGCAGTGGCCAGCTGCGCAGCCGGATCGACCATCGGCTCGGCGCGACCGTCCAGGCTCACGCGGTACGGGATGCCGCGGCCCTCGCGGCCGACGATGACGGCCAGCGTGGCGTCGTCCAGCCAGACCGGGCCCGAGGCGTCCTCGGCCATCACCAGGTCGCACCACGCCCAGTCGCCGACGGGGCGATCGAGATCGGCGGTCAGATTGCGCGGCTCGCCGGACGGGAGCTCCATCACCCACAGCGAGGGATCGACATGGTCCGGCGGATCGGTGACGTCGATGCCGACGAACGCGAGCCGGCGTCCGTCTGGCGAGAAGGCCGGGCGATCGGCGTCGCCGCGCAGGCTGACGAGCTCGCGGACGCGCGGGGAACGGGCGTCCGTCCCGACCGACCACAGCTGGAGGCGGGGATCGATGTTGGCATCCGGCCCGCGGTCGGCGGCGAACGCGATGCGGCGGCCGTCGGGCGACCAGGCCGGATGCAGCACGTCGAAGTCGCCGCTCGTCAGCTGACGTGGCTGCGCCCCCTCCCGGGCGTCGACGACCCACAGGTGGGCGCGACGGCCGACGTGGCCGCTCTCATCGTCACGGAAGTCGAGGCGCGTGAGCCGGCGCGCGGTCGGTGGCCGGTCCTTTCGCTCCTCCCCGATGATGAACCGCTGCGAACCACCCGGTGCCACCATCGCCAGACGTCGACCATCCGGGCTCCAGAGGGCGCTCGATGCACCGTGCGGGAGCGACGTGAGCCGCCATGGCTCGCCACCGTCGAGCGGCAGGATCCAGACCTGACCGTGCCCATCCGGGTCGCCGACGGGCGTACGGACGAACGCGAGCAGGCGGCCATCCGGCGAGACTTCGGGTGACCCGTCGCGCACGCGTCCGCGGGTCAGCTGTCGCGGCCGTCCACCTCGGTACGGTCGAATCCAGAGGTGCGACTCGTACTCGGCGCGACGCACGCGTCGCAGTGCGTAGACCACATTTCTGCCGTCGGGAGTGAGCCGGAATGACTCCAGCGCCACCTGGGCGCGAACGAGGGATCGAGGACTGGCGTCGGTCATGGTCGCGGAGTATGCACCGAATCCGCAGCATCGCGGGAAAAGGTCGACCGAAACCGCAGAATCTGCCATCCTCCGCGCATCGATGCGGCCGTCCCCGCCCCGGGCATCGCCGCGGCGCAGTCTTGGTTGGAGGAATTGACCGACGTGCGACGCCATCGCTTGTTTTCGCTTCTCGTGACGCTCGGGCTGCTGCTTGCCGCCTGTGGGACCACCCAGGGAACACCCGTCGGCAGTGGTGGTGACGGCGAGCCGTCAGCATCGAGCGGCGGTGGTGGGACCGCCACCGGGGGTACCGTCCGCATCGGCGTGGGCGGCTATCCGGACAGCCTCAACCCCGGCAACGGCGTGCTGGCCGAGTCGTACAACATGTACGAGCTGGTCTACGACACGCCGATCTCCGTCACCTCGGCGGGCGAGTTCGTTCCGGAGCTCGCCACCGACTGGACGGTGTCGGATGACGGCCTGACCTGGACCGTCACGATCGTCGACGGCGCGACCTTCCACGACGGCGAGCCACTCACCGCGGAGGACGTCGCCTTCAGCATCGAGCTCTACCGCGACACCGAGGACTTCCCGTTCCTCCCGTCGTATGCCGCTCCGTTCGAGACGGTCGAGGCGCCTGACGCCACGACGGTGGTGCTGACCACCGCCGAGCCGCTCGTGACCTTCGAGGCCTACATGGCCTTCATCTATGTCCTGCCGAAGCACATCTGGGAGGGCGTCGACGACCCGGTCGCCTTCGAGAACGAGGAGATGATCGGCTCCGGGCCGTTTCGCCTGGCCGAGGCGTCCCAGGGCGAGTTCGTGCAGCTCGAGGCCAACACGGACTACTGGGGCACGCCGCCGAACGTCGATGGCGTGATCTTCCAGACCATCGACAACGCCGATGCGCGCGTGACCGCGCTGACCACCGGTGACGTCGACGCCATCACCGAATTCCCGGCGACCGCCGTCAGCACCCTCCAGAACACGGAGGGCATCACGGTCCACATCGCCGACATCGCCGCCGGCGGCAGCCTGCGCGACATCATGTTCAACGTCACGGCCGACGAGGATTGCCCGGCCGACGTCGGCGTCTGCTCCGGCCATCCGGCGCTGAAGGACCTGGCGGTGCGCCAGGCGATGGCAATGGCGACGGACAAGCAGCAGATCATCGACGTCGCCACGCTCGGAACCGGCTCGCCGGGCCTGTCGATGGTCCCGCCCGGCCTCGGCGACTACTACGCCTCCGACGTGGAGGACTACGCCTTCGACATCGACGCGGCCAACGCCCTGCTCGATGACGCCGGCTACGAGGACGCCGATGGCGACGGCGTGCGCGAGTGCCTGCCAGACCAGGACTGCGAGAACCTGACCTTCCGCTTCAACTACGCGGATGACATCGACACCGCCCCCCGCGAGGCCGAGCTGCTCCAGGGCATGTGGGAGCAGATCGGGATCGCGGTCGAGATCCAGGGCCTCGATCCGGACACGCTGACGAGCGTGTGCTGCCCGACCTTTGACTACGACATCATCCTGTGGGGCTGGGGCTCGGATCCCGATCCCGCCTTCCTGCTCGGTGTCGCGTTGTGCACCGAGATCGACACCGGCTTCAGCGAGACCGGGTACTGCAACCCCGAGTACGACGAGCTGTACGACGCGCAGGCCGTCGAGCAGGACCACGCTGCACGGGTCGACATGATTCACCAGATGCAGCAGATCCTGATCGACGACCTGCCGTACATCATTCCGTACTACCAGCAGTCGATTCAGGCCTGGCGAACGGACAAGTTCGTCGGCTGGCCGGAGGACGACCCGACGCTCGGATTCGAGGATCCGTCCGGGCTCCTCGCCCTCCGACCGGCCGAATAGACCGATGCGGCCGGGGCGTCGGCAGACGCCTCGGCCGGTTCCGGCGCCTCATGGTGACCCGAGCGCCAACCGATAGGTCGGCCATATGAGCGGCCGCGGCGGCTACCTGCTGCGCAAGATCGGCTGGGCGGTGCTCACCGTCTTCGTGGTCATCAGTTTCAACTTCGTCCTCTTCCGCGTGCTGCCCGGGGATCCGGCCAAATCCGGCCTCCGGGATCCGCGGCTCAATCCGGCGGCGGTCGAGGCGCTCCGCGAGCGCTTCGGAACTGACAAGCCCGTCTTCATCGATCTCCAGGCGGACAACCCGCTCGACTCGCAGTTCACGGCCTACCTGGGCGCCCTCTCGCGCGCCGACCTCGGGACCAGCTACGCATTCCGCGACCAGCCGGTCAGCGATCTCATCGGCCAGGCGCTGGTCAACACGCTGTGGCTCGTGCTGCCCTCGCAGGTGCTGGCGATCATCCTCGGCTCGGTGCTCGGCCTCTTCGCCGCCTGGCGGCGCGGTCGGGCGCTCGACGTCGGCGCGCTCACCTTCAGCCTCTTCATGTGGTCGCTCCCCACGTTCTTCCTGGGCATCATCCTGCTGGTGGCCGGCGCGCACTGGTTCGGGCTGCCTTCCGCCGGACGGGTCACCATCGGCGCCGACTACGCCGATGTCTGGGAGGCCGCCCTCGACATCGGCTCGCACCTCATCCTGCCGACGCTGACGCTGACCCTCGTGCTCCTGGGTGAGTACATGCTCATCATGCGCAGCAGCGTGCTCGACGTCTTCGGCGAGGACTACATCCTCACCGCCCGGGCCAAGGGCCTCTCCACCTACCGGATCATCCGTCACCACGCCCTGCGCAACGCGATGCTGCCGATGGTCACGCTCATCGCGCTCAACCTGGGGTTCACCGTGTCCGGCGCCATCCAGGTCGAGGCCGTGTACAGCTGGCCGGGGCTCGGTGCGCTGACCGTGAGCGCCGTCGCGGACCGCGACTACCCGGTGCTCCAGGGCGCCTTCCTGCTCATCGCACTGTCGGTGGTCGTCGCGAACCTGGTGGCCGAGCTCATCTACGGCTGGCTCGACCCACGGGTGAGCGAGGGATGAGCCGATGACGGCCGTGCTCGAGGCCACGACGTCCACCACGGTCGAGGCGCCGCCACGTGCCTGGCGGTCGTTCCTGCGCCATCGCATGGGCGTCATCGGCGCGGCGATGCTCGGCATCGCGCTGCTGGTGGCCGCGTTCGCGCCGCTGCTGGCGCCGTACGACCCGTACGCCAGCGTGCGGGTCAACATCCTGGACATCTACCAGGCACCCTCGGCGACCCACGTGCTGGGGACCGATGACGGCGGCAAGGACGTCCTCTCTTCGCTCCTCTACGGCGCGCGCGTGTCGCTGGTGGTGGGCTTCTCGGCCGCCGCCATCGCGCTCGTCATCGGGGGTCTCGTCGGGATCGTTGCCGGCTACCGCGGCGGATGGGTCGGCTCGCTGCTGATGCGGATCACCGACTTCTTCCTCGTCATCCCGGACCTGGCGCTGCAGATCGTGCTGGTGGCGATCATCGGCCCCTCGCTGGGCACGATCATCTTCGTCATCGGGGCGCTGGGCTGGACCACGACCGCACGGTTGGTGCGTTCCCAGACCCTCAGCGTGAGGGAGCGCAAGTTCGTCATGCGCGCGAGGGCCATCGGCGCCGGCGACGCGCACATCCTGCGGCGGCACATCCTCC
Organism: Candidatus Limnocylindria bacterium; assembly: GCA_035759945.1. Lineage (GTDB taxonomy): Bacteria > Chloroflexota > Limnocylindria > QHBO01 > QHBO01 > JACDBZ01. Next base: position 80,297 of record DASTTX010000160.1, on the reverse strand, counting down.
CGGCAGTGCTCCCGCTGATGCTGGCCAACATGGTCCTCGTGATCAGCCTCGCCATCCTGTCCGAGTCGACGCTCGCCTTCCTCGGCCTCGGCGATCCGACGGTCATCAGCTGGGGCCAGATGCTGAACTTCGCGTTCGACCGCGGGGCGGTCAGCGCCGGCGCCTGGTGGGCGCTGCTGCCACCGGGCTTCGCGATCGTGTGGGTGGTGCTGGCCACGACGCTGCTCGGCACCGCGCTGGAGGACGCCCTGAACCCGCGCCTGAAGCGCCATCACCTCGAGGCGCCCGGGTCCGACGTGGCGCGCGACCGGACGGTCCCCGCGCTGGTGCCGCCCCTGACGGAGGCAGAGGCGCCGATCCTGCGCGTGCGCGACCTGTCGATCGAGTTCGACGTCGGCGGCCGCTCGCTGCGTGCGGTGGACCGGGTCAGCTTCGACCTGCGCCGAGGCGAGACGCTCGGGCTGGTGGGCGAGTCGGGCTGCGGAAAGACGACCACCGTGCTCGGCATCCTCCGCCTGCTGCCGCCGGGCGGCCGCGTGGTGGGTGGGTCGGTGCTGTTCGACGGCGAGGACCTCCTCTCTCTCGACGGTCGCGCGCTGCGATCGTTCCGGTGGACGCGGCTGTCGCTCGTGTTCCAGGGCGCGATGAACGCGCTCAACCCGGTGCGCACCGTCGGCGACCAGATCCAGGAAGCCATCCGCCTGCACGCGCCCGGCACGTCGAAGGCGGACGCGGCGCTGCGCGCCGGCGAGCTCCTCGAGCGCGTCGGCATCGGCAGGCGTCGCGCGAACGAGTACCCGCACACCTACTCCGGCGGCATGCGGCAGCGGGCGATGATCGCGCTCGCCCTCGCCTGCGACCCCGACGTGATCGTCGCCGATGAGCCGACGACCGCCCTCGACGTGATGATCCAGGCCCAGATCCTGGAGCTGCTGGGCGGCATCGCGCGCGACTTCGGGATGGGCATCATCCTCGTCACCCACGACCTCGGCGTGGTGGCGCAGGTCTGCGATCGGGTCGTCGTCATGTACGGCGGTGTGGTGGCCGAGGAGAACGACGCGGCCACCCTGTTCGCCTCGCCGCAGCACCCGTACACGCAACAGCTGCTGCAGTCCTTCCCGGACCTGGCGCACCCTGATCGGCCCCTGCGCGGCATCCCGGGCTCGCCGCCCCGCCTCGACGCCATGCCGTCCGGCTGCCGCTTCGCGCCGCGCTGTCCGCACGTCTTCGACCGATGCGTCAACGAGCCGCCGCTGTATCCGGCTGCTGGCGGCCGCGCATCCTGCTTCCTGCTCGATCCCGCGGAGCGCCGTGCATGACCGATCATCTGCTGCGGGTCGAGGGCCTGGCCAAGACGTTCCCCGGGCGTCGCTCGCTGGCGGACGTGCTGGCTCGCCGGCCGGCACAGCCGGTGCGGGCGGTCGATGGCGTGAGCTTCGAGCTCGGTCCCGGCGAGGTGCTGGCGCTGGTCGGGGAATCGGGCTCCGGCAAGACGACGGTCGGCAACCTGCTCATGGGGCTCATGGCGCCGAGCGGTGGACGGGTCTTGCTGGACGGGGCGGAGGTGGGACGCCTCTCGGCGCGCGACCTGCGCCTGCTCCGGCGCCGGGTGCAGATGGTCTTCCAGGACCCGTACGAGTCCCTCAACCCGCGCATGACGGTGCGCGAGATCGTGGCCGAGCCCCTGCGCGTGCATCGCATCGGCGCCTCGTCCGCGGAGCTGCGGACGCGGGTTGCCGGTGCCCTGACGTCAGCGGGCCTCACCCCGGTCGATGCCTACCTGGCCCGCTATCCGTTCGAGCTGTCGGGCGGGCAGCGCCAGCGGATCGTCATCGCGGCGGCGCTCGCCCTCCAGCCTTCACTCCTCATCGCGGACGAGCCGGTGAGCATGCTCGACGTCAGCATCCGCGCAGAGATCCTCAACCTGCTGTCGGCGCTCGCGCGCGAGCAGGGCATCAGCGTGGTCATGATCACCCACGACCTCTCGACCGTGGCCGCCTATGCCGATCGCATCGCGGTCATGTACCTCGGGCGGATCGTCGAGTACGGTCCGACGCGCGCCGTCCTCGCGGAGCCGCGCCACCCGTACGCGCAGGCGCTGCTGTCGGTCGTCCCCGTACCGGACCCGTCGTTGCGTCGGCGGCCGGTGATCCTGCGCGGCGAGATGCCGGATCCATCGAACATCCCGTCCGGCTGCCGCTTCCATCCGCGCTGCCCGCTGGCCTTCGACCGATGCCCAACGGTCGATCCACCGCTCTTCGCCGTGGGACCCGAGCATGCCGCCGCGTGTCTGCTGGTCGAGGAGCCCGAGGCGGCCGCCGGGCCGGAGCGCCGCCTGGGCTGAACGCGCCCTCCCGCGAATCCGCCGGCGCCATCGAGTTGGCGCTACGTTGCCGACTCCGGCATCAACACAGCCACGACGACGAGTGCCACCCCGATCCCGACCACGAGACCGACGAGGAAGCGAACGGATCGGGGGAGTGGCCGCGCGGTTACCGCGGCTGCCAGCGCCGCACCGCCAGCACCGACGAGGCCGCCGACCGACGCACCGAACGCGTGGGCCAGCGTCGGCGACGCCGAGCCGACCTGGCGCTCGCCGGCCATCACGACGCCCAGAATGATCACCACCAGTGCGGCGAACAGGCCGGCACCCAGCGTGGCCGTCCAGGCGCGCGCGACGCCGATCTGCGTCGCTCCGGTCGCGGCGGCACCTGCGGCCAGCGCAGCCGCCACGACGAAGGTCGCCGGCAGCGCGTGGGCGGCGTCGGTGGGCGGGGTGTTCACGAACCAGGCGAACGCCGCGAGCGGCCCGGCCAGCATCCCGAGCGCGGCGACCCAGGTGAGTGGCCGGGTCCAGTCCTCGGGATCCTCGGGTGGGACGACGTTGCCGAGGCGGACGCTGACCGGGACGAGATCGTCGTCGGTCACGCCGCCACGGTGCTGCGCGCCGCGGGCACGGCCGCCAGCCGCAGGCCGAGGATGCGGCCGCCCAGCTCGCGGACCATCCAGCCGGCCTCCGCGGCCATGGCCGCATCGTCGGTCGCGAGTGCCATCTCAGCCAGCGCCGCGAGCTCGGGCATCGCGCGCGGCGTGTCGAGGTCGGCGTCCATGGCGGCCAGGAACCTCGTGCAGTGCTCGCGCACGCTGGCGCTGAGCTCGCCGTCCCGTGGCGTCGCCGACACGCCGGCTTCCTCCGCGCGCAGCGAGGCGCGGCGGAGGATCTCGACGGCATCGGCTGACCGCTTGAGGTCATCCTCGACGAAGGCGACCTCGGAGCGGTAGTGCTGGCTGACCAGGTAGTGCCGGATGGCGTCGCCGGAGTAGCTGCGGAGCAGATCTCGCACGAGCACCAGGTTGCCCAGCGACTTGCTCATCTTGTCGCCCTGGTAGCTGAGCATCCCGGCGTGCGTCCACCACCCCACGAAGGGGCGATCGCCGGTTGCGCCCTCCGACTGCGCCCGCTCCGACTCGTGGTGCGGGAAGATCAGGTCGCCGCCGCCGCCGTGGATCTCGAACTGGGTCCCGAGGTATGCCATCGACATGGCCGAACACTCGATGTGCCAACCCGGCCGCCCGGCACCCCAGGGTGCCTCCCACGACGGCTCGTCGGGCGCCGATCGCTGCCAGAGCACGAAGTCGAGCGGCTGACGCTTGCCCGGCATGTCGGGCACGTTGCCGCGCTGGTTGGCGATCGGCAGCATCTCCTCGCGGGGCAGGTGCGACACCTCGCCATAGCGCGGGTCGGCGTCGACGCTGAAGTAGACGTTGCCATCGGCGGCGTAGGCGAGGCCGTTCGCGAGCAGCGACCCGATGAGCTCCTGCATCTGCGGAATGTGTTCGGTGGCCCGCGGATAGTGGTCCGGCGGCAGCCAGTTCAGGGCCGCCATCTCGGTGAGGAACGTGGTCACCCATCGGTTGCCGAGCGCGAGATAGTCCTCGCCGGTCTCGCGCGCCTTGCGCAGCATGTCGTCGTCGACATCGGTCAGGTTCTGAACGTAGACGACGTCATGGCCGAGGTACTCGAGATACCGATGCAGGACGTCGAAGCTGACGTAGGTGAAGGCGTGCCCGACGTGTCCGGTGTCGTAGGGTGTCACGCCGCAGACGTACAGGCCGACCCGATCCCGGCCGGGGATGGGCTCGAACGGATGCAGTCCGCCCCGGCGGGCATCGTACAGGCGAAGCGTCACGCTGCGAATTCTAAAGCGGTCGGCGCTGGGGTGCCGCAGGCTGGACGGGACCGATAGAATCGGCCACCGACGGGGGAGTCCGCTGCCGACCACCTCTCACATCGGAGACCGAGCATGGAAGTCCTGCGCTGGCTGTTGTTCTTCGCGATCGCGATGTTCCTGATCGTCGCGGGCATCTTCTTCGTGCTGGGACGCCCGTTGCCGCTGCCGCGGTTCTAAGCGCTCACCACAGGTCCGGCTTCGTGCTCATCAGGAAGCCGATGACGCCGATGACGCCCGCCATCCCGTACGCGACGTAGCGCTGTTGCCGCGCTCGGCGACGCCATGCCTCGTCGTCGCCTGAGCTGTGGCTGAGGCCGATGAGGCGCCGCAGGTTCGGGCGGCTGATCACCGCCGCGATCACCAGGTTGATTGCGTACAGGGTCAACGCCGTCAGGAGCCACGGCTGGGTGAGCAGCTCGGGACCCAGGATCCAGAGCATCGCTCCGCCGGTGACCGCGAGGCCCGCGGCGATGATCAGCGTGCCGGTGCCCTGCATCGCCATGAGCGTTCGCGTGAATGCGCCCGACTCGCCGTCGCTGCGACGCAGGACGAACGGCAGGAGCACGCTCGGAAGCAGCAGTGCGACGGCCAGCGCGACATGGATCACCAGCAGGATCGGGAACCAGCTCATCTGGCGCCGATCCTAGCGGAGAGGTCCCGGCGACGCCCGCGCGCGACTAGCGGCCGCGGGTCACCTCGTTGTGGACGCCGAGACGACGGAGAAGGGTCGGGATGTTGACGGCCCAGCCGACGCCCAACGGGCGCGGCGTGATGATCTTCGGGGAGCGCGGGTTCCAGTACGCCTGACGCAGGGCATCGAGCGACGGCAGGCGGAAGTCATATGGCACGACGCCCAGCAGCTTGCCGTTCCAGGTGCGCTCCGCCGGTGGCTTGCGAAGCTCGACGTAGATGGCGCCCAGCACGGCCCCGACGACCGCCATGCGGATCAGCGACTTTAGCGCATCGAGCTCGTTGCGGACGGTGTTGGTCCGTCGCGAGAGGTCGTCGCGGACGTTGTCGATCATGGTTCCTCCTTGCCCGCCGAGCATCGCAAGCGCTGTGCCGCATGGGATCATGCCCGGCCGATGCAGGTCTCGCCCTACCTTAGCCTTCTCCGCCACAATCCGGCCTTCACGCGCCTCTACGTGGCGCAGCTGGCCAGCTTCGCCGGCGACTGGTTCGCCACCGTGGCGCTCCTGGGCATGGCGCTCGAGATGACCGGCTCGTCGGCGCTCGCCTCGCTCGTGCTGGCGCTCCAGACCGGCGGCTTCGCGGCCGCCGCACCGCTGGCGGGCATGGTCGCCGATCGGCTCGACCGGCGCCGGCTGATGGTGGCGGCCGACCTCGCGCGCGTCCCGGTCGCGCTCGCCTTCCTGCTGGCAACCGGGCCCGAGACGCTGTGGATTGCGTTCGTCGCCGTGCTGCTGTTGGCCGTCGGCGCGGCCTTCTTCGAGCCGACCTCGTCGGCGGCGCTCCCGAACCTCGTCGATGCCGACGAGCTGCCGGCCGCCAACGTGCTCATCGGATCGGCGTGGGGGACCATGCTCGCCATCGGCGCGGCGCTGGGTGGCCTGGTCGCCGTCACGCTGGGGAGGGAAGCGGCCTTCGTCATCAACGCGGCCAGCTTCGCGGTGTCGGCGTACCTCATCGTCGGCATCCGCCGGCCGCTTCAGCTGCCCCGCGAGCCAGGGCACGCGCCGCGACCGCGAATCACGGATGCGATCAAGACGGCGGTCAGCTTCGCGCGCGAGCGTCGCACGGTCGCCACCTTTCTCCTGACCAAGACATCGTTCGGGATCGGGACCGGCATCGTTGCGCTCCTCGCCGTCTTCGGTCGCAACGTCTTCGGGGCGGGCGACGTCGGCATCGGCATCCTGTTTGCCGCGCGCGGGCTCGGCGCCCTCATCGGCCCCTTTGCCGCCCGCTCGCTGATGGGGACCGACGATCGAGGGCTCATCCGGGGCATCGGCTGGTCGTTTCTGGTGCTCGTGGTCGGCTACGCGCTGTTCCCGCTGGCGCCGGGCATCTGGCTCGCCGCACCACTCGTGTTCGCGGCGCACTGCGGTGGCGGCGCGCAATGGACGTTCTCGACCCTCGGCCTGCAGCGTGCGACGCCGGACGAGATCCGCGGGCGCATCTTCAGCGTCGACTACGCTCTCGTGACCCTCATGATCGCGATGTCGACCCTGCTGGCCGGATTCCTGGCGGATGCCGTTCCGCCGCAGGTCGCGGCGTGGATCATGGTCACCCTGGTCGCACTCGCCGGAGCCGCGTGGTTCGCCTTCTCGCGAGGGGCCGTGGCCGAAACGGGCTCGGTAGACTTGGCGGCGGAGGACCGATGACCGACGCCCTGCCCTTCCTCGACGCCGATGCCATTCGTGCCGCGGTGCCGATCGGCGACATGCTCGACGCCGTCGAGGCCGCCTACCGCGATGTGGCTGCCGGCCGTGACCGCTCGCCGATCCGGTCGCGCGTTGCCCTCGACGAGGGCGACCTGCTGCTCATGCCGGGCGTCCGGGAGGGCGGCGCCGGATCCAGCGTGAAGCTGGTGACCGTCATGCCCGGCAACGCCGGTCGAGGGCTGCCCACGGTCCAGGCGGTCGTCGTCTGGTTCGACGCGAAGACGGGGCGACCGGTGGCCCTGATCGATGGCGCGACGTTGACGGCGATGCGGACCGGCGCGGCCTCCGGCGTGGCGACCCGCCTCCTGGCGCGGCCCGACGCTCGCACGCTGGCGATGATCGGTGCCGGCGGGCAGGCCGAGTGGCAGGTTCGCGCCATCCTGGCCGCGTGCTCGATCGAGCGGGTCCTCGTCCACGCCCGAACGCCGGACGCGCGCGAGGCCTTCGCGTCGCGCATGGCCGAGACGACCGGGATCGAGGTCCGCGCCGTCGCCACCGCCGAGGAGGCCGTGCGCGAGGCCGATGTGGTGGCCTGCGCGACGACGTCGTCGACGCCGGTGTTCGAGGCCACCTGGCTGAGGCCGGGCACGCACGTCAACGGCGTCGGCGCCTTCACCCTCGGGATGGTGGAGCTGCCGCCGGCCGTGTTCGGCATTGCCTCGCTCGTTGCGGTCGACTCGCGCGCGGCGGCGATGGAGGAGGCCGGCGACCTGGTCGCCGCCATCAAGCAGGGATCAGCGGCGGAAGAGGACCTGGTCGAAATCGGCAGCGTCGGGCGCGACTGGGCCGACGGTCGCGCTCCGGATGCCATCACCGCCTTCAAGTCCGTGGGCCTGGCCATCCAGGACGTTGCCGCGGCCGAGCTGATCGTCGGGCGCCTGCTCCCAGCCGAGCAGCATCGGGACTGACCACCGCTCCAGCAGCTCGGCCACCAGCTGCTTCATCGCGGCCCGTGCCACGAGCCAGTGGGTTGCGACGGCGGGTTGCACGGCCATCCGCGCAGTCGCTCGCGCCGCGGCGAGGTCGACACGGTGCTCGAATTCGACGACGCGGTGCGTCCCCGGCAGCGTGGCGGGTGGCGCATCCTCGATCGTTGCCGCCTTGACCTCACTCGCGTCGGCGACCGTCACGACGACAGGTTCCGGATCCGGCGGCGGTGGCGGAGGCGGCGCTGCCAGCCCGACCTGGCCGCCACCCGGCATCTGCGGCGGCGGACTCACGATCGGCTGCGGCGTCGGCGTGGGAACCGGCGTCGGTGTCGGCGTCGGGGCGGGCGTCGCCGGTGGCGTGGGCGACGCTCCAGGCGCCGGGGTCGGCGCGGGCGTCGGAATCGGCGTGGGAACCGGCGTCGGGATTGGCGTGGGCGTTGGCGACGGTGCGGGCGTCGCCGGTGGCGGCGCGGCGCTGACGACCACGCCCGGGTAGTAGATGGCCATGATTTCCGCCGCCGTCTTGCCGATCAGGCCGCAGCCCTGCGTGCCCCACTGGAACATCTGCCAGCCGTTGGCATTGGCGCCGCACGCCTCGTATGGCTGCCCGGCGTTGTAGTAGGTGGCGAAGATGCGGCCGCCCTTCTGGGCCAGCGTGCCCCAGGTCGCGTCGACCGCCGCGGCCATCGTCGCGTACGTCGGCCGCGACGGGTCGTAGTGCTGGTCGCGGGTCGAGTCGAACACGTCGAAGCACTGCCCGGCCGCGTTGACGTAGCCGCGCCAGTGGAGCACCTGATACCAGGCGTAGTTCTTGACCGCCAGCGCGCCGGAGCGCAGCGACTCGGTGGTCCAGGAGCTGATCCACTCGCGGCTGAGCACGTTCTTGACGTAGGTGCGGAAGTCGACGGTGTCGACGGCGCCGGTCGCGGTGCGGAAGACACGAATGGTGGGTGGTGGGGCCGTCTCCGAGGAGTACGAGCCGCACTCACCAGCCGCAGACGTGCGAGACGGTGAGCTCAACGGGGTAAGGAGCGCGGCCAGCAGCATCACGGCAAGCGGGCACGCCAGGCGAAGTCGATGCATGGAGCCAGCACCGTATCGGCGCCGCTGCTGCACCGCACCCCACCGAAAGTACCGCCGTGGTCACGCGTGCCCTGCAGCCGTCCATCGACGACGTGAAGGTTTGGTCGCGGGATTGCGCAGCGTTCCAGTCGGTGAGCCGCCGGGCGCAAACGGCCGGACAACGTGCTCGTGGGCGCGCAGATTTCAAGTCACGCAGGCTCGGCCTAATCCGCCCAGCGGTGCACCCGCTCGCGGACGGTATCGAAGCCCAGCTCGTCGCACAGGCCGATGAAGGACGCTTGCGGCACGCCGTGCCACTCGAGGTCGTCGAGCGTCCGGGTCGTCTCGCCCAGGTCGGAGTCGCGGTTCAGGGTCGCCAGGGTCCGATACAGGAGCGCCTCGTCCCGCCGTTCCTCGAGCGTCGCCGCCAGGCGGCTCGCGTTGCGGATGTCGAGCTCCCAGTCGAGCGCCGATGCCGGAATGGCGTCGATGTGCCGGAACTTCGAGAGCACCGCGCCGGCGCTCTTGGCGCCCCAGCCGGGCAACCCGGGATAGCCGTCGCTCGAGTCGCCAACCAGGGCGAGGTAGTCGGGGATCGACTCCGGCGGCACGCCGAACTTCCCGATGACGCCCGCCTCGTCGTACGTGATGCGCCGCATCCGATCGCGCAGCACGATCCGATCGCCGTCGACCAGCTGCGAGAGGTCCTTGTCGACGGAGCAGACCACGATCTGCTCGAGGCGCGGGTCGTCGCCGAAACGGGCGACCGCGGTGGCGATGGCGTCATCGGCCTCGTCGGGGACCATCGGCCAGGTCCTGATGCCCAGCGCGACGAGGGCTCGCTCCGCATCGCGAAACTGGGCCAGGAGATCGGGATCCATGCCCGCGCTGGTCTTGTAGCCGGGGTAGAGATCGTTGCGCCACGACTCGATCACGTAATCGGTCGCCGCGCCGATGTGGCTGAGGTCGGGCTCACGGAGGAGCGAGAGCATCGAGTCGATCAGCCCCTGGACCGCGTTGACGGGACGCCCGTCCGGCGCGCGACGTGGCGGACGCGAGTAGTAGGCGCGGAAGAGCTCGAAGGTGGCGTCGACCAGGTGCAGCTTCATCGCGGTGGAGCATATCCGCTCTTGACAATAGCCGAACGGTTATATAACCTAGCAGCAATGGACAGGCAAACCGATGCGCTCAGCGTCACCTTCGCCGCGCTCGCCGATCCCACGAGGCGAACGATCCTTGCGCGCCTGTCGCGCGGGGAGGCGTCCGTGACCGAGCTGGCCGCCCCGTTCGAGCTCAGCCAGCCCGCGATCAGCAAGCACCTTCGCGTCCTGGAGCGCGCCGGGCTCATCGAGCGCGGCCGGCATGCGCAGTGGCGACCGCGGCGGCTGACTGCAGGACCGTTGAGGGACGTGGCCGAGTGGGTCGGACAGTACCGACCGCACTGGGAGGAGCGCTTCGAACGGCTCGACCAGTTCCTGCGCGACGTCCAGTCCAACCAGGAGAGCCAGAAGGGAGCCGATGATGACCGCGACCAGGATTGACCGAGGCAGCAGCGACACGACCACCATCTACTCGGAAGGCGGCGACCTCACGTATGAACGGATCTTCGACGCGCCGCGCGAGCTCGTCTGGCGCGCCAACACCGACGCCGACCTCATTCCTCGCTGGTGGGGACCGCGCGGGCATACCACCCGCGTCGTCGACCTCGACCTCCGTCCCGGCGGGAAGTGGCGCTGGGTGAGTACCGACGAGTCGGGCAACGAGTTCGCCTTCTACGGCGAGTACCTCGAGGTCGTCGAGCCGGAGCGCATCAAGTGGACGTTCATGTTCGATGTCCCCGGCGTCGGGCCGCAGGGCGGGCCGGAGACGCTGACCCTCGAGGATCTCGGCGACGGTCGCACCAAGATGCGGGCCGTCGGCCACATGGGCTCGGAGGAGGCGGTCGAGGCCGCCCTCGCCACCGGCATGACCGCCGGCGCGATCGAGACCTGGGATCGCCTGGATGAGCTCCTCCCCGAGCTTCACTGACCGGCGTGGAGAGCGGCGCCGAGCCGCTCTCCGACCAGTCATGGTCCAGTAAGCGGCTGGTAATCGGCGGTGTGCAAGATGGTTCGGAGCGGGGAATGCGACGCGGAGAGCGTGCCCTGCGTCCGCCGGCCCGGGTTCCCGGCCGGGGCCGGCGGCCCGCGTCGCATCGCCCCCGCCCGAGCGCACCGCGGATCGATTTGTCGCTCCGGCGAGGGCGCCTACACTCGTCGCATGCTGCGTACGAGCGGGTTGGCATTGTTGGCGGCAATCGGAGTTGTCGTCATCAGCGCGTGCAGCGTCGGAGATGAGCTGCAATCATCCGGCCCCGATCAGCCAACGCCCGCCATGAGTGACGACTTCACGCTTCCCTCGGCAACCGGTGCCGAAAAATCGCTATCTCCCGTCTCGAGCACGATTTCCGGGATCCTGGCGTTCGACGACATCGAGGGCGGATGCGCCTTCGTGGAGGCTGCCGATGGCACCCGTTACGAAGTCGTCTATCCCGAGGGCTGGATGCTCGATATGCCCAAGCGCGAGCTGCGAACCGATGACGGCCAGGTCGTGCGCGCCGGCGAAGCGCTCACGATCCGAGGCACCGTCGCGAGTGATCGGTCATCCATCTGTCAAATTGGGCCGATCTTCATCGCGACGGATGTCGAGCTGGAGTCGCCGTAGGCTCCGGCGCATCGGCGCACCACGAAATCTCGCGGAGTGTCATCGGGGCGGTCGCAGGCCGTTGACGATGCGGCGACCGCCCGCGTACGCTTCGTCGCCGAGTCCCAGTCCGAGCCGGGATCTCCCGGGCACCGAACGCCCGCCCGTGCAGCGGCATCACGCCCCATTCGATTGCGCCATGCAGAGGGAGGCTCCACCCCATGAGACGGGTTTCCGTACTGGTCGTTCTTGCCACGCTGCTCACGTCGATGCTCGGCGTGTCCGTCACCCAGGCGCGGCAGGGCGCGACCGATCGGTTCGACGCCGGTCGCTACATCGTGACCTTCGCCGACGAGCCCGTCGCAAGCTACGACGGCTACGAGGCTGGCTTCGCCGCCACCCGGCCGCACCCAGGTGCAAAGCTCGATCCCAGCTCCCCGGCCGTTCAGCGATGGCAGCAACATCTCGCCGCCAAGCACGACAAGGCGTTGGCAGAGGTCGGGGCCGCCAAGCTCTACGACTACACGATCGCGAACAACGGCGTCGCGGTCGAGCTCACCGCGGCACAGGCCGCCCAGCTGGCGGCCAAGCCAGGCGTCGTGGCCCTGGAGAAGGACGCCCTGGCCCAGCCCGCCACGACGAGCACCCCTGAGTTCCTCGGACTCACCGCGCCGGGCGGCCTGTGGTCCCAGCTCGCGGGCACCGAGCCTGCTCGCGCTGGTGCCGGCATCGTCGTCGGCGTGCTGGACACGGGAATCTGGCCCGAGAGCCGATCGTTTGCCGGTGGAACGGGCATCCCCGTGCCCTCCGACTGGCGTGGCACGTGCCAGGCGGGCGAGCTCTTCTCGAAGAAGGACTGCAACGACAAGCTCATCGGCGCCCGCTATTTCGTGGCGGGCTTCAACAAGCACAACATTTCCAAGGCCGACTACCTCTCGCCGCGCGACGGCGACGGGCATGGCACCCACACGTCCTCCACGGCCGCTGGCAACATGGTCTCCGGCGTCGCCATCGATGGCGTGCAGTTCGAGGACGGGACCCTGTCGGGAATGGCCCCGGGGGCGAAGGTCGCCATGTACAAGGTCTGCTGGGAGGGGAAGCCCGGCGTCAATCCGGGCTGCTTCAATTCTGACAGCGTCGCGGCCATCAACCAGGCCGTCGCCGATGGCGTCGACGTCATCAACTACTCGATCGGCGGCTCGTCCGAGTCCGATGTGCTCGACTCCGTCGAACAGGCATTCCGCGGTGCGTCGAACGCGGGCGTGTTCGTCGCCACCTCGGCGGGGAACAGCGGTCCCGGCGCGAGCACCTTCGACCATCCATCGCCGTGGCTGACGACCACCGCGGCGACCACGGTTCGCCGTGCCTTCCAGGCCGTGGAGCTCGGCAACGGCGCCCGCTACGTCGGCGCGTCCACGACCCCGTCACTCCCCACACCCACCGCGTTCGTTACCGCGGCCAGCGTTGCGCTGGCCGGCGCTGACGCGGACGACGCAGCGTTGTGCGGACCCGGAACGCTTGATCCGGCCAAGGCGGCCGGCAAGGTCGTGCAGTGCGATCGCGGCGTCTTCGATCGGATCGCCAAGAGCTTCGAGGTGCAGCGCGCCGGCGGCGCCGGCATGGTCATGACCAACGTCTCGCCGAACTCGCTGAACGGCGACTACCACCCGATCCCGTCCGTCCACGTGGACGAGGTCGCGCGGGCGGCAATCCTCGCCTACATCGAGGCGGCCGGTGCGGCCGCCACCGCCAAGATCGTGCCGCTGACCGCGGCCGAGCTGGCAGCGGCACCGCAGGTGCCAGACGTAGCGGCGTTCTCGTCTCGCGGCCCATCGGTTTCCACCGACGGCGACTTCCTCAAGCCCGACATCGCTGCGCCCGGCGTCGACATCATCGCGGCCGTGGCTCCGCCGTTCCACTTCGGACGGGATTGGGACCTCATCTCCGGCACATCGATGGCCTCGCCGCACATCGCCGGAATCGGCGCGCTGATGAAGGCGCTCCATCCGACGTGGCTGCCATCGGAGATCAAGTCGGCGCTCATGACGACGGCGACCGACACCGTCTCCTTCGGCGATGATCCGTTCGCCCAGGGCTCGGGCTTCGTCAACCCCAACGCCGCCGCAGATCCGGGTCTCGTGTATCCGACGACGGCGAACGAGTACCGCGGCTTCATGCGAAGCCTCGGCGTGAACTTCGCGCCTCCGTTCGACACGGTTCCCGTGGTCACGGCCTCGAACCTCAACCAGGCGTCGATCTCGGTCGGCAAGATGGCCGGCACCGAGACGGTCACCCGGCGCGTCAAGAACGTCTCGGACGGCGCGACGACCTACACGGCCACGATCAACGTGCCTGGCATCGACGCGGTCGTCACGCCGAGCAGCTTCACGCTTGCCCCTGGCGCGGAACAGACCTTCACGGTCACCTTCAACCATGCCGATGCGCCACTCGGCGAGTGGGCGATCGGTTCACTGACCTGGACGGGCGGGGGTCACGCGGTGCGCAGCACCGTCGCGGTCCAGCCGGTCGTCGTCAGCGCGCCATCGGAGGTCCACGTCGACGGTGTGTCCGCCGCGGGCTCGACCACGTTCGATATCACGCTGGGCAGCCTGGCGCCGCTCGACCTGTCGGTGTCCGGCCTCCTGGGTGTGACTCCGACGGCCGACAGCGTGGTGTCGGGTGACTACGACATCAACGACCCGGTCGCGGATGCCGATACGAAGGAGTACGTCGTCAACGTTCCCGCGGGCACCGCGGCGGCGCGCTTCGATCTCGACTCCGACGACGACACTGCCGATCTCGACCTGTTCGTCTACGTCGAGGACGGGGACGACCTCGTCTTCGTCGACCTCTCCGCGAGCGGAGCGGCCGACGAACAGGTCACCCTGCGTGACCCCGCCGAGGGCACGTATCACGTGTTCGCGAATGGGTTCACCACGCCGGGCGGGACGACGAGCTACCTGTTCTCGAGCTTCGTGCTCGGAGCGGCAGACCTCGGCAACCTGGCGTTGACGCCAGATCCGGTGCCGGCCCCGGCCGTACTGGGCGAGGCGTCGACCGTCACGGCAGCGTGGACCGGCCTCGACACGACGAAGCGCTACTTCGGCGTGATCGGCTACGCCGGGTCGGACGTGGTCACCTTCTTCTCGATGGATTGACCATCAACCGTCATCCGACAACGGAGAGCCGCCGGGCAACCGGCGGCTCTCTTGTTGCCGCCGCGAATGGATCAGACTGCGAGCGGCTCCTTGTACTCGCCGTAGACGCGGCGCAGGACGCCGCACATCTCGCCGATGGTGGCGTACGCCTCCACTGCCTCGACGATGGCGGGCATGAGGTTCACGTCGCCACGACGCGCCTCGTCCTCCAGGCGGCGCATGGCGGCCGCGTGGGCTGACGCATCCCGCCCGGCGCGGACTCGGGACAGGCGATCCAGGTGGCGCCGCTCCTGCTCGGGCGAGATCTCCAGCAGTGGGATCCGCAGCTCCTCGTTGGGATCGGCGTACTTCGTGACGCCCACGATCTCGCGCTCGTGCGCCTCGAGCTCGCGCTGCTGCTCGTAGGCGGCATCGGCGATCTCAGCCTGTGGGTAGCCCGCCTCGAGCGCCTTGACCATCCCGCCCATGTCGTCGATCTGGGCGATGTACCGCCAGGCGGCCTGCTCGGTCTGGTTGGTGAGCGTCTCGACGAAGTAGGAGCCGGCCAGCGGGTCGACCGTGTTCGCCGCACCGGATTCCTCGGCGATGATCTGCTGCTGCCGCAGGGCGAGCAACGCGGCATCTTCCGACGGGACGGCCCACGCCTCGTCATACGCATCGGTATGGAGGCTCTGCGTCCCGCCCAGGACACCGGCCAGGGCCTGGATGGCGACGCGGGTGAGGTTGTTGAGCGGCTGCTGCGCGGTCAACGACACGCCGGCGGTCTGGGTGTGGAAGCGCATCCAGGTCGACCGCTCGTTCTCGGCCCCGAAGCGCTCCGTGGCGAGCTTGTACCAGATCCGGCGCGACGCACGGAACTTGGCGATCTCCTCGAAGAAGTCGTTGTGGCTGTTGAAGAAGAAGGAGAGGCGAGGTGCGAAGTCGTCGAAGCGCAGGCCGCGCGCCAGGGCGTCCTCGACGTAGGCGATGCCGTCGGCGATGGTGAATGCGAGCTCCTGCACGGCCGTCGAGCCGGCCTCGCGGATGTGGTAGCCGCTGATGGAGATCGTGTTCCAGCGCGGGAGCTCGCGGGTGCCCCACTCGACGGTGTCAGTTACGAGCTTCAGCGAGGGCGCCGGCGGGAAGATGTACTCCTTCTGCGCAATGAACTCCTTGAGGATGTCGTTCTGGAGCGTGCCGGCCAGCTGCGCACGCGGCACGCCGGCCTTTTCGGCAGCCACGATGTACATCGCCCAGATCATGGCGGCGGGGGAGTTGATGGTCATGGAGGTCGAGATCTCGCCGACCGGCAGGCCCTCGAGCAGGATCTCCATGTCGGCCAGGCTCGACACTGCCACGCCGCAGGTGCCGAACTCGCCGGCGGCCATCGGCTCATCGTGGTCGTATCCGTACAGGGTCGGCATGTCGTACGCGATGCTCAACCCCGTTCCGCCGGCGGCGATCAGCTTCTTGAACCGATCGTTCGTGTCCTCGGCCGTGCCGAAGCCGGCGAACATGCGCATCGTCCAGAGGCGGCCGCGATGGCCGGTCGGATGGATGCCGCGCGTGAAGGGCGGCTCACCGGGCAGGCCGACGTCGGCGATCTCGTCCCAGCCATCGGCTTCATCGGCGGACGGGCTGAACTGATACCGAGGTCGGCCGGCATCGGGATCGTTGGCCTGATCATGCAGGTCCGCGGGCGTGTAGACCCGATCAATCTCGACGCCGGACTGCGTGATGAAGCGGCCCTTGCGCTCCGGCGATCGCTCGAGCGCCGGATCGAGGCGCTCCTTCTCCCAGGAGTCCTCGTGCTCATGCCAGCGCTGCTCTTCACTCATGGGAGCCATGATCGGGGCAATACCGATGCCGCCGCAAGCGGCGCTAGCATGCGCGCATGACCGATGCCTTCGATTTCGATGCCTATCTGCGCCTGCCGCGTCTCTCGGGGCTGCGTGCCTCGCCCGATGGCCGCCGGCTCATCGTCACCGTCGGACGGCCGGCGCCGGACGGCAAGAAGATGCACAGCTCCATCTGGGAGCTCGATGCGACCGGCGATGAGCGGCCGCGTCGGCTCACGCGGTCCGCGCCCGGCGAGAGCGCTGCGACCTTCTCGCGCGACGGATCGATCCTCTTCACCTCGACGCGTCCGGATCCCGACCGCGGGCCCGACGACGATGACGAGGAGGTGAGCGGCCTGTGGATGCTGCCGGCCAACGGCGGCGAGGCGCGCCTGCTGGTCGCGCCATCTGGTGGCGTGGACGCCGTGGTGGCCGCGCGTGACGCCGACGTGCTCGTCTATGCCGCGTCCGTCTTCCCCGGCACCGCAGACGCGAAGGCCGATCAGGAACGGCACAAGGCGCGCAAGAAGGCCGGGGTCGAGGCACTCCTGTTCGAGACCTTCCCGATCCGGCACTGGGACGCGTTCCACGGCCCGCGGGAGCGCCACCTGTTTGCCGCGCCGCTTCCGCAGGGCGAGGAGCGGATCTCCGATCCGGTCGACCTCACGCCGGGCGCGGGCAATGCGCTGGTCGAGATGGGATTCGACGTGACGCCGGACGGCTCGACCGTCGTGACGGGCATGATCACGTCCGACGACCTGGGATTCACCGACTTCAAGATCGTCGCCATCGAGCGCGCGACCGGCGAGCAACGCGACCTCACCCCCGGCGATGCCTGGTATGGGGATCCGCGGATGTCGCCGGACGGCCGCACGTTGGTTTGCGTCCGCCACGAGAAGGACGTTCCGGAGCGGATCGGCGACGAGACGCTGTGGCTCATCGACCTGGCCAGCGGCGACGGGCGCGACGCGACGCCGGACCTCGACGCCTGGCCGCAGCACCCGATCTGGTCGCCCGACGGCGCATCGGTGTACTTCACCGCCGATCATCGGGGCGCCGGTGCCGTCTATCGGCACGACGTCTCATCGGGCGAGACGACCCTGATCGCCGACGACGGCACGTTCAGCGATCTTGCGCTCGAGGTGCCAGGCGGGCCCATGGCGCTGCGCTCCTCGTACGCGGAGCCGCCGGTGCCGGTCCGTCTCGCCTCCACGCCCGGCACGCCGTCGCAGCGCCTGCGCACCTTCCCGGAGCTCGATGCCGATGCGCTCGCTGCGCTGCCCGGCCGCGTCGAGCGCGTCAACGCCACCGCCGGCGATGGCCAGGACATCGGCGCCTGGCTGGTGCTGCCGCCGGAGGCATCGGCGGATGCGCCCGCACCGCTGGTGGTGTTCGTCCACGGTGGCCCGGTCGGGACGTGGAACGCGTGGAGCTGGCGATGGAACCCGCAGCTGCTGGCCGCCAAGGGCTACGCCGTGCTCCTCCCGGACCCGGCCATCTCGACGGGCTACGGGCACGCCTTCGTCCAGCGCGGTTGGGGCCGATGGGGAGCCGAGCCGTACACCGACGTCATCGCCGCGGTCGACGCCATCCTCGAGCGACCGGAGATCGATGCCGAGCGAACGGCCCTGATGGGCGGCTCCTTCGGTGGCTACATGGCCAACTGGGTGGCCGGCAGCACGGATCGGTTCAAGGGCATCGTCACCCACGCCAGCCTGTGGGAGCTTCGCGGCTTCCATGGCACCACCGACTACGGCCCGGACTGGGAGCGCGAGTTTGGAGACCCGTACACCGATCCCTCGCGTTACGAGGAGTGGTCACCGGCCCGTCTCCTGTCGAATATCAGGACACCGATGCTCGTCATCCATGGGGAGCGCGACCTGCGCGTGCCGATCAGCGAGGCGCTCCGCCTCTGGACGGACCTGCGCCGCCACAAGGTCCCGGCGCGCTTCCTCTACTTCCCCGATGAGAACCACTGGATCCTGAAGCCGCAGAACGCGCGGCTCTGGTACGAGACGGTGTGGGCGTTCCTCGACGAGACCGTTCGTGGGGAGGAGTTCCGCCGGCCGGCGCTTCTGTGATCGACGGCACGCCGGGTGCAAGAGGGTGATCCGTGTTCGCCCTGCTCCGTCGCTTCGTGGTCGGCTGGCTTCTCATCCGCCTCGTGAGGCGGCTCACCGGAAACGACCAGAACCGTCGACGTCGATGAAGTCGGTCTAGCCGGCCCGAGCCGCTTCGCGCTCGAGGTTGAGGGCTCGCTTCGCCTCGAAGCGCGAGGCCTGCGCGTCGAGGTCCACGAGGAATCGGCGCAGCTCCTCGCGACGGAGCTCGGCCGATGCGTCGAGGTTGGTGAGCTCGAAGATGCCCCAGTGGGTGAGCAGCGGCCAGACGACATCGTCGTGGTGCACACGCAGGTCATAGATCCCGGCCTTCGCCATCTGGGCCGCCTTGCGGGTGAAGCTCACCATGCCGGCGCCGGGCATCTGGAAGCCGATGACCTCGTCGGCGATGGCGTGGACGGCGGCCGACGGATCGATCTTCATCGCCTCCGACAGCATGTCGCGGTAGAAGACCATGTGGAGGTTCTCGTCGGCGGCGATGCGGGCCATGATCCGATCGGCGACCGGATCGGCGGAGTAGCGGCCGGTGTTGCGGTGGCTGATGCGCGTCGCGAGCTCCTGGAAGGCGACGTAGGCGAGGCCGCGCAGGACATTGCCACCGTCGTCGTGGTCGTAGGCGATCTGCAGCTGGTTCATGCGTGACCGCTCGAGCGCGTACGGGTCGATGTTTCGCGTGACCACGAGATAGTCGCGCAGCACGATCGCGTGGCGTCCCTCCTCGGCGGTCCATCGGTTCACCCAGTTGATCCACGGTCCGTCGCCACGGCCGAACATGCGGTGGATCTCACGGTGGTAGCTGGGCAGGTTGTCCTCGGTGAGGAGGTTGACCTCGAACGCGATCTGCGCGACGCCGCTGATCCGCGGCTGGTCCGGCGTCCACGGCTCCTTGTCGTAGTCACGTCCGAGCGAGTACGGAACGTAATCGTGCGGGAACCACTCCCTTGCTATGCCGAGGTGGCGATTGAGCAGGCGTTCGGCCACGGGCTCGAGCTCGGTGAGGAGGTCGCGCGGCTGCGTGAAGGCTGGCGTTGTCATCGTGCTCCGGTGGAATCGGCGCACCGCTGGTACGGACGCGCACTTGGAATAGGGCGGGAACCTTATGGTTGCACGAACCGGGCCGGAGCGGGTCAGCTAGGGGTAGAGCCCGCGCAGCGTCGTGGCATCGGCGACGCGCGACACGGCGACCATCATCGCCGCGCTGCGCAGGTCGACCCTCTCGGCGCTGGCCATGGCCCCGATGTCACCCATCGCCTCGTCCATGATCCGGTCCAGCTGCGCGGTGATCTCGGCCTCGCTCCAGAAGAAGGCCTGCATGTCCTGCACCCACTCGAAGTAGCCGAGCACGGTCCCGCCCGCTGTGGCCACGATGTCCGGGATGACGGTCACGCCGCGATCGGCCAGCACCAGGTCGGCGGCTGGCGTCGTGCCGCCGTTGGCGACCTCGGCCACGATGCGGGCCTTGATGGCGCCGGCGTTGCCATCGGTCACTTCGCCCTGGAGTCCCGCAAGGACGAGGACGTCGCAGTCGATCGCGAAAATGTCGGCCTTGGTCATCGGCTCTGTCTCGGGCAGGCCGCTGATGGCATCGTGCTCGCGCATCCAGTCAACTGCCCGATCCACGGTGATCCCGGACTCGTTGGCGACGGCATCTCGATCGTCGGCGAGTGCGACAACGCGAACGCCCGCCCCGGCGAGCTCCTCGGCGATCGTCATGCCGACGCGCCCGAAGCCCTGGATCGCCACCCGCGAGCCGTTCAGCTCGAGGCCCATGCTCGCGGCGCTGGCCGCGATGCATCGAAACGCGCCGCGCGCCGTGGCGCTGCGACGTCCACGCGTCCCGCCGATGGCGAGCGGCTTGCCGATCACCGACGCCGCCACCGTATGGCCCCGGTGCATCGAGAGCGTGTCCATGATCCACGCCATCGTCTGCGAGCCGGTGTTGACGTCGGGGCTGGGGATGTCGCTGTCGGGCCCCAGCAGGGGACCGATCTCGGTCGCGAACCGGCGTGTCAGGCCCTGCCGCTCGTTCTCGGACAGCCGGCGCGGGTTGACCCGCACGCCGCCGGCCGCGCCGCCGAACGGGATCCTCACGAGCGCCGCCTTCCAGGTGTTGAGCATGGCCAGCGCGCGCACCTCGTCGAGGTCGAGGCCGGGCACGTAGCGGATGCCGCCCGTGGTCGGTCCGCGATTGACGTTGTGGTGCACGCGGTAACCGGTGTAGACCTCGACGTGTCCGTCGTCATGCGTGACCGGGAAGTGCACCGTCAGCTCGCGCTTCGGCACGCGCAGCACGCGATGCATGCCGTCGTCGAGCCCCAGCCGCTCGGCCGCTGCGTCCAGCTCGCCCTGGATGTGGGTCCACAGGTCGTTGGCCGATGTCGCGCGCCGCCGCTCGGTCGTCATCGGTGTCTAGGCTAGCGCGCGCCGCAAGGCGGCGGTGGCAAGATGAGCCCGTCCATTCCACACCGATGCGTCGGCGGCACGTGCATCCCGACCGACGCTCACGCACCGCCCGAGGAGGACCGTCCCGATGGCGCCACGCGTCATGACCGTCTCCGGACCGATCCCACCCGATCGTCTCGGCTTCACCCTCCCCCACGAGCACACCGGCATCTACCTGTGGCACATCGAGAAGCGGTGGGATTACTGGGAGCTCACGCCGGACGAGGAGACGCTGATCGAGGAGCTCCGAGACTTCCGCCGTCGAGGCGGCGGCACGCTGGTCGACCTGACGCTGGACGGTGTCGGCCGCGACCCGCATCGGCTCCGGCGGCTGGCGAGCGCCACCGGCCTGAACATCGTGATGGGCACGGGTTGGTATCGCGGCGCGCACTATCCCGCCGAGGCGCTCATCGACCGCCGGTCGGTCGACGACCTTGCCGACGCCATCGTGGCCGAGTTCGAGAGCGGGGTCGCCGATACCGGCATCCGGCCCGGCATCATCGGCGAGATCGGGACCGACAAGCCGTGGGTCAGCGCGCTCGAGGAGCGCGTGCACCGGGCGGCGGCCCGGGCATCGCTGCGCACCGGCATGGCGATCACGACCCACGGGGTGCAGTCCCCGGTCGGCCTGGCGCAGCTGAAGATCTTCACCGAGGAAGGCGTCGACCCGGCCCGCGTCGTCATCGGCCATGCCGATTCCTATCACGACCTCGACTTCTACCTCGCCGTGCTGGCCGCGGGCGCGAACCTTCAGTTCGACTTCCTGGGCCATCGATTCGGCACCGAGGAGGCGCTCGAGCCGCGGCTGGTGGAGACGATCGTCGAGCTGCTGGAGCGCGGCTTCGCACCCCAGGTGCTGCTCAGCCAGGACGTCTGCCACAACCGCCAGCTCAAGGCCAACGGCGGCTTCGGCTACGTCTACCTGCACCAGCACTTCCTGCCGACCCTCCGCACCGCCGCGGTGGGGGAGGGCGAGATCCGAGCGATGACCATCGACAATCCGGCTCGGGTCCTCACGATTCCCTGACCACCCGATTTGTTGCACCCGCCTCATCGCTGGGCAAGGGCCAGTGCAATGGCGCTATTCCACCGGGGGCCTGTTCTGCGTGCTATTGCGCCAGTCTACTGGGGCTGGTTACGCACGAGGCCAGCGCACGCGTGAAGCTCGTGCGGCGAGGGCGCCAATGAACTGGCGGGATTGCGCGCGAGCGAGGCTTCTCGTGAATTCAGGCCAATAGACTGGCGCGGCAGCGCCGGGCCGAGCCATCGGCCACTCGAGGGCGCCGCCGCCGCGCTCACTCGCCGATGCGATACCGTGCGGCACATGCCCGACGCGCGCGATCCGGTCGCGGACCTGAAGCGCATCGCCTTCCTGCTGGAGGCGATGCAGGAGCCCGGCTACCGGGTCCGCGCCTTCCGGAGCGCGGCGACGGCGCTGGCCGGGATCGGTCCGGACGAGGTGGCCGTCCGCGCGGCCAACGGCAGCCTGCGCGAGCTGACCGGCGTCGGCGAGGTCACCGAGCGGACCATCCTGGAGAGCCTGCGTGGCGAGGAGCCGGTCTACCTTCGCCGGCTCGAGTCGCTCCCGGAGGGAACGCCGCTGGTCGAGGGCGCCGCGAAGCTGCGGGCCGCGCTGAAGGGGGACCTGCATTCGCACACCGAGGCCTCGGACGGGCACTTCACGATTCGCGAGATGGCCGAAGTGGCCATCGAGCTCGGCCACGAGTACCTCGTCATCACCGACCACTCACCGCGCCTGACCATCGCCAACGGTCTGTCGACCGAGCGCCTGCTGGCCCAGCTCGATGAGATCGAGGGCCTCAACCGTGAGCTCGCGCCGTTCCGGCTGCTGACCGGCATCGAGGTCGACATCAACGAGGACGGTTCGCTCGACCAGTCGCCGGAAGTGCTCGGCCGCCTGGATGTCGTCGTTGGCAGCATGCACTCGGCGCTGCGCATGCCGTCGGAGCCGATGACCCGGCGGATGGTGACCGCCCTCGCGAACCCGCACCTCGACGTGCTGGGCCACTGCACCGGCCGCATGAAGCGCAAGCGTCGCAACCGGCCGGAGTCGACCTTCGACGCGGAGATCGTCTTCGCCGCCGCGGCGAGGTTCGACAAGGCGATCGAGATCAACTGCCTTCCCGACCGCCTGGATCCGCCGAAGCGGCTCCTGCGCCTGGCGGTCGAATCGGGCTGCCGCGTCTCGATCGACTCCGACGCGCATTACCTCGGCCAGCTGGCCTGGGTCAGGGTCGGGTGTGAACGCGGATTCCTGTGCGGCGTGACGCCGGACATCGTCGTGAATGCGCTGCCCGCTGACGAGCTCCAGGCCTGGACGGCGTCGCACGACGCGGGCTGATCGCTGGCGCGCGCCGTGCAACCGCTGTCGCGCACCCACCAACCAAATCGAGGAGGAAACATGTCCGTTGCCAAGGTCACCGAGCTGTCCTGCACGTCGAACGAGAGCTTCGAGGATGCGGTCCGCCAGGGAATCGATCGCGCCAACAAGACGTTGCGCCAGGTCCGGAGCGCGTGGGTCAAGGAGCAGCGCGTCAATGTCAGCCGCGACGGCGGCATCGAGTTCCAGGCCAACATCCTCGTGACGTTCGTCCTCGAGGACTAGACCGATGCGGCCGGCGCCTCGCGCCGGCCGTGGTTACTCCGCCAGGCCGATGCGTCCGTCGGAGCGCACGAACCGCGACCGATAGGTCGGGTTGCTCACCCGCTGGCTGACCATGGCCGCATCGAGCGGCTTGCCGCTGCGCGGCGGCGCGTAGCGTCCACGCTCGGCGATCGCGCCGGCAAGCTCGGCGGCGGACATCGGCCCGCGCTCGCGGAGCACCTCGATCATCTCGTCGTGGAGCGCGACGCGCTGGGTGGTCGGGGCTGCCGCGACGGCATTCCGGCGCACGCGCTTGGTCGCCGCGGGCGGGGCGTCGACCGCCTCGTCGCCGACCGGCGCCGGCGCCTGCGGTGCGGTCTCGCCGGCTCCTGCCTCGAGCTTGGTGACCCGCGCCGCCAGCTGCTCCAGCTGCGCCGCCAGGTTTGCCGGAGCCTCGCCGGAGCCGCCGCCGCGCGCCGCATCGATGCGTTCCTCGACCCACTGTCGAACCAGGTCGCCCGGCCGGACGCCTGCGTCTGCGGCGAGCTGCTTCAGCGTCCCGACTCGGCGCGGGTCGAGCCGGATCGACATGGCGCCGTCATCCGGCGGTCGATCGAATCGCGGCCGTGGGCTGTACGGTCGCCCGCCGCCACCCTGGTAGGGGCGGTCGCCACCGCGGTCCCGAGGGGGGTACGAACGGTCGCCCTCGCGCGGTGGAAAATCGCCTCCCCGCCGCGGCGGACGGTCGGATCGGTCGCGGGACGGTCGGTCAGGGCGGCGATCAGGGCCGCGTCGGTTGAAGCTCATTGGCTTGAAACGATACGCGCTTCGTTTAAATAGCGCCACCGGTGAGATTAAAACGAGCCCGAGCCGCCGCCTCCGCCGCCCCCACCACCACCGCCGAAGCCACCACCGCCGCTGCTGCCGGACGAGCTCGACGGTGGCGACGAGCCGACGCTGCCGAGCGCGCTGAACATGCCGCCGATGTCGGGCATGGCAGATCCGGAAAAGATGCTTCCCGAGCCATAGCTGACGCCGCCCGCCGCGTCGCCGGCGGAAGCGCTCCACGCCGACCCGGGGGTCGATCCGAGCCAGGTCGGGTAGTAGGCGCCGACGGGCGAGCCGGTCGTGTCGCGCTGGTTGGCAAGGCCGCGGGCGAGGAGCGACGCGACCTCGTCATGCAGCCCGAGCGCCAGGCCCCAGACCACGGCCTTGTCGGGTGTGTTCGCGAGCCGCGCGACGTCGGGCTCGTTCACCACCTCGTCCATGCTGTGGGCCAGCTCCATCGTCTTGCGCAGCGTCCGCCGATACGCGGACAACATGGCGTCGACGTAGGCACCCGCGGCGGTGCGTTGGCTCATGGCGCGCCCGAACCCGACGGTGCCCCCGCCGCCGAGCACCAGGGCGGCGCCCAGCAGGACGGCCCCGCTCATCGGGATTGAGACGCCGATGAAGATGACGATGCCGCCCACGATGGCCAGCCCGACCCCGATGACCGTCATGCGCGTGATCTCGGGACCCGGCATGCGCGCCAGCCAGCCGAGGCGAACGGCCTCGGACTCGAGCGTCCCCTTCACGTCGTCGAGCTCCGAATTGACACGCCACAGCCGTTCGCGGCGCAGCGTGTCGCTGCCTCCGGCCAGCGAGCGCAGGGACGACCACGCCTGGCGCTCCGGCGTCGCGAGGTCATCGTCGTCGCCAGCCTCCGCGTTGACGGTGATGGCCGGATCGGTCAGCGGATCCGGGTCGTCGTCGCTCTTGACCTCGCGCACCCGATCGAGGTTCTGGAACGTCAGGCGGCCGGTGCTCGCCAGCTCCGCGAGGACGGTGTTGATGCTGTGCTGGTTCGCCGTCCCGTTGCGGACAACCGTTGCCAGCGGTGGCGTCATTTCAGCCGGCGGACCGGCCATGAGGATGGACGGCGAGTCGATCAGCTCGGGATCGTCGCCCTCCCGCCGCCACTTCCACCACGCGAGGCCGAGGATGAGAATGAGCGCCAGCGGCGCGACGATGATGCCGAGTACGGCGTTCACCACCCGCGCCACCGTCAGGGGGACCGTGTCGGGTGCGATGCGCCCCTGGATGGCGTCGATCGTGTCGAGCGTCGCGGAGTTGAGATCGCCGTCGGCCGCCCGGGGCACGAAGCGGTCATCGATGATCGACTGGAGGCCATCCTCGTCGATGTGCTGGGCAAGGAAGCCCGACCCGCCGTACAGGCTGACCTTGCCGTGGACCCGGTCCTCGTTCAGGCCGACCATCAGCACCAGGCCGTCGTCGAACCCCTCCCGACCGATGCCCCATTGATCCATCAGGGCGCGGGCGTTGGCCAGGTTCTCGTCCTCGCTGATGCCGGGATCGACCTGGGTGTAGACCACGATCTCGGCACCGACCGCCGCCTCGATGGCGTCGATCCGGGACTCGACCTCGGCGACGGTCTCGGCTCGTAGCACGCCGGCCTCGTCGTACACCGCTCGGTCGGTCTGCGGATCGGGGAACGGCGGTCCCGCCGCGAGCGCTGCGCCGGCCAGCAGAGCCAGGAGCACGAGAGCGCTCGGGAGGGCACGAGCCCATCGGTGCATGGGCGCCAGCATACCGGCTGGCACCCTTCTTGCGACCGGCGCCGCACTCAATGGGCGGCGAGTGTCCCGGTCGCGATGCACCCTGCGCGACCTCGCCGCCCGCCCCTCGGTCCGCCGGCGTCCATTGCCGCGGACCCGTGCCTGGAGATGAACCATGCAGCTTCGCGTCGGCGTCGTCACCGCGATCGTCGTGTGCGCCGCACTGCTCGTGGCCGACGTCGGCACTGCCGCGACGGAGATCGGCCCGCCGCTCGCAAAGGGCACGAGCCCTCCCGCGCCGGCCGTGGAGCTGCCGCAGGCGCGGCCGCCGGAGCGTGGAGCAGTGCTCACCGGCCATCCCGAGGGCTCGCCCGGCGAGCAGATCGTCGGCATCGCGAGCAACTACGCCGGCACCGCCGGCTGGATGGGCCAGGCGACGGTCGCCCTGCCGGGCGTTTTCGGGGGTCGCTATGACGGCGATGTGAACGGCCACGTGACCGTCTGCGCGGAACGCTGTGCGCGGCTGCCGGTGGTCGACTGGTGCGAGTGCTACTGGGACACCGGTGACCAGCGCATCGTCGACCTGTCGCACGCCGCCTGGCAGCTCGTCAGCGACGCACCACTCGCGGAGGGAGTGATCGAGGTTCGCCTCCAGCTCGACGACTAGCGGCTAGGAGCAGCTCACCGTCACCTCGGCCGGCTCGACCTGGAGCCCGGGGATGGTCTCGGTCTGCTCGGTCGTCGCGCCGCCCTCGATCGGCAGCGTGATCGCGCTGCGCGTGCGCAGCCGCTCGCCGGCATCGCCAAGCGCGACCAGCTGGCACTTGGCGCGGCCCGCGCGCGTGCCCTCGTTCGTCACGGCGAAGGTGATCGACCAGCCCGGATCGGCGGCGTGAACCTCGTTCACCTGTGCCGAGTATGGCCCCACGCCGCGGAACGAGAGGCTCGCGGCGATCGCCAGCGCGGCCACGGCCAGCACGATGGCCACGGCCACGGTGCCGTGATACTGGGAGGCGGACGGCGCCACCATGCCAGCGCGATTGCAGACCTCGCAGATCGATTCGTCGGCGCCGATCTCGCGGCCGCACTTGATGCAGTTGCGCGTCTCGGCGCTCACGCGGCCTCCTCGCCGGCCGCGCGGTCGAGCCGTTCGCCGGCCTCGATCGGAACCTCCAGCCAGTTCTCCTGCGGCGCCAGCGGGCAGCTCCAGCGAGGGTCGAACACGCAGGACGGGTGATAGGCGTAGTTGAAGTCCAGCACGAGCTCGCCGTCATCGGTCGTTCCGAGGTCCGCGCCCTTGGCCGAGTCCCACAGGTAGCGCCCGCCGCCATAGCTCGTGGAGCCGCTGGTGCCGTCGCGGAACGGGATGAAGATGCCCCCGGCGTACTCGTCCAGCCAGAAGACCGAGAGGCGGCAGGCGATGTCACGGACGCGGAAGCTGACCCAGCCCATGCGCTGGAACGGGATGCCGAGGCCCTCTCCCGAGCGCGGAACGCCGATCGCCGGCGCCTGCGGGTCGGGCTCGACCGCCGCGCGCAGGATCAGGTCATCGGCGTGGCGCCAGTAGGCGAGACCGCGGAAGTCGCGCCGAGCGGTGGGCGGGACCGGTGAGGATGGATGTTCGGCCACCAGGCGATCCTTCGCGGCTCGGAAGGCGACCGCGCGCATCGGCCCGGTGCGCTCATCGGCGCGAAGCGCGGCGTACATGGCGTGCACGCGGCGGCGCCAGTCGGCAAGGGCCAGGTGGTCGGAAAGGGGGTCGGCTGCAGTCATCGGTCCAGCCTGATGATGCATGAGAAGGGGCGAGCCGGCGAACCGGCCCGCCCCGTGGCGTTGGGAGGAGAGGGTCAGTTGAGGCCGTTGTCGCTCAGCCAGCCGCTGGCGATGTCCTCGTAGCTCTCCTGGTCGGCGATGCGCAGGTTCAGTGCGGTGAGCTCATCGGTCGTGAGCAGCTCGGTCACCGCGTTGAGCGCGCTGGCCAGGGCGTCACCGCCGGCATCGGCCAGCTCCTGGGTCAGCACCGGAGCGAGGTTCTGCGCCGGGGCCAGGCCCTTGTCGTCCTCCATCAGGACGAAGTTGAAGCCCGCGATCTCCGCCTGGGTGGTGCAGACCTGCGCGACGTCGATGGCGCTGTTGTTCAGGGCCTCGGCGATCTCGGCACTGCACGGCGTCAGCGACTCGGTGTCGAGCGTGCTGATGTCGATGCCGTAGACGTCGTTGAGCCCGGGTCCGCACAGCGGGTTGTCGGGGCACCCGGAGGCGAGGCCCCACACCAGCTGATCGGCCACGCCGGCGAGGTCGCTCATGGTCGCGAGGCTGAGCTCGTCGGCGGTCTCCTGCCGGACGACGAATCCGTCCGCATCGGTGCCGGGCGAGTAGTCGAGTGCCGTCTGGGGCGGCTCCTCTTCACCCAGCGCGGCGATCATGGCGTCGTGGGTCGCATCGGCATCCGAGGACACCTCCGCACCGAGCAGGCTGGCCAGGCCACCGAGGTAGTCGGGCGCCAGGTTGATCTCGCCGGCGCCGAACGCAGCCCGGACGGCGTCGCGTTCGCCCAGCTCCAGGTGGCGGTCGACGGTGAATCCGTTGGCCTCGAGTGCCTGTGCATAGATCTCGGCCACCAATGCTGCCTCGGGGAATGCGGCCGAGCCGATCGAGACGGAGGGCAGGTCCGCCGGCTGGCTCGCACCAGCCGAAGCGCTCTCACCCTCACCCGACGAGCACGCGCTGAGAACCAGCGCGAGCGTCGCCGCCCCGAGGGCGAGCTTGCGGTGCATCCGCATGGGTTATCTCCTCCAGTGGGTTGACATGGCGCGACCCGTGAGCCGGTTCGCGGTGGGCGGCAGTCTACCGCAGGGTTCTGGACAGGCCCTGTCATGCATATACGCACGACGTGGCGAATTGGCTCAGCCGGCGACCCGCGGGAGGGCCACTCCGCCGGGCTCGATCGGCGCGGTTTGGCCACCTCGTCGGATGCCTGGCGAAATCGCCCTGCGCTCGAGGAGGCTGAAGGCGAGCTCGGTGAGAATGGCCAGGATCGCGACCAGGATGGCGGCGCCGACCACTCGATCGAGCGCGCGCACGAAGATGCCCTGGATGATGAAGTCGCCCAGCGTCCCCCCGCCGACGATGGCGGCAAGGGTCGCGGTTGCCACGATCTGGACCGCAGAGACGCGAATGCCGGCCAGGATCACCGGCAGGGCGACCGGGATCTCGACCTGGCGCACCACGTCCAGCTCGCGCATGCCCATGCCCCGCCCCGCCTCGACCAGGTCCGCATCGACCTCGCGCATGCCGGCGTACGCGTTCGTCACGATGGGTGGGATGCCGAGCGCCGTGAGAGCGATCACCGATGGCACGAACCCGAGGCCGCCACGACCGAGCGCAACCAGGGTGAGCGGGAAGACGATGCCCAGCCACCCGATCGACGGTACCGCCCGGCCGATGTTGGCGATCGCAATGACCGCGGTCGCCCCGCGCCCGGTGTGGCCGATCCAGAGGCCGATCGGCAGGCCGATGGCGATGGCGGCGGCCAGCGCGGCAGCCGACAGCGAGACGTGCTCCCACAGCCGCAGGAAGATGCCATTGCGTGGATCGGTCCAGTTCGCCGGATCGGCGAGCCAGGCGATGCCCTGGCCGAACAGCTCCATCGGTCAGCGGCCCTGGGCCGCGGCCCACGGCGTCAGGCGACGCTGCAGCCACAGCAGGAGCAGGTCCGCCACGACGGCCAGGACGACGCACAGGGCCACGCCGACGTAGATGGAGGTCGGGAAGAACCTGCGCGTCCCGCTGTTGATGATCAGGTAGCCGAGCCCGCCGAGGCCGATGAAGGTCGTGATCGCAACGAGGCCGACGGTGGTGACGGTTGCGATGCGGAGGCCGGCGACGATGACCGGGGTCGCGACCGGCAGCTCGACGCGCCAGAAGCGCTGGAGCGGACCATAGCCCATGCCCGTGGCTGCCTCGACGACCTCGGGGGGCACGCCGTCGAGGGCGACGACGATGTTGCGCACCAGGATCAGGAGCGTGTACAGCACGAGCGCCACGATCCCGGTCGTCAGGCTCAGCCCGGTGATCGGGATGAGCAGCACGAACAGGGCGAGTGATGGGATCGCGTAGAGCGTGCTGGTGACGGCGATGATCGGCCCGTACGTCCACCGATGGCTCCGCGCCAGCAGCGCCAGCCCGAAGCTGATCGCGAAGCCGATGAGCACGGAGGCGACGACCATGAGGACGTGCTCGCCCAGGCGCTGGCCGATCTGATCGAGGTTGTCGATGATCCAGTCGAAACGGATGAACGGCTCACCCGCGTTCATGTGGGCGACCCGGCCTGGCGGAGCCGATCGCTGATGCTCTCGACGCTGACGAGGCCGATGACGCGCTCGCGCTCGTCGACCACGACGCCGAGCATGACGCTCGAGCCGAGCAGTGCGGACAGCGCGTCGCGCAACGTCGTCTCCGGTTCCACGGTCACCGCCCCCGCCCGCGCCGCGTTGGCGGTGATCGTTCCGCCACCGGCCAGCTCGTCATCGTCGATCCAGCCGATCGGCCGCCCCTCGGCGTCCACCAGCAGCGCGTACCCCGCGCCGTCGCCGTCGCGCAGCCGAGCGCGTGCCGCGGCCCGATCGTCGCCCGCTCGCACGACGATCGGGTGGGTCAGCTCCAGATCGCTCACGCGATTGAGCGAGAGGCGTTTGAGGCCGCGGTCCGCGCCGACGAAGTGCTCGACGAACTCCGACGCGGGCTCGGCCAGGATCGCGGCCGGCGCGTCGTACTGTGCGAGCCTGCCGCCACGCTGGAGGATCGCGATGCGGTCGGCCATCTTGATCGCCTCGTCCACGTCGTGGGTCACGAAGATGACCGTCTTGCCGACCTTGTCCTGCAGGCGGAGGAACTCGTTCTGCAGACGGTCGCGCCGGATCGGATCCACCGCGCCGAACGGCTCATCCATGAGCATGACCGGGGGATCGGCCGCGAGCGCGCGCGCGACCCCGACCCGCTGACGCTCGCCACCGGACAGCTCGGCCGGATAGCGGTTGGCGTAGGAGCCCGCCTCGAGGCCGATGAGGTCGAGCAGCTCCTCCACCCGCGTTTGGATGCGCGGCTTGTCCCAATTCAGAAGGCCGGGGACGACGGCGATGTTCTCCGCGACGGTGAGGTGTGGAAAGAGGCCGACCTGCTGGATGACGTATCCGATGCGCCGGCGCAGCTCGACGGCCGGCAGGCTCATGACGTCCTGCCCGTCGATGGTGATCCGCCCCGAGGTGGGCTCGATCAGCCGGTTGACCATCTTCATGGTGGTGGTCTTCCCCGATCCCGACGGGCCGACCAGCACGCAGATCTCGCCCGCGGCGACGGTGAAGGTCAGATCGTCGACCGCCGGCGGTCCACCGCTCCGGCCATATCGCTTGGTGACGTGCTCGAAGGCGACGACGGCGCCGGCGGCGTCCTGCATCGGCCCATCTTATGGGTCGCGCAGATGCCAGATGCGTGGGCCGGCGTCGTAGACGAGCTCGAAGGCCGGATCGCTCGCGAAGTCGACCGCGGCGACGCACGGCGTCGGCCGCGCTCCATCCACCACGTAGCTCGCCCCGTAGCGCCGCATCAGCTGCGCGGACAGGGCGGTGTCGCCCCCGCAGTAGATGCTGATCACGTTGCTGATCCGCTCATCGGGGCGGTAGCCCAGGTTGGCGACGTACGGCCCGAACGTCGTGAGCCGCTTGCGTCCCGCCGCATCGGTCAGCGAGTTGACCCAGCCGTCGGTCACGAAGACGGCGTCCGGTGGCGTGTGGGCGGCCACCCAGTGAGCCGCCTCCAGCTCGGCGGTCGAAAGCGCCTGGAGATTGCTCGTCGCTGTCCATCCCGCAACGAGGAGCGGCGACGGGACGCTGAGCGCGATGACCGCCGCCACCGCGGGCGCCGGCCAGCGACGGATGAGCCACGCGGCCAGGACGGCGACCGCGATCCACATCGCCTGGAAGTACTTGTTCATGTCGAAGTCGATGACGCTGAGCTGCACGACGTTCGGGACCAGGAACAGGCCGATGATCCAGGCGGCGATGAAGCCGCGGTGCGGCACGCGGGGCAGCAGCAGGGCGGCCAACGCGAGCACGAAGGGAACGCCGAGGTTGGTGACGTAGAAGAAGAGCACGGCGGCCAGGCCGTCCTCGCGAGGAGCGGACGGCCACACGCTGACCACCTGGACCGCGCCCGAGCCGCCCGCCTGCAGCGCCGGGGCGATCACGAAGGGCAGCGCCAGCACGTATGGCGCGAGGAGCGTGAGCGCGCTCCGCGGCGCGGACGCGTCGAGCAGCCGCCGGCCCGCCACGACCCACGCCAACGCCAGCAGCGGGAAGACGGGGAAAAAGAAGAAGTGGAACGGCGCCAGCAGGGCGCCGAGCACGCCCGCCGCGCCGATCACGAGGGGCCGATCGCGCCAGCCACGCGCCCGCTGGCGCGCCGACGGAAGCCCGGTCACGAGCAGCAGCACGGCACCGATCAGCATCGGCAGCCCGGCCGTCGTCGCGCGGTGCGCCAGCAGGCCGGTGCCCATGACCGACGGAATTCGGAAGTACGGCCAGCCGGTGAGCCACTGGTTGTCGTAGCTGTTGCGCGCGATGAGCTCGAGCGGCGAGAGCTGGCCCGCGCCGACGTCGCCGATGAAGCGGATGTAGCCGATGCCGCCGCCGAACACGGCCAGCGCCGCCGCCAGCAGCGCGACGCGACGGGCGTCGTGACCGCGCACCAGGCGGCGGGCGAGCGATGCGACGAGGAGGACCAGCGCGAACGCAAGCAACGCCGACTGGAAGACCATGGCCGGCACGCTGAAGATGCCGGCGGCGGCGGCCAGGATGGCGGCGTGGAAGTCGGCGAACCAGTGATAGGTCAGTGGCACGCCGGCGAAGTACGGCACCTCCGGCGGGAAGTTGGTGCCGGCATTGAGCGTCTCGGCAATCGAAAGGTGCACGCCGAGGTCGCTCCAGTTCGAGCCGCCTGAGGAGACGCCGTCCGGCGTCACGCGCCAGATTCCGATTCCCAGCGTCACTCCCACGACCAGTGCCGCCAGTGCGCCGAGCGCCACGACGGCAAGGGCGCCGCGACCGACCCGCGGCCGATGAGGGGCCGCCCACGCGGCCACCGGCAGCGGCGTCGCGAGCACCGCCGCAGCCAGGAAGACCGTCCCGCGGGTGTACCCATCGGTCAGCTGGGAGAGCCAGTACACGAGGTGCGTGGACAACGCCACCGAGCCGACGACGGCGAGGCCCAACCTGCCGACCCCGTCGATGCGGGGACCGAGACGAGCGAGCACATACCAGCCCGGCACGATCACCAGCAGAGGCCACACGAGCAGCGGCGCGGTGGGCGGCGCAAGCCACGCCACCAGGAGCGCGGCCGCGACGATCCCCGTCGCCACGATGGCTCGGCCGGCCGCGGTTCTCATCGGCTGCGGATCATGTCGAGCCAACCCTAGACTGGCCGCCCATGTCCTCGCTTCGACGTCGCTCGGGCATCGAGCTCGCCCTCGCCGCGGGCGGCGTGCTGCTGGTGATCGGGCTTGCCGTCCTCGTCAGCGCGGACCTCACCGATTCATTCGACGCATCGGTCATCGCGCTCGTTCGCGCGCCGGAGCTGGCGACGCTGCTCTCGCCGTTGCGGCCGATCACCGAGCTCGGGTCGACCGCTGCGGTGACCGCCGTCGCCATCGTCGTCGCCGCGGTGGGCCTGCTGCTGCGGACGTGGCGCAGCGGGCTGGCCGGTGCGCTGGCGATCACGCTGGCGTCCCTCGGCAACAGCGCGTTCAAGATCGGGATCGCGCGCGAGCGTCCGGACCTCCTGGAACCGGTGATCGTCGAGCATGGCTTCAGCTTCCCGTCCGGCCATTCGGCGCTCGGCATGGTCGCGTACGGGGTGCTGGCCGTGGTGGTCAGCCGCTCGGCCCTGCCACGTGCGGCCCGGAGCGCCATCGTCGTCGCGCTCGGCCTGCTGGTGGGGCTCATCGGCCTGTCGCGCATCTGGCTCGGGGTCCACTATCCGACCGACGTCCTGGCCGGCTGGAGCGCCGGCGCCGTCGTCGTGCTGGTCTATGCGGCCCTCACCCGCCCGGAGTCGCCTGGGCCAGCCGAGGCAGTGGCTGCCGAGGATCCAGCAGCGCCACGATCCGATCCACCTGCGCCAGCGTCAGGCGCTCCTCCCGGCTGACGAGGGCGCCGAGCCGATCGGGGTCGGCCTCCACCCTCAGGCCGATATCGTCGCCCCGCGGGATCTCGACCGACATGTCGGGTGGCGCCACCAGGACCCCATCGACCGTGCCATCCACCCCGGCGCGCTCGAGCACCAGGGCGAGGCTGCGAGCGGCCAACCGCGCCGCGGTGATCGGCGCCGGATCCCACGGCACCCAGGACTCCGTCGAGCGGTTGAATCGGTACCAGTGGCCCGTGTTGCGGCGGGTGAAACGGCCGCGCTCGCCGGCCAGCGTCAGCGTCCAGACGCCGCCGGGGCCCACCACCACGGCATCGATCGGTCCCGCGCTGCCTGAGGCGACGTGGCTGAACCAGTGATAGTCGTCGTCCAGGCGGCGGGCCAGGGCGCTCGAGAGGCGATCGGTCGCCGACAGCCCCGGGATCGCCAGGCGTCGCGGACGCGAGGGCGGGTGGAGGATCATTCCGGCGTCGAACCTCCTCTCGTCAAGGCGTCGGATGGGCGCTTCGAGTGTACCGAAGGCCGGGCGCGCCGAACAGGTCCGAATCGGCTCCCAAACCACCCGGGGTCCTATGATGCGGCGCATGGTGGAGACCAGGGCATCGCTCGAGGATGCCGTTCGCACGTTGCTGTCCGAGATCGGCGAGGACGCCGGCCGCGAGGGGCTGCTCCGAACGCCCGAGCGGGTTCGGCGCATGTACGACGAGCTGACGGCCGGCTACCACGTCGACCCCGACCGTCTCATCAACGGGGCGACGTTCGCGGTCG
The DNA here is from genome assembly GCA_035759945.1 of Candidatus Limnocylindria bacterium. Classification (GTDB taxonomy): domain Bacteria; phylum Chloroflexota; class Limnocylindria; order QHBO01; family QHBO01; genus JACDBZ01. Next base: position 45,323 of record DASTTX010000160.1, on the reverse strand, counting down.
AGTACGACGAGATGGTCGTCGTGCGCGACATCGAGTTCTTCAGCCTGTGCGAGCACCACCTGCTGCCGTTCATCGGCAAGGCGCATGTCGGCTACCTGCCGCGCGGCCGGGTCATCGGCCTGTCGAAGATCCCGCGCATCGTCGACATGTACGCGCAGCGCCTCCAGGTCCAGGAGCGGCTGACCGTCCAGGTCGCCGACTTCCTGATGGAGAAGCTCGAGCCGAAGGGCGTCGCGTGCGTGATCGAGGCAACGCATCTGTGCACGATGATGCGTGGCGTGAAGAAGCAGGAGGCGACGATGGTCACTTCCAGCATGACCGGAACGTTCCGGCGCGACGCCAGGACCCGCGCCGAGTTCATGGGCCTCATCGGCAAGGGCGGCGCACAATAGAGCGATGCCGTACGCCGAACCACTGACCGAAGACCAGCTGACCGATGCGCTCGGGCGCCTGCCCGAGTGGGGCCGCGACGGTGCCTCGCTGACCCGGACCGTCGAGGTCGGCGGCTTCACCGCCGCGGTCCGGCTCGTGAACCAGGTGGCGGGGGCCGCCGAGGCGGCCAATCACCACCCGGACGTCTGCATCCATGACTACAAGAAGGTCACCTTCACCCTGTCGACGCACGCGGCGGGCGCGATCACCGCGCGCGACACGGAGCTCGCCGAGCAGATCGACCGACTGGTGCCTTGACGTCGTCTCGACTTGACATCTGCTCGGCATCCGCGCGTTAGACCGGTCACGACGCGCGACTGGAAATCTGCGCGCTCGGCGGCACGTTATGCGGCCATTGAGACACGTTGGCTGGCAATTGACGCTCGGATCGGCGTCCGTTGCGACGCATCCGCCGGCTAACGCTCTCCCATCAGCACCGATTTCCAGTCCCCATGGCAGGTACCGACGCGGAGCCGGGTAGAATCGGCCCGCCGATGACGAACGACCGCTCGACCGACGCGCCCATCCGCGTCCTCATCGCGAAGCCCGGCCTCGACGGGCACGATCGCGGCGCCAAGGTGCTCGCGCGCGGGCTGCGCGACGAGGGCTTCGAGGTGATCTACACCGGCCTGCGCCAGACGCCGGAGATGATCGCCGATGCCGCCGAGCAGGAGGACGTCGACGTCGTCGGGCTGTCGATCCTGTCCGGCGCCCACATGGCCCTGCTGCCGCGGACCGTCGAGCTCCTCCGCCAACGGGGCATGGACGACGTCCTCGTCGCCGCGGGCGGGATCATCCCCGATGCCGACGTCACCAAGCTGAAGGCGGCGGGCGTCGCGGAGATCTTCGGGCCGGGCACGAGCATCGGGCAGATCGCGCGCTACTTCCGCGAGCATGTGCGTCGGGCCTGACGGACTGCGTATATACGGTATATACGGCAGCCGCCCATGATCGCGGAGCTGGCATCCGGCCAGCGGCGACCGCTGGCGCGGCTGCTGACGCGGATCGAGAGCGGCGATCCATCGGTTCGGGAGCTCCTGCCGGAGCTGTTCAGCGCCGGGCATGGGGCCCACGTGGTCGGCATCACCGGGCCGCCAGGGAGCGGCAAGTCAACGCTGGTCAACGCGCTCATCGGTGCGTGGCGCGGCCGTGGCAGGCGCGTCGGGATCCTGGCGGTCGACCCGAGCTCGCCGTACACACGCGGCGCGATCCTGGGCGATCGGATCCGGATGATGGAGCACGCCGCCGATCGCGACGTCTTCATGCGCTCCATGGCGTCGCGCGGTGAGCTCGGCGGGCTGGCGGCCACGACCTGGATCGCCGCCGCCGCGCTCGATGCGGCGGGCTTCGACCCGATCCTGATCGAGACGGTCGGGGCGGGGCAGTCGGAGGTCGAGATCGCCCGGCTCGCGGAGACGACCGTCGTGGTCGAGGTGCCCGAGATGGGCGACGAGGTGCAGGCCATCAAGGCAGGGCTGCTCGAGGTGGCCGACATCATCGCCGTGAACAAGGGTGACCGCCCGGGTGCCGATCGGGCGGCGAGGCAGCTGCGCGCCATGCTGTCCACCGCCGGTGGACGGATCGAGCGCAAGCCGCCCCCGGTCCTGGTGACCACGGCCACGACCGCCGAGGGCGTGCCCGCACTCGTCGACGCGATCGAGGCGCATCGCTCCACCGCGCGCTCGCCGATGCGGGCGCGCGAACGCGCCGCGAGCCAGGTGCGGCGCGCACTGGCCGACCTCGCCGCCAGGCACGCGGAGGCTGATCCGGGCTGGGAGGCAACGGTCCAGGCCGTTGCGGATCGCGAGCTCGACCCGTTCACCGCGGCCGAACGCCTGCTCGACGCTGGTAGGCTTGGATGACGATGAGCATCGAACGCGTTTTCGTCATCGGCGCCGGGCTGATGGGCCACGGCATCGCCCAGGTCAGCGCTGCCGCCGGCAAGCGGGTGACGCTCTCCGACCGCACGGCGGAGCTGGCGGAGAAGGGCAAGGCTCGCATCGGCTCCAACCTGAAGCGACAGGTGGACAAGGGCAAGCTCGAGCAGTCGGCCGCGGACGAGATCCTCGAACGCGTCAGCACCAGCGAAGGGACCGATGGCGCCGCCGGCCACGACATCGTCATCGAGGCCGTGTTCGAGGACGAATCGGTCAAGCGGCAGACCTGGGAGGCGCTGACGAAGGCGGCGGACCCGATCGCGATCTTCGCCTCGAATACCAGCAGCATCAGCATCACCGGCCTCGCCACGGCGACCGACCGTGCGCCGAGGTTCATCGGCCTGCACTTTTTCTCGCCCGTGCCGGTGATGGGCCTCATCGAGATCATCCGCGGGCTCGAGACCGACGACGAGACCTACGACGCCTGCCGCACGTTCGCCGAGGAGCTCGGCAAGACGGTGATCGAGTCGAAGGACTACCCGGGCTTCCTGGTGAACCGGATGCTCGGCCCGTTCATCAACGAGGCCGTGTTCGCGCTCATGGAGTCGACCGGCACGGCGGAGGACATCGACACCGGCGCGAAGCTCGGCCTGAACCATCCGATGGGACCGCTCGAGCTGAGCGACTTCATCGGCAACGACGTGATGCTCGGCGTCATGGACGTGCTGTACCGCGGCTTCGGCGACCCGAAGTTCCGCGCCGCGCCGCTGCTGCGCCAGATGGTCACCGCCGGACATCTCGGGCGCAAGACCGGACGCGGCTTCTACACCTACGACGAGACGGGCAAGAAGGTCGGATAGGTGGCGGTCGAGACGGCGCCCACCCGCGACTCGTTCGCGCTGACGGAGGAAGAGCGGGTCGTCCGCGACACGGTCCGCGATTGGGCGCGGCGGGAGGTGCTGCCCGGCGCCGCGGAGCGTGACGAGGCCGAGCGCTACGACATCTCGCTCTTCCATCGCGCCGGCGAGCTCGGACTGACCGGGCTCCCGTATCCCGAGGCGTACGGCGGTGCCGGGATGGGCAGCTTCGCGTGGGCCCTCGCTGCCGAGGAGATCGGCGCCGCCGACATGGGCCTGGCCGTCAGCTTCTCGGTTCACATCCTGAGCCAGCTGTGCATCTTCGCCAGCGGGTCCGAGGAGCAGAAGCAGCGCTTCCTCCCGTCGATGACCGCCGGCCGCGAGCTGGGCGCCTTCGCGCTCACCGAACCGGGCGCCGGCTCCGATGCGGCAGCGCTCTCGCTCTCCGCGCGGCGCGACGGCGACGCGTACCTCCTGACCGGGACGAAGATCTGGATCACGAACGCCGGCGAGGCGGCCCGCTACGTCGTCTTCGCCACCGTCGACCGCAGCAAGGGCAAGGACGGCATCACCGCCTTCGTCGTCGAGGCCGACACCCCCGGCTTCCGCCTCGGCTCGAAGGAGCGGAAGATGGGCATTCGCGGCACCACCGGGTACGAGATCGTGTTCGAGGACGCCCGCGTCCCGGCCGACAACCGTCTCGGCGAGGAGGGGGAGGGGCTGCGCGTCGCGCTCTCGTCGCTCGGCGCGGGACGGATCAGCATCGCCGCCTGCTGCGTCGGCCTGGCGCGCAATGCGCTCGAGCTCGCCACGCGCTATGCGCTCGAGCGGCGCCAGTTCGGTCGCGCCATCGCCGACCAGGAGATGATCCAGGCGATGCTGGCCGAGATGGCGGTCCAGGTCGATGCCGCGCGGTTGCTCACCTGGCGGGCGGCCCGCATGCGTGACGCCGGTCATCCGATCAATTCAGCCTCGAGCATGGCCAAGTGGTACGCCTCCGACACCGCCATGCGCGTGACGACCGACGCCGTGCAGATCTACGGCGGCGCCGGCTACTCGCGCGACAACCCGGTGGAACGCCTCATGCGAGACGCCAAGGGAGCGCAGATCTACGAGGGGACCAACCAGATCCATCGGCTCATCGTGGCCCAGGGCCTGCTCGACGGCATGCGCCGGGAGGGATGACGACCGGACCGTAGCCCTCCGCAGCGCGCCTGCGAAACCGATGACGCCCACATCAACCAGGAGACGCCAGACCGATGACGACCCCCGCCGCCACCGCCGTGCCGCGCGTCCTGCAGACCCCCGAGCTCGAGCCCCTGATCGTCGCGCCCGAGGACCGCGCCAGCAGCGTGGTCGACCTCATCCACCGATCCGTCGAGCGCAACTCCGGCCGCGAGGCGATGCGCTGGAAGCTTCCCAAGTCCCAGCGGCCGGAGGGCGCCACCGAGGCGGTCTGGACCAGCCGAACGTATCGCGAGATGTGGGACTGGGTCACCAGCGTGTCGCTTGGCCTCAAGGACATCGGCATCCATGACGGGGACTCGGTCGCGATCATCGCGCGCACGCGTCCGGAGTGGGCGATCGCCGACCTGGCGTCGCTGGCGCTCGGCGCGGTCACGTGCCCGATCTATCCGCAGTCGGAGGCGGGCCAGGCCGCGTTCGTCATCAACAACGTCAGCGCGCGCCTGATCTTCGTCGAGAATGCGCAGCAGGCCGCCAAGATCGAGTCGATCCGAGCCGAGTGCCCGACGCTCGAGCACATCGTGGCCTTCGAGCCGAGCGGCAAGCTGCCGGCGGGCACGCTGACCCTCGACGACGTCATGGCCCGAGCCGATACCGACGCCGCCAACCGCCTCGAATGGCAGGACGCCTGGAAGGCCATCGACCGGGACCACATCGCCACCGTCATCCATACCTCGGGCACCACGGCCAACCCAAAGGGAGCGGTCCTCAGTCACGGCAACGTGCTCTTCAACTACGAGGCGGCCAACCAGGTCGTCGACTTCTACGAGACCGATATCTTCCTCAGCTTCCTTCCGCTGTCGCACATCTACGGCCGGATCGTCGACGAGGTCATTGCGCTCGGTCGCGGGGCCGCCGTGGTGTACGCGGAGGCGGTCATCGAGCGGCTGCCCGCGAACATGGTCGAGGTGCGCCCGACCGTCATGGGCGCGCCACCGCGGCTGTACGAACGCGTCTACGCTCGCGTGCTGTCCGCCGTCGAGGCCGGCTCGCCGATGCGTCAGCGCATCTTCCACTGGGCCGCCGGGCTCGGGCGCCGGAAGTACGCCAACCACCTGGCCGGACGCGGCGATTCGCCCTGGCTCGCGCTCCAGTTGAAGGTTGCCGATGCCCTGGTCTTCGGCAAGATCCGGGACCGGACCGGCGGTCGCGTGCGCTATTTCGTGTCGGGGTCGGCGGCGCTGTCGAGCGAGATCGGCGAGTTCTTCTACGCCATGGGCATGCTGGTCCTCGAGGGATACGGCCTGACCGAGACTTCGCCGTTCGTCAGTGTCAACCGTCCTGACGACTTCGTGTTCGGGACGGTCGGACGCGCCGCACCGGGCTCCGAGGTGCGCATCGATCCGGACACCGGCGAGATCCTGGTCCGCGGCCCGCAGGTCATGCAGGGCTACCTCAACCAGCCCGAGGAGACCGCCCGCGCCATCGACGCCGATGGCTGGTTCCATACCGGCGACATCGGCGAGCTGGACGAGATCGGCCGCATCCGCATCACCGATCGGCTCAAGAACATCATCGTCCTCGGCAATGGCAAGAACGTCTCGCCCGGACCGATGGAGGCGGCGCTCTCGAGCTCGCGGTTCGTGGCCCAGGCGGTCATCCTCGGCGATGGCCAGCCGTACACCGGAGCGCTGATCGCGCCGGACTTCGACGAGCTCGGGGCCTGGGCCGCGGCCAACGGCCTGGCGGAGATGCCGCCCGAGCAATTGGTCGAGCAGCCATCCGTCGAGAAGCTGTACGACACCGAGGTCAAGCGCACGCTCGACGGCTTCGGCGTGCACGAGCGGCCGCGGCGGGTCGCCCTCCTGCCGCGCCTGCTGTCCGAGGAAGAGGGGGAGCTGACGCCCTCGCTGAAGACGAAGAACCGCGTCGTCGTGAAGAACTGGGCCGACAAGGTCGCGTACCTGTTCGACGAGCGCCCCGCCGACTCGAAATAGCGGCGGGTTTCGCCGGATACCAACCACGGCGACCTGAGGCGAACACGAGCGGCTGCGTTTCGCTCCCACGGGCGTTGCGACTCGCAATTCGTCGCCAGGTACCAATGCGAATGGCAGATGACGGGTTGCCCCGATCGTCGGGCTGGCGGACTGCGCCTAAGGCGCCCCTGGTTGGTCCCTGACAGAACGGCGCCAACGGCCGGCAGGTGCAGCTTGGCACCCGGCTCTGCCAAACCCGGCGGGCGCCGCCGACGAGTACCATCAGCACATGCGTGACGTGTACATCCTCTCCGCCGCCAGGACGCCGATCGGCAAGTTCGGCGGTGGGCTCTCGACCACCCCCGCCACGGACCTGGGCGCAGTCGCGATCCGCGCCGCCGTCGAGCGAGCCGGCATTGCGCCCGAACGGGTCGACGAGGCGATCATCGGCCAGGTGCTCCAGGCGGGCGCCGGCCAGGCGCCGGCACGCCAGGCCGCGCTGAAGGCAGGGCTGCCTGAGGGCGTCAGCGCAACGACCATCAACAAGGTCTGTGGCTCGGGCCTGAAGGCGGTGATGATCGGCGCATCGGCCATCCGTGCCGGCGACGCCGATCTCATCGTGGCGGGCGGCATGGAGAGCATGAACATGGCGCCCTACCTGCTGCCGCAGGCGCGCACCGGCTACCGGCTCGGCAATGGCGTGCTCGTCGACGCGACGGTTCACGACGGCCTGTGGTGCGCGACCTGCGACGTCCACATGGGCCTGCACGCCGAGCGGGTGGCGGCGAAGCACGATGTCACGCGCGAGGCGCAGGACGAGCTGGCGCTGCGCTCGCACCAGCGAGCCATCGCGGCACAGGAGGCGGGGCGCTTCGACGACGAGATCGTGCCGGTCACCGTGGCGGGCAAGAAGGGCGACACCGTCGTCTCGGCCGATGAAGGGCCCCGGGCCGATACGAGCGCCGAGGCGCTCGCGAAGCTCCGGCCGGCCTTCCAGCCCGATGGCGGGACCGTCACCGCGGGAAACGCGCCGGGGATCACCGATGGCGCGGCTGCCGTCGTCATCGGCTCCGAAGAGGCCATGAATGGCGCCCAGCCGATGGCGCGCATCACCGGCTACGCCCAGGCCGACGTCGCCCCCGAGTGGCTGTTCGAGGCGCCGATCCATGGCGTTCGGCGCCTGATCCAGAAGGTCGGCGGGACGCTGGACGACTTCGACCTGATCGAGATCAACGAGGCCTTCGCAGCCCAGGTTTTGGCCGATGGCAACGAGCTCGGATTCGACTGGGACCGCGTTAACGTCAACGGTGGCGCGATCGCGCTCGGCCATCCCATCGGCGCCTCCGGCGCCCGCGTGCTGACGACGCTCCTCTACGAGCTGCGCCGTCGTGGCGGCGGCAGGGGCCTGGCGACGCTCTGCCTCGGCGGCGGTGGAGCGGTGGCCATGGCGATCGAGACCGTCTAGCGCTCGAGGTCCGTCAGCACCTGGCCGAGGCGGGTCGGGATCATCACTGCCTCGTCGGCGGTGATCGCGAGCGGGGGACGGATCTTCAGGACGTTGCCGTGGCGGCCGGTCGTCCCGATCAGCACGCCGCGCTCGCGCATCTCGTCCTTGACACGAGCGGCCAGCTCACGATCGGGCTCCCGCGTGACGCGGTCGAGCACGAGCTCGACGCCGGCGATCAGCCCGCGGCCGCGCACGTCGCCGATGGACGGATGGCTGTCGGCGAGCGCCGACAGGTCGCCTCGCAGCGAGTCGCCGACGGTCGCTGCCCGCGCGACCAGGTCCTCGTCCTCGATCACGTCCAGCACGGCGAGCGCCGCGGCGCACGCCACCGGATTGCCGCCGAAGGTGCTGAAGAACGTCGTCGCCTTCGCGAACCGGTCCACGAGGTCCGAGCGGGTGACGACCGCAGCGATCGGATAACCGTTCCCCATCGGCTTGCCGAGCGTGACGAAGTCCGGCGTGATGCCCCATGCGCTGAAGCCCCACAGGCCGCCGCCGGTGCGGCCGTGGCCGGACTGGACCTCATCCGCCACCCACAGCGCACCGGCCTTGCGCGCCGACTCCACCAGCGCTCGAACGACCGCAGGATCCGGCGTGAAGATCCCGTCGGCGCTGAAGAGCGAGTCGATGTACAGCGCCGCTGGCCGCCGACCACGCTCGCCCAGTCGCGCCACGGCAGATCCCATCTCCTCGGCGGCGATCGCTGGCGGGTCATCAGCGTCGGCGGACGGGCCTCGGTAGGTGTTGGGTGCCGCGAACGTCTCCACGCCATCGGGCCGCACGCCGTCGTTCCACTCAGACGGCGAGAAATCCGCGATCCGTGCCGTGACGCCGTGGTACGCCCAATCCGTGACGAGCCCGGCGTCGCCGCCGGTCACCGTCGAGGCGATGCGCCAGGCGAGGTCGTTCGCCTCGCTCCCGGAGTTGACGAACATGACCGTGTCGAGCCCGTCGGGCATGGACGCAGTGATGCGCTCCGCCAGCTCGACCACGTGCTCGTGCAGGTAGCGCGTGTTCGTGTTCAGCAACGATGACTGGCGCGCGATGGCGTCGACCACCTTCGGGTGCGCATGGCCGACGACGGGCACGTTGTTGTAGGCGTCGAGGTAGCGCCGTCCATCGGCGTCCCCCAGCCACGCGCCGCGCCCGCGAACCAGATGCAGCGGTCGCCGATAGCTCAGCGGCTCCAGCGCGCTGCCGAGCACGGCCCGCCGCGCGATGAGCGCCTCGTCGCTCGCGACGGAGGAGCCCATCGGCTGCGCCGCCATGGCGGCAAGCCGGCGTGAGGCATCGTCGAAGCCGATCGCGTCGAGCTGCTCGAGCAGCACCCAGGCCGGCTCCGCCCAGCCGTGGATGTAGGCGTTGTCCGGGTACTGCCTGGTGCGAAACGCGCTGATCAGGATCGTCTGCGCCATCCGCCCGGCCAGCAGGTCGCCGAGCAGCTCCACCTCGAGCTCCTCGAGCGGCACGACCGACGCATAGCCGGCCAGGAATGCCTGTGCCACGGCGAAGATTTCATCGCGCTCGCGGACGAGCGACTGGAGCGTGGCGGGGATGTCGAGCACCAGCGCGGTGTGGGCCATGTCGCCGAAGTCGATGACGCCCGTCACGTGCCCGGCCTCGTCCACCAGGAGGTTGTCGAGCGTCAGGTCGTTGTGAATGACCTGTGACCGGAGCGTCGGCAGCGCCGGCAGGACCCGGTCGCGGAAGCGCTCGAGCACTCGTTCCAGGAGATCGCGACGCGGTCGTGCTTCGACCAAGGCGCTGTGCTTGAAGAGAAGGGGCAGCCGCTGCTGGTCCCACAGGATCGTCCTGCCTGCGGCGGGATGGAAGAACCCACGTAATGCATGGCCGATGCGCGCCACCAGCTCGCCGATGTCGCGGACGCTGGCGGCGTCCAGCTCGCCCGGCCTGGCGTTGCGGCCAGGCAGGAGCGGCAGGAGGCGCACGAGGTGCTGCGTTTCACCGATGTGGGTCGTCGCGATCGGGGATCCGTCGAGCGCGGGCCGCGCCACCGGCAGTGGCAGCCCGGGTTCGACCAGCGCGATCCGCTCGACGGCCGCGACCTCCATCTCCACCACGCCGGGGTCCTCCGCAGCGTTGGAGACCTTCAGGACCCATCCGGCGCCGGCGGCATCGGTCAGCCGGAAGTTCTGATCGCGCTCGCTGACGAGTGGCTCGGCGGTGGCCTCGATGCCGAACGTGGTTCGGGCGACGCCCTCGGCATCGGCGGTCGTGAGGCGGGGTGGGGGAGCCTCGAGCACGTCGGCGGTTGTCATCGGCGTGATGCTAGCGGGACGGACGTCCGTCGAGCGCTCGGCGCGCATCCCTCCTTCGTACCGGTGGCGCGTACGAGACCTGCGCTAGAATCGGGAACCGTCACCGCGATCCGGCCTGCTTCCGCCTTCGGACCATGCGGCGCGTAGAGGCGCCGGCGTCGCGTCGCATAGGAGGCACTCACCGCACCTATGGCCAGCCAGAACCCCGTGGCGGAGGCACCGAACATCTGGGCGGTCGCCCAGTCGCAGTTCGACCACGCAGCCGACAAGCTCGATCTCGACGATGGCATGCGGCGCGTCCTCCGCGTTCCCCAGCGTGAGCTGACGGTCAACTTCCCCGTCACCATGGACGACGGATCCGTCCGCGTCTTCACCGGCCACCGCGTCCAGCACAACGTGAGCCGCGGGCCGGGCAAGGGTGGCATCCGCTACCACCAGGACGTGAGCCTGGACGAGGTCCGTGCGCTGTCGATGTGGATGACGTGGAAGTGCGCGTGCGTCAACATTCCGTACGGCGGAGCCAAGGGCGGCGTGGTCGTCGATCCCAAGCAGCTGTCGATCCGCGAGGTCGAGGGGCTGACGCGCCGCTTCACGACGGAGATCAGCCCGCTCATCGGTCCCGAGCGCGACATCCCTGCACCGGACGTCAACACCAACGCGCAGACCATGGCCTGGATCATGGACACCTATTCCATGCACCACGGCTTCACCATCCCCGGCGTCGTGACCGGCAAGCCGATCGCGGTCGGTGGCTCGCTGGGCCGCAACGAGGCCACCGCGCGTGGCGCCGTGTTCACGCTCCAGCAGTGGGCGGCGGCGAAGAACCAGCCGCTCCACGGCGCGCGCGTCGCGATCCAGGGCTACGGCAACGCCGGCAGCATCGCGGCGACGCTGCTGCGCGAGCAGGGGGCCACCATCGTGGCCGTGAGCGACTCGAGCGGCGGCATCCACAACGCGAACGGCCTGGAGCCATCGAAGGTCGGGACGTGGAAGCAGGAGCACGGCACGGTGGTCGGCTTCCCCGGAGCCGACGAGGTCAGCAACCAGGAGCTGCTCGAGGTCGACTGCGACATCCTCGTCCCGGCCGCGCTCGAGAATCAGATCACGCGGCACAACGCCCCACGCATCAAGGCCAAGGTCGTGGCCGAGGCCGCCAACGGACCGACCACTCCTGAAGCCGATGCGATCCTCTACGACCGCGGCGTCTTCCTCATCCCCGACATCCTCTGCAACGCCGGCGGCGTGACGGTCAGCTACTTCGAGTGGGTCCAGGACATGCAGAGCTTCTTCTGGACCGAGGAGCGCATCAACGAGAGCCTCAAGGAGATCATGGACCGCGCCTTCGAGGCGGTCTACGCCATGAGCGAGCGCCACGAGGTGGACATGCGGACCGCGGCCTACATGGTCGCCGTCGCCCGCGTCGCCGAGGCGACCATGCTGCGCGGGCTCTACCCGTAGAGCCATGCTCGATCACGAAGAGCGCTTCCTGTTCCGAGAGGAGATCCACAACCTCGCGAATGCGCTTGCCGATCCCGGCCAGCTCGACAACGTCGAGGACCTGCTGGCCGAGGTCACGACCAGCCCACGCTTCGACGCCGACGTGTTCACGCTGGAGCGGTCGCTCCAGGTCATGCTCGGCGGCCGTGCCGGGTCGACGCTGGTTGGGCTCCTGACCGTCGACCGCGGCGTCTTCGAGGAGCTCGGTGAGATGGGCCTGCCGTCCGACGTGCAGGAGCGGCTGGTGTCGTGGCGCGCCCGCTTCGGCCTCGTCATTGACAACGCGCTGAACTTTCTCAACAACCCGGATGGCATCCAGGGCCACAACTTCGGGACGCAGCTGTCGCACACCGAGTCCGGGCTCACGCTCCAGGGCCGCCTGACGCTCGTGCGCTACAACAACGAGCCGCAGTTCTTCATTGCGGATGCGGACGTGCTGCTGTCCGTCGCGGCCGACATGCTCGAGCGGCTCGGCGAGCACCTCGAGCCCGAGATGATCGACGCCGAGCTCATCGGCCGGCTGCGCGAGGGCGTCGAGCTCGTGGAGCGCCGCACGAAGTCCCGTTCGTAGCTGGTTGGTAGGTGACGAGCCGGGGCCACGCCCTGAGGCCGTAGACTCCCAAGCGTGAGCTCGGCGAGGCGCGTCTTCCTGGCCGCCACCGGCCAGAACCGTGGCAAGACGACGACCAGCCTCGGTCTGCTTGCCGCAATCCGGGAGCGCGGGCTGCGGCTCGGCTTCCTGAAGCCGGTCGGCCAGCGCTACCTCGTCGTCGACGGCACCCGCGCTGACGAGGACGCGGTCCTGATGAGCGAGGTGTTCGGCCTGCCCGATGCGCTGAACGACATGTCGCCGGTGACCCTGCCGCGGCGCTTCACCACCGACTTCATCATGGGACGCATCGGCGACGACCTCGCGGCGCAGGTCGCCACGGCGTACGAACGGGTCGCGAGCGATCGGGACGTCGTCGTCATCGAGGGCACCGGGCACGCGGGCGTGGGGGCGGTCATCGGCCTCTCGAACGCCCAGGCCGCGGCAATGCTCGACGCGCCGGTCATCGTCGTCAGCGAAGGTGGCGTCGGCCGGCCGATCGACGAGATCGTGCTCAACGTCTCGCTCTTCGCCGCCAACGGCGTGCGCGTGCTGGGCGCGGTGGTCAACAAGGTCGACGTCGTCTCGCACCCCGACCTGCCCGCGATCCTCGCCCGCGGGCTTTCCCAGCACGGCGTCGAGCTCCTCGGCTGCATCCCGTATTCCGAGCTGCTGGCCAACCCCTCGCTCGAGCTGGTGGCGACGCACCTCGAGGGAGAGCTGCGCAGCGGCGAGGCCGCACCGGGCGAGACGATCGGCTGGGTCGCCATCGGCGCCATGGAGGCGGTCCACGCCGTCGAGCTGCTGCGTGACCGAACGCTGCTCATCACGCCCGGCGATCGCGACGATCTCCTGCTGGCGGCGATCGAGGCGAACCGCGGGGCGCGCGTGCCGCGAGTCATCGGCGTGATTCTGACCGGCGGTTTCGAGCCACGCCCTCCGGTCCTGGCCGAGCTCAGACGAGCCGGCCTGTTCGCCTACCTGGTCCGGACCGATACGTATCGCACCGCCCAGGCGGTTGACGAGATCCTGGTCAAGACGCATCCGGCCGACACGGAGAAGATCGCGACCATCATCGACCTGGTCGACGGCGCGATCGACGTGGACGGGTTGCTCCAGCGCCTGTAGGGGATCGGCGGGCGCGAAGAAGGGAGGCCGGACGTGGGCACCCGCCGGCCTCCCAAGGGCACCGTTGGCGCACGCGGCCGGGAGACGGCCGGCACCGCGGTGACAGGCGGCATCATACGGTGGCCGACACGGACCGCACTAGTACTTTGGATGGTCGGCGAGCGCCGCTATGCCACGTCCCAGGCAAGCGGCATGTTGTCGGTCAGCCGCGCCCGCCCGATCCAGATCGCGACGAGCGCCAGTGCCGGATCGGACACGCGCTGCAGCTCGGCCAGTGTGGTCGCGTCGGCGACGCTGACGTAGTCGATGCGCGCGCGATGCTCGGCCGCCAGCACGTCGGTCATCCGCCAGCGCAGCACCTCCGCCGAGCGCTCGCCGGCGTCGTAGGCGGCCTTCGCCGCATTGAGCGCGTTGTACAGGCACGTCGCGGCGTGGCGCTCCTCGATGCCGAGCAGGGCGTTGGCGCTCGACAGCGCCAGCCCGTCGTCGTCGCGGATCGTGGGGCAGATCACGAGCTCCACGTTCATGAACAGGTCGCGCAGCATGCGGCGGACGATCACGACCTGCTGGGCGTGGCGCTGGCCGAGGTACAGGCGGGCCGGGCCGACCAGGTGGAGCAGCTTGAGCATGACCGTGGTCAGCCCGTCGAGGTGTCCGGGGCGAGACGCGCCCTCCAGCTGCCGCGTCAGACCCTCCACCGTGACGCGCGTCGTGTCGTCGGGCGGGTAGAGCGTCGTGACCTCCGGCAGGAAGGCGATGTCGACCTCGGCGTGGTCGAGCAGCGCCAGGTCGCGAACGTGATCGCGAGCGCCGGGCTGGCCCTCGTCCAGCGTGCTGAAGGCGTGCGGGTTCACGAACGACGAGACGACCACGCAGCCGTTGTCGGCGCGCGCGCGCCGCACGAGCGACAGCTGGCCGTCGTGGAGCATGCCCATGGTGGGCACGAAGCCGACGCTGTCGCCGGCGATCCGGCGCTGGAGGATCGCGTCTCGCAGCTCCTCCGCGGTGTGGACGACGATCACGAACGGCGGCGGCGCGGGGAGGTCGTGCTCTCGGTCGCCCCCCTCGAGCGTCGGTATCGGTCAGCGATGAGATCCCACAGGCGCTCGGCGACCTGTCGCTTGGGCAGCATCGGCCAGTCGGTCAGCGCGCCCTCGGCAGCGAAGACGGTGACCTTGTTCTCATCGGAGCCGATGGCGTCGAACGGCCCGCCGACCACGTTGCCGACGATGAGGTCGAGCCCCTTGTCGCGCAGCTTCGCCGCCGCGTTCGCCTCAAGGTCGTTCGACTCGGCCGCGAAGCCGATGAGAAACGGACGCACCTCGTCGGGCATCTCGCCGACCTCGGCCACGATGTCCGGGTTCGGCACGAGCTCGATCTGGAGCGTGTCGCCGGATCGCTTGATCTTGCGCTGGCTGGCGCGGGCCGGCGCGAAGTCCGCGACGGCCGCGGCCATGACCAGGATGTCGGCGTTCGGCGCCGCCCGCAGGACCGACTCGCGCATCGCGTGCGCGGTCGTTGCTTCGATCACCGTGACGCCGCGTGGTGGCGTGACGCTCATGGCGCCGGCGATCAGCGTCACCGCAGCGCCGCGATCGCGGGCGGCCTCCGCCAGGGCGGCGCCCATCTTGCCGCTGCTCCGATTGCCGATGAAGCGGACGGGGTCGAGGGGCTCCCGCGTGCCGCCGGCGCTGACCACGACGTGCAGGCCCTCGAGGTCCCCCGCTCGCGCGAACAGGTGCTCGACCGCAGCGACGATGGTCGGCGGCTCCGCCAGGCGGCCGATGCCCGTCAGCCCCGACGCGAGCTCGCCGACCTCGGGCTCGACCAGGATGTAGCCGAAGTCGCGCAGGGTGGCCACGTTGCGCTGCGTGGCCGGGTGCGTCCACATGCCGGCGTCCATCGCCGGCGCCACGATGACCGGCGCGCGGCTGGCGCACGCGATGGCGGTCACCGCGTCACCCACCAGGCCGGCCGCCAGCTCGCCGATGAGGTTGGCGGTCGCAGGGGCGAGGACGATCGCATCGGCCGCCTCGGCCAGCTCGATGTGCGCGATCTGCTGTTCGGCGTCGAGCTCGAAGACGTCGTCGAGCACGGGCCGGTGGGTGAGGCTCTCGAAGGTCAGCGGACCGACGAAGCGCGTCGCTGCGGCGGTCATGGCGACGTCGACAACGGCGCCCCGGTCGCCCAGCATGCGGACCAGGCTCACCGCCTTGTAGGCGGCGATGCTGCCCGAGACGCCGACGACGATGCGGCGCCCGGCGAGTGGGCCCAGGCCCTCGTTCATCGCTCGCCCGCCGCGGTGCGTGACCGATCACGGATGGCGGCCCACGCGTAGTGGATGCCGCGCAGGGTGAGGTCGGGCTCGACCCGGTCGATGCCGGGCACCTCGCTCAGCCACGGCTGGTGGGTGTACCCGCCGGTTGCCACGACCGTGATGCGGGCCTCGCGCGGCGACCGCTCGATCAGCTCGCCGCGCAGCGCGGTCAGCAGCCCGCTGACCAGGCCGATGTAGCCAAGCACCGCTCCGGACTGCATGGCGTGGATGGTGTTGGCGCCGATCGCCGACGGCGGACGCCGCAGCTCGATGCGCGGCAGCTTGCTGGCGCGGCCGACCAGCGCCTCCAGGCTGAGGCCCATGCCCGGCGCGATCGCCCCGCCGATGTAGGCGCCATCGGCGTCGACGAGGTCGAAGTTCGTGCTGGTGCCCAGGTCGATCACGATCGCCGGCCCGCCGAACTCGGTCCGCGCGGCCAGCGCGTTGGCGAGACGGTCCGCACCGGCCTCCGATGGCCGATCGATCCGGATGTCGAGGATGCCGTCGAGCGAGGCGGCGTCGACGATGGCGGGCGCCACGCCGATCCGATCGGCGCTGAGGCGCTCCCACGTCTCGGTCAGCGGCGGGACGACGCTGGCAAGCGCGACCGCGTCGAGCTCGTCGAGGCGGTGCCCGTCCAGCGCGAGCAGGCCGGTGAGCATGGCGGCGACTTCATCGGAGGTCGCGTTCGCACGCGTGATGGCGCGCCACGAGCGCGCCAGCCGGTCGTCGGTGAAGAGCCCGATCGAGACGTTCGTGTTGCCGATGTCGGCCGCCAGCAGCTTCACGGGCCGTATCGTAGCAGTCGTTCCCGGCGGCACCGTCGGGCGCGGAGGGCGGTGCTAGACTCGCCCGCGATCCCCCTACCATGAGCCCGATGCCAGACGCGCGCGCCAAGCTCTACATCAACACCGGCGTGGTCACCGGCAAGAGCGACATCTACAACATCCTGCGCCCGCTCCTGAAGCAGACGGTCAGCTACACCTACGTTCGGGGAACGAAGGTCGAGTCGACCGGCACGGGGTGGGTGGAGCGCATCGTGGTGGATCACCCGGAGATCGCCTCGTATTTCACGCCGCTCGCCATCTGCGTCAACCTCGACTCGTTCGACTACCTCCAGTTCGACACCACCTCGGAGCAGCTCCTCGTCTACACACTGACCGTCGGCAACGAGCGCGTCGTGCTCGAGTTCGCCGCGAGCGGCCAACCGCGCCTCGCTGCGGACGGAGAGACCGATGCGGCCCACCCGCCGAACGGCCGGCCGCTCCCGCGCAACGCCGAGGAGCTCGCTCGCGACCTGCGCTTCATCCAGATGGAGCTGCTCATGTCGGCCGACGCCGATGCCGCCGACGGCGAGCGGTCGGACGAGGACGAGGACGGGCCGTGACCGCCACGCCCGTGCGCGCGCGGCCACGCGCCGTCGCCGCGGCAGCGCCCGGGCACCAGCGGAGCGTGCTCGAGAGCGGCCTTCGCGTCGTCACCCAGTCGATGCCCGGCGCCCGCTCGGCCAGCGTCGCCATTTTCGTGCCGGTCGGGTCGCGCCACGAGGACGAGCAGCACGCCGGCCTCTCGCACTTCCTCGAGCACCTCGTCTTCAAGGGCACGCGCGCCCATCCGGAGGCGGGCACGCTGTCGCAGGTGGTCGAGGGCATCGGCGGCAGCGTGAATGCCAGCACCGACCGCGAGCTGACGGTCTTCAGCTCCAAGGTCCCGGCCGAGCACGCCGATACGGCCCTCCACGCCGTCAGTGAGCTGGCGCTCCACCCGCTGCTGAGGCGCCGCGATCTCGCTGCCGAGAAGCCGGTGATCGTCGACGAGATCCGGATGTACGTCGACTCGCCGTCGGACCACGTCTTCACCCTGTTCGACGAGCTGCTGTACGGGCGGCATCCGCTGGGGCGTGAGATCGCCGGCACCATCGGCTCGGTGCGACGCGCCACGCACGAGGCGGTCGTCGGCCACTGGCGCGCCGCCTACCGGCCGGGCGCGATGGTCCTCGCGGCCGCCGGGCGCGTCGACCACGACGAGATCGTCCGCGCCGCGGCCGAATGGCACGCCGCCGGTCCGCCCGATGTGGGTGGCCCGCGTCGTCGGCCGCCGATCGCCGCCCCGGCCCCCGCTCCGGCGCCTGGGGGCTCCCTGCGCGTCTCGCATCGGCGACTGAGCCAGGGCAACCTGTGCCTCGGCATGCCCGGCGTCGCGCGCGATCATCCGGACAGGTGGGCGCTGGACCTGCTCGGCGCCATCCTCGGCGACGGGATGGGCAGCCGGCTCTTCCTGGAGCTTCGCGAGCGGCGCTCGCTGGTGTACGACGTCTCGACCTTCAGCGCCAGCTACGCCGATACCGGCACCTTCGGTGTGCATGCCGGCTTCAACCCGGAGGACGCCGAGCGCGTCGTGCGCGCCGTCCTCGAGCAGCTGGACCGCATCACGACCGATCCGGTCGACGCCGACGAGCTCGAGCGTGCACGCGCCTACACTCGCGGCCGCCTCGAGCTGCGCATGGAGGACTCCGGTGCGGTGGCCGGCTGGATCGGCAGCGGCGAGTCATTGCTGCCGCGGATCCTCACCGTCGACGAGGTCATCGAGCGCCTCGAGGCCGTCACCGTGGACGATCTCCTTCGCGTGGCGCGGCGCTTCATCGCGCCGTCCGAGGCGAGGCTCGCCGTCCTGGGTCCATTCCGATCCCGGAAGCCGTTCGCCCGAGCGCTGCGCTCGTGACCGACGACCCACACCTCATCGACCTTGTCGCCGATGAGCTTGGCCTCGGGCGCGCCCAGATCGACGCCGGCCTCTCGTCGCTGGCCGAGGGCACGCTGCGTCGACGCCTGGCACGGATCGAGGCCGATGGTGGTGCCGACGACGAGGCCGATGCCCTGCGGCTCCTGCTGGCCGAGGCGCTCTGGCGCCAGGGACGGTCGATCTCGGCCCGCCACGCGCTGGACGGCATCCGGCCGTCGAGCCCGCAGCGGCGTCTGCCCATGTCGCTCCTGATCGACGCCGAGACGCTCGCGAACGCCGGGGAGGCGGATCGCGCGGCTGGCGCCCAGGAGCGGCTGCTGGCCGCCATCGGGGTCGACGAGGCATTCGCGCTGCGCGGCGGCGTCGAGGGTCGCCTGGCGTGGCCGTTACCGAGCGCCGTCCGCCCCGCCTCGGCCGAGCCCGTGCGGCCGCCATGGTCGCAGCCCGCTCCCGAGGCGAACGGGGAAGGTGGCCCCGCTCCGGACGACGAGCGCGTCGCGGCCGGGCGCGCCAGGCTCGAGGAGGCGCGCGTCGCGTATGTCGCAGGCGACCTCGCGCGCGGCGACTCGGAGATGTCGCTTGCGGTCCGGCTCGATCCGGCCCTCGCCTCCGACGGCGTGGCCATCATCGAGCCGACCCTCGGCCGGCAGGCGGCGAGGGAGCGTCTGCTACTCTACGGCGACCTGCTCCGTGCCGCGGGCCGCGACGTCGAGGCCACCGACGCCTACGACCGCGCCGCGAACCGCCGGAGCCGATCCACTCGCACCGGGAGACGTACTTCGTAATGCAGCGCACCCTCGTCCTGGCCAAGCCCGACGCCGTGCAGCGCGGCCTCATCGGCGAGATCATCGGCCGCTTCGAGCGCAAAGGCCTGAAGGTCGTCGGACTGCGCCTGCTGTCCGTTTCCCGCGAGATGGCGGAGGAGCATTACGCCGTCCACGCCGGCAAGCACTTCTACGCGGGCCTCGTCGAGTTCATCACCTCCGGGCCGGTCGCCGCGTTCGCCCTGGAAGGGCCGGATGCGATCGCCGTGGTCCGCAAGATGGTCGGCAAGACGATGCCGAACGAGGCGGAGCCGGGCACCATCCGCGGCGATCTGGGCATCAGCGGCCTCCGCAACCTCATCCACGCGTCGGACGCGCCCGAAACGGCGGAGTCCGAGCTGGCGCTGTGGTTCGGGGCCGATGCGCTCGTCTCCTACGAGCGCGAGATCGATGCGTGGATCGTCGCCGAGGAGCCGGCCCGCACCTGACCACGCGGACCCGCGGCTAGTTCCCCGCCGTCACCGTGTCCAACGCCGGATAGTCCGGGCGCTCGATCAGTCCGACGCGCTCGAGCGGGAAGTAGCGCAGCCAGGCGCGACCCAGGATGAGGTCCTCGTCGACCGGCCCGAAGACGCGCGAGTCCTGGCTCGAGGGCCGGTTGTCGCCCATCACGAAGTACTCGTGCTCGCCCACGATCCAGCTCAACGGGCAATCGGGTCGGGTGCAGATGGTGGGCGAAGTCTCGCCCGAATCGGTCTTGCGCACGTAGGGCTCGTCGATGCGGACGGGATTCTTGCCCGGCTGCGTGACGAACACGCGCCCGTTCTCCAGGCTGACCGTGTCGCCCGGCATGCCGATGATGCGCTTGATGAACGGGACGCCATCGGTTGACAGCCCGGAGCTGGACGGCGGGTTGAAGACGACCACGTCGCCGTAGTGATAGCCGTCGAAACGGACCGTCAGCTTGTCGATGAGGATGTATTCCCCGTCGGCGATGGTCGGGAACATCGACGTCTGCTGCACCTCGAACGGCTGGGCCACGAAATTGTGGATGACGAGGTAGATGAGCAGGGTCAGGACGAGCGTCTCGACGATCTCGAAGGCACATCCCAGGGCACGGCGCGAACCGGCGCGCTCGCCGGTGGCGGGCGCGCCGGAAGTGTCAGTGTCGTCGGGGACGTAGGTCATGACGCCTGGGCTGCGGGGGACGGCCGCGACAGAATAGCGCACCACCCGGCTAGACTCGCAGGCCCATGGGCAGCCTCATCCTGGTGCGTCACTCGACCACGGCCGCCTCGGCCGCTGGCCGCAATCTCGGTCGGAGCGACGACCCGCCACTGGCCACCGAGGGCGCGAACCTGGCGGCCCGCCTGGCCCAGACGCTGTCGACCGAGCTGGCCGAGCTGCCCCACGACGAGCTCCGGCTGCTGAGCAGCCCGGCACTCCGCTGCCGGCAGACGGCCGCGCCGATCGCGACCGCGCTGGGGATTCCGGAGCATGCGGTCGAGATCGACGACCGGCTGACGGAGATCGACTACGGCGCCTGGGACGGGCTGACCGCCGAGGAATGTCACGCTCGGGACCCGGAGCTTCGCGCCGCGTGGGAGGCGGACCCGTACGCGACCAGCTGCCCCGATGGCGAAAGTGGCGCGGATGTTGCATTGCGGGCCTTCGCGATACTCGAGCCGCTCGAGGCCTGGCTTGCGGAGGACCGTGCCCGATGTGCGATCGTCGTGGCTCACAACCACGTGAACCGACTTCGGTTATGTGCCCTGCTGGGTTGGCCGATGCGCGACTACCGCGACCGGCTGGCGCAGGATCCCGCCGGCTACAGCCTCATCGGCCTCGGTGGCGACACGCCGGTCATCCGTCGCGTCAACGCCGCTCCGGCCTGACCACTTCGGGGCCGATCGGGCCGCGGAACCTATAATTCTTTCTTCCCACACTCTTGCGAGGTCCGATGTCCGTCGAGATCAGCCAGCAGCTTCAGCCGGTGATGCATGTCAAGGTCACCCCGAAGCAGATCGCGGCGAACTACATCCTCCAGATGAGCTCCGTCGAGCTCCAGGAGGCGATCGCGCAGGAGCTCGACGAGAACCCGGCGCTCGAGATGCAGGAGCAGGCGACCTGCCCGATCTGCGGCAGCCCGATCGCGGGCAACTACTGCACCGAGTGCATGCCGCGCAAGGCGGAGGACGCCGAGGACGGCGGTCGCCTCACCAGCGCCGATGACCTCCCTGGCGATGGCCAGACCCGGCTGCGCGACGAGGCCGACGAGTTCGACCCGATCGCTCGAGCCGAGGCCGACTTCACGCTGGAGGACCACCTCACCTGGAACCTGCATGCGCTCCTGCCGTCACGCCTGCACCCGGTCGCCGACCACGTCATCGGTGCGCTCGATTCGAACGGCTTCCTGACGCAGACCGATGTCGAGATCGCCGACGCCACGGGCGTCACGGTCGACGACGTCGAGGAAGTGCTGGCAGCGATGAAGGGGCTCGAGCCGATCGGCATCGGCTCACGCTCCATCACCGAGTCGCTGCTGGCACAGATCGAGTACCTGCGCGAGCAGGGCGAGGTGGAGATTCCGCCTCGCGCCGAGGAGGTCGTGGGCCACCACCTGGCGGACCTCGGCGAACGCCGCTTCCGCGAGGTGGCCGCATCGGTCGGGATCACCCAGCGCGACGTCATCGGGGTCTGGGAGTTCGTGAAGGGCAACCTCAATCCCTATCCGACGGCCGCCTTCACCGCCGCGGTCAGCCCCGACGCCTCCCGCCCCATCATCCGGCCCGACGTCCTCATTCGGGACATCGACGGGGAGCTCACCGTCGAGGTCGTCGAATCGCGTCGCTTCAGCCTCCGCGTCGCGCCGATCTACTCGAGCCTGAGCTCGAAGCTGCGAAGCAACGAGACCACCGAGGTCGAGAAGCAGCATGTCCGCCAGTACGTCGGGCGCGCGAAGTTCTTCATCGACAACATCAATCGCCGCCGCGCCACGATCCAGCGCATCGCCGAGGCGCTGGTGGATCGTCAGCGCGACTATCTCGTCAATGGCGTCCAGCACCTCGTACCCCTTACGCGAGCCGAGGTCGGCGAGCTGATCGGCATGCACGAGTCCACCGTCAGTCGCGCCACCGCCGAGAAGTACGTGATGATCCCATCCGGCGAGGTCGTGCCCTTCAGCCACTTCTTCACCGCCTCGCTGGGGGTGAAGGACCAGATCAAGCGCATGATCGAGGCCGAGGATCCGAAGCATCCGCTCTCGGACCAGGAGATCGCCGACGCGCTGGCCGAAGAGGGGATCGCGCTGGCACGTCGAACCGTCGCCAAGTACCGCGACGAGCTGCAGATCCTCCCAGCGCGCCTCCGACATCGCTAGCGACCGTCGGTCGCGGCGCCGATGCGGTCGGTGATCCTCCGCAGCCTCCTCGTCATCGGCGTGGGAGGGTTGGTCCTGGCGGGCGTCCTGTACGTCGCGAGCACGATCGACGCTCGCGCGCCCCAGGTGCTCGAGGTGAACCTGACCCAGCCGGTCGAGGGCGAGCCGGACGTCGCGCTCATCACCACCAGCCTGGAGATCGTTTTCAGCGAGCCAGTCGAGCCGGACACCGCCTCCGGGGCGCTGGCGGTGGAGCCCGACGTCGACGGCGCGGTGAGCTGGAGCGGGAGCACCATGATCTTCACGCCGAGCGAACCGCTGACGCTCGACACCTCCTACCGTCTCGAGCTCGGGGCCGGCATCCGCGACCTTGCCGGCAACGAGATGAGCGAGCTGCCGCCGCCGTTCGAGTTTCGCACGGCCGGCCGGCCGACCCTTGTCGAGGCGTCCCCGGCCGACGGCGCCACCGACGTCCCAGCCGACGAGCCGATCGCGCTCACCTTCTCGAGCCTGATGGACACCTCGTCCGTCGAGAGCGCCCTGCGCCTGCGGCCCTCGTTCCCCCACGAGCTGCGGTGGAGCGGGGAGCTGCTGGAGATCGTCCCGATACAGCCGCTCCGACCGGGATCGGCATACGAGGTCAGCATCCAGGACGATGCCACCGACGTCGCCGGCGTCGCCCTGTCCGAGCCGATCTCCCTCCGATTCACGACTGTCGCACCCGGGCTCGCGGTGGAGACGCTCGTGCCGGCCGATGGCATCGACGGCGTGGCGCCGTTCTCGCCCATCGCCATCGTCTTCGACCGACCGATCGACCCCAACTCCGTCGGCGGCGACTCGCTCACCATCACGCCGGACGTCGCCGGGAGCGTCTCGGTCACGACCCTCCCCGGCGAGGAGGCGACCGACGACGGCGGTGGCCGCGTGCTGCAGTTCGTCCCATCAGGGCCGCTTCCGGCAAACACCACCTTCGAGGTGGCGCTGGGCACCGGCGTCACGAGCTCGGGAGGCGGCGGGCTGGGTCGAACCGCCGAATGGAGCTTCACGACCGGCGCGCCGGTGGCCGCCATCTCGAACCAGGTCACCTTCGTGACCGACCACGCAGGCATCGCCAACGTGTGGGCAATGAACCCCGATGGCACCGGCAAACGCCAGCTGAGCGTCGAGCTCGCCCCCGTCCTCGACTATGCGGTCGCGCCGGACGGCAGCTCCCTGGTGGTCAGCGACGGGCGGCGCCTCGTCTACCAGCGCGCCGACGGGACCGAGCGGCGCATCCTGACCGACGCCGCCAGCGTCGAGTACGACCCCGCCTATGCGCCGGATGGGCAGCGCATCGTCTTCGGTCGCGCCGATGCGGACTCGGGCGCCGGCCGCGGCCTGTGGCAGTGGCAGGTCGAGGGCGGCGAGCCGACGGAGGTCGAGCTGCCATCGACGGAGGTCGCCACACCGTCGCCCAGCGCCGCCGATGCCGAGTCCTCGATCCTTCGCGCGCCGCGCTTCTCCCCGGATGAGCAGGCGCTGGCCTTCGTCGACGCCAGCGGTGCGGTCGGCATTCTCGAGCTGGCCGCAGGACGGCTGACTGTCGTGCCGTTCGTCGCCGGCGGGCCGCCGATGTGGCTGCCCTCGTCGAGCGGCATCCTTATCACCGGCCACACCGTCGAGGGTGCCAACGACGGCGACGAGCTCGACGGGCCGGTGACGCCGCTGGCGCCCGGCCGCGCGGACCAGGTATTCCGCCTCGCGCGGTCCGGCACGGCAGCCGCCGCGACCGCGTTCGGCATCGGCTCGCGACTGGTCGCGGTGTCCCAGGAGGGCGAGGTCGCCTACGTCGATGGCCTAGGCACGCTGCACGTCGCGGCGCGCTCTGGGTCGACGAGCGGGGAGGAAGTGCTCGGTGGAGGGGCCGTCGCCGACGCGGCGTTCGCCCCGGGCGAGTCGGCGCTCGTGGTCGTGCTGGAGCGCGGCGAGGCCGAGGGTCCGGTCGAACGCGTCGACCTGACCAGCGGCGCTCGGACCGAGATCGCCCCTCGCGGCTCGCTGCCGCGCTGGGTGCCGTGAATCGCCCCGGCGCGACCTGCTAGAATCCGCCCGCCAGCGCTGGCGGGCACGAGACATGCTCCGTCCCCCGCCGGCGTTTCGTGTGCGACAAACCCCGGCCGTTCAGCGCGCCCACTTGGAGGCCGCCGGCCGCACTCGGAGGATCCATGGAGCTCCAGCCCATCACGTTCGTGATCCCGCTCGCCGGGCTCGCCGCCATCGCCTTTGCGCTCTACCTCGCCTGGGACGTCCTGCGCGCCGACACGGGGACCGATGCGATGCGCGACATCGCCGGCATCATCTTCGAGGGCGCGGTGGCCTTCATCCGCCGCCAGTACCTGACCATCGGGGTGCTTGCCCTCGGTGGTGCGGTCGTCATCGGTGCCGTCATCAGCCTCGTCGAGGGCAGCGAGGTGGCCGACACGAGCATCTTCGGCTTCGACCTCGGTTGGCGCACGGCCATCGCATTCCTCGTGGGGGCGGCGTGCTCGATGGCGTCGGGCATCATCGGCATGTACATCAGTGTCAAGGCGAACGTGCGCACCGCGGCGGCGGCCCAGCACAGCCTGGTTCGCGCGGTGCAGGTCGCCATGCGCGGTGGGGCCGTCTCCGGCTTCCTGGTGGTCGCGCTCAGCCTGCTCGGGGTGTACGGGATCTTCGCTGCGTTCGGCGGCTTCACGAATCCCGATGAGGCGCCATTCCTGATCGTGGGCTTCGGCTTCGGCGCCTCGTTCGTGGCGCTCTTCGCCCAGCTCGGCGGCGGAATTTACACCAAGGCCGCCGACGTCGGTGCGGACCTCGTCGGCAAGGTGGAGGCCGGCATCCCGGAGGACGACCCGCGCAACGCGGCCGTCGTGGCGGACCTAGTTGGCGACAACGTCGGCGACTGCGCGGGACGTGGGGCCGACCTCTTCGAGTCGACGGCCGCCGAGAACATCGGCGCCATGATCCTCGGCGTGGCGGTCTACGGGCTCGCCGTCGCGAGCAACTGGCCGCATCCGGAGCTGTGGATCTTCTTCCCGCTCGTCGTCCGCGGCTTCGGCCTGCTGGCGACCATCGTGGCCATGTTCTTCGTCCGCGGGCGCGAGGACGAGAACCCGATGAACATCCTGAACCGAGGCTACTGGGCCACCACGATCCTGTCGGTCGCGGGCCTTGCCCTCACCACGTACGTGATGATGGACACGGGTGGCCAGCTGCCGGACAACGGCATCCCGCCGTGGGTCTGGTTCTTCGGCGCCGGCATCATCGGCCTCGCCACCAGCGTCGCGTTCGTCTACATCACCCAGTACTACACCGCCGGCTCGTTCCGTCCGGTGCGCGAGATCGCCGAGGCCTCGAAGACGGGTCCGGCGACGAACATCATCAGCGGAACGGCGGTCGGCTTCGAGACGACGGCGGTGACCGCCATCACCATCGGCATCGCCCTGTTCGCCAGCCACTGGCTCGGCGAGCAGGCCTTCGCCGGCATCGAGGGCGCCCGCAACGGCGGCATCTTCGGGACGGCGGTGGCGACCATGGGCATGCTCATGACGACGGCCTACATCCTGGCCATGGACACGTTCGGCCCGATCACTGACAACGCCGGCGGCATCGCGCAGTTCAGCCATGCCGAGGCGGGTGCCCGTGAGATCACGGACAACCTCGATGCGGTCGGCAACACGACGAAGGCCCTCACCAAGGGCTACGCCATCGCGTCGGCGTCGCTGGCCGCCTTCCTCCTCTTCAGCGCCTACATCGACAAGGTCAACCTGATCCTGGAGCGCCAGATCGACAACGGCCTGCGCGAGGCCGGGACGCTGCTCGAGTCGGTGGACCTCGCCAACGTGGACGTGTTCATCGCGGCCATGATCGGCGCCATGCTGGTCTACTTCTTCTCCAGCCTTGCCATCCGGGCCGTCGGCACGGCGGCACAGGCGATCATCATCGAAGTTCGGCGCCAGTTCCGCGAGATGCCGGGGATCATGGATTACACGCAGCGGCCGGACTACGCGCGCGTCGTCGATATCACCACGCAGGCCGCGTTGCGCCAGATGGTCCTGCCCGGCGTCGTTGCCGTCGCCACGCCGATCATCGTCGGGCTGCTGCTCGGCCACGAGGCCGTCGCGGGCCTGCTCATGGTCGGCACCATCGCCGGCGTCCTGCTCGCCACCGTCCTCAACAACGGCGGAGGGGCGTGGGACAACGCCAAGAAGTACATCGAGTCGGGCCAGCTGAAGGACGCGGCGGGGAACGTGCTCGGCAAGGGTTCAGAGGCACACGCGGCCGCGGTCGTGGGTGACACGGTCGGTGACCCGTTCAAGGACACTGCCGGCCCGTCGCTCCACGTCCTGGTGAAGCTGCTGGCGACGATCACCCTGGTGCTCGCACCGCTCTTCATCCGCTAGGGAATTCCGGGGCCGCCGCGTTTCCGACGCGGCGGCCTCATCACACGCATGGATATCGTCATCCAGGCCGCGCTCGTCGGGCTCCTGCAGGGGCTGACCGAGTTCATCCCGATCAGCTCGTCGGCCCACCTCGAACTCGCGCCCTGGATAGCCGGATGGGACGCCGATGGGCTTATCGGCTCGCTGGCGTTCGACGTCTTCCTCCACCTTGGCACGCTGGTCGCGTTGCTGATCTACTTCGCCCGCGACTGGGTCCGCTATGCACGCGCCTGGTTCGCGAGCATTGGCGAGCGGCGTATCGGCGACGATCCGGACCGGCGCATCGCCTGGCTCCTGGTCGTGGCCACCATCCCGGCCGCGATCATCGGGTTCGCGCTGGAGGGCGTCATCGAGGACGTCTTCCACGGCGACAACGACGCTGCGCGCCTGATCATTGCGGGCTTCCTGGTCATCGGTGCGACGGCCCTGTGGATCGCCGACCGCCTCGGCAGCCGCCGGCGCGACCTCGCGGGGCTCACGACGGGCACGGCGGTCACCATTGGCTTCTCGCAGGCGCTGGCGCTGCTGCCGGGCATCAGTCGCTCGGGCGCGACCATCACCGCGGGGCTGGCGCTCGGCCTGACCCGCGAGGCCGCCGCCCGATTCAGCTTCCTGCTGGCCACGCCGATCACGCTCGGCGCCGGCCTGTACGGCTCGCGCAAGCTGCTGACCGAGACGCACACGTCGACCGAGTGGCTGGCGATCGGCGTCGGCTTCGCGGTGGCCGCACTGGCGGGCCTCGCCGCCATCGGCTTCCTGCTGGCGTGGCTGCGTCGCCGATCGGTCGCGATCTTCAGCCTCTACCGGATCGGCTTCGCGGCCGTCATCGTGCTGCTGGTCGCCACGGGGAGGTAACCCGGCCGGCGGATCGACGCTTTGCCCCATAGGTCGCTGTCCGCGACCGCAGGCTCGTCGACGACAGATGGCCCAAGCCGCTCATGTGCGCGCCACGCGACGCATGGAGCGACGGTATGAGCTCGCACGACGCCCGCACCGAGCGCCCGCGGACCTTTGACTTCGCCGGAGCGCCGACCTACAATCTGCCGGCGCTGGCAGCCGCCGGCGCAACACGCCTGGCCCGCATCTCTCGCAGATTGGGGGTACGGCCAGCTTCAGGAGATGCCGCACCACGTCATGGGACGAGGGCGGGGCCTGGAGCGTTTTTTGTTATCAGATTGTGCGGAATGCCGGCCTGTCGAACCCCACGACAGGACGACCCGACCGCGGGGCCGCCGCAGGAGGATGAGGGGGTCGTGACGATGAACACCAAGCCTGTCTACCTGACCGCCGAGGGGCTCGAGAAGCTCAAGGCCGAGCTGAACGAGCTCGTGACCGTCGAGCGTCCGCGCGTCGCCGCGCGCATCCACGAGGCCAAGCTGGACGGCGACCTCAGCGAGAACGCCGAATACGAGGACGCCAAGCAGGAGCAGTCGTTCCTGGAGGGCCGAATCGCCACGCTCGAGCTTCAGCTGCGCAACGCGGCGGTCATCGAGAAGGGCAACGGCGACAAGGTCGGGATCGGCTCGAAGGTCGTCATCAAGGGCAGCGACGGCGAGGAGACCTTCACCATCGTCGGTTCGGCCGAGGCTGCGCCCCGCGAGGGCCGCATCAGCAACGAGTCTCCGGTCGGGTCGGCGCTCATGGGCCTGAAGAAGGGGGAGACCTTCACGGTGCAGGCGCCGTCAGGCCCGATCGAGTACACGCTGCTCCGCATCGGCTAGGCACGCGTGTTCTGGGCTGACGAGCTCGCAGCGTCGGCCGTCGGCCGCCAGGTCGTCAACGACTCGAAGACCCCGTCGGGGACCGTCCACGTCGGCAGCCTGCGCGGGCCGGTGGTGGTCGACACCATCGCCCGCGCGCTCCGCGACGCGGGCGTCGAGGTCGAGCTGCGCTACGGCGTCGACGACCTCGACCCGATGGACGCTCAGGCGCTGCTCACCCCCGACGCCATCGAGCGCTCGATGGGCGTGCCGCTGGCGCACGTTCCGGATCCGGCGGGCGACTGCCACGCCTCGTACGCGCGTCACTTCGCGGGCGCCTTCATCGACACCTTCGACGGGCTCGGCATCCGCCCCGATACCTACTATTGGATGAGCGAGGTGTATGGCACGGGCGCCATGGACCGATACATCCGCACCGCCCTCGACGCGGCCGCCACGATCCGCGAGATCTATCGGCGAGTGGCGAACGTCAACCATGCCGGCGAGTGGCACCCGCTGTTCGTCATCTGCGAGAGCTGCGGCCGAATCGGGACCACCATCGTGACCGGCTGGGATGGCGAGCGCGTTCACTACGAGTGCCGCGCCGATCTCGTCGAATGGGCGACCGGATGCGGCCACAGCGGCGACGTGTCGCCGTTCGGAGGCCGCGCCAAGCTGCCGTACAACGTCGACTGGGCCGCGAAGTGGGACCTGTTCGGGGTCACGATCGAGCCAGCCGGCAAGGACCTGTCGACCAAGGGCGGCTCGCGTGACCGATCCGATGCCATCGCGCGCGAGGTCTTCGGCAACGAGCCGCCGCTGAACGTGCCGTACGAGTTCCTCAACATCCGCGGCAAGAAGATGTCGACCTCGAAGGGCTTGGGCGCATCGGCGACGCGGGTGGCCGAGGTCATTCCGCCCGAGCAGCTGCGCCTGCTGTTCCTGCGCCCCGGCCCGAACACGGCCATCGAGTTCGATCCCGACGGGACCGACGCCGTGCCGCGCCTGTTCGACGAGTCGGATCGGCTCGCCGCCGCGACGGCCGGTCGCGAGGTGCGCGGCGAGCTGCCGGCCGATCACGAGCGCCTTTTCGCCGTGAGTCTGGTCGAGCCCGATGCCGATGTGCGCGCCGAGGCGGCGGCGTACCGGCCCGCCTTCAGCCATCTCGCGCTGCTCGAGCAGGTGCCCGGCGTGGACCCGGTGGAGCGCGTGACCGCGGAGAAGGGCGCCGCCCTCACCGATCGCGAGCTCGCGATCGTCGACGAGCGGCGGGCGGCCGCGAGAGCGTGGCTCGAGGCATACGCGCCCGACTCGGCGCGCATCGCCGTGCAGCCGGAGCTGCCGGACGCCGCCGCCGAGCTCGACGAGGCGCAGCGCACCTACCTGGCGACGCTCGGCCCGGCGCTCGAGGCGGCCGAGTGGGACGGTGAGGCGGTCCAGGCCGCCATCTTCGGCACCGCCAAGGAGAGCGGCCTTCCGTTCGGCCGGGCCTTCGCCGCGCTCTACCTGGCCTTCCTTGGCCGCACCTCCGGCCCGCGTGCGGGCTGGCTGCTGGCCGCGCTCGACCGCTCGTTCGTCCTCGATCGGCTGCGCGACGCGGCCGGGGCCGTGGCCGCATGAGCGTCGGCCTGCAGCGGCTCCGCGACGACCCCGACACGCTGCGGCGCGGCGCCGCGGACAAGGGCGAGGATCCGTCCGTCGTCGATCGCGCCGTCGAGCTCGACGAGCGGCGGCGCTCCTTGCTCGCCGCGTCCGACGCCCTCAAGGCGGAGCGCAATGATGCGAGCCGGCGTGTCGGCGAGGTGATCCGCGGCGGCGCCGACCCCAACGGCAGCGAGGTCGCCGAGCTCAAGGAGGCGTCTCGCCGCGTCGGAGACCGCATCGCACGGCTCGAGTCCGAGCTCGACACGATTCAGGCCGAGCTCGACGATGCCATGCTGCGCATCCCGAACCCGCCCGACGCCGACGTGCCGATCGGCGGCGAGGAGGCGAACATCGTCGTGCGCGAGGTGGGGGAGCCGCTCCTTCGCGTCGACGACTCGGATCCCGAGTACGGCCCGTGGGCGCGTCGCCCGCACTGGGAGATCGCAGAGGACCTCGGCCTGATCGACAACGCGCGCGGCGCCAAGATCACGGGCTCCGGCTGGCCGGTCTACATCGGCGATGGCGCTCACCTCCAACGTGCGCTCATCAGCTGGTTCCTCGACGTCCACGCCAACGAGCACGGCATGACCGAGGTCTGGCCGCCGGTCCTCGTCAATGCCGACTCGGCGCGGGGCACCGGGCAGATCCCGGACAAGGAGGACCAGATGTACGTCGCGACGCGCGACGATCTGTATCTGATTCCCACCGCCGAGGTCCCGGTGACGAACCTCCATCGCGACGAGATCCTCGAGGCCGATGCGCTTCCGCGCCGCTATGCCGCCTACTCCGCGTCCTTCCGGCGCGAGGCGGGAGCCGCCGGGCGCGACACGCGCGGCATCTTGCGGGTCCACCAGTTCGACAAGGTCGAGATGGTGAGCCTCGTTCGTCCGGGCGAATCGGAGGCCGAACTGGAGTGGCTGACCGAGCGCGCCGAGGTGCTCCTCCAGCGGCTCGGCCTCGCCTACCGGGTGCTGCTCATGAGCACCCGCGAGATGGGCTTCGTCCAGGCGCGGAAGTACGACCTGGAGGTCTGGGGGCCCGGCGTCGAGCGCTGGCTGGAGGTGAGCAGCGTGAGCAACTTCCGGGACTACCAGGCGCGTCGCATGGCCATCCGCTATCGGCCCGAGGCCGGCGCCAGGCCGGAGCTGGTCCACACGCTCAACGGGTCGGCGCTGGCGCTGCCGCGGACCGTCGCCGCCATCATCGAGACGTACCAGCAGCCCGACGGATCGGTGGCCATTCCGGAGGTCCTCCAACCCTACTTCGGCGGCCGCGAACGGCTTGGCACCTGAGGACGATCAGGCCGCCGCGGTGGTGGCCGTCGCCATCGACGTCCTCGGTTCGAACGTCCTGGCGGCCTGTCTTTATGGCTCCGCGGTGGCCGGCGGGCTACGGCGTCGCAGCGACCTGGATGTCGTCGTGATTCTCCAGCACGCCATGACGCCCGACCAGCGGCGCGACCTCATTGAGCGCCTGACGCCGACCTCGCGCCTCGGCCAGCGCCCGGCGGCATGGCGCCCGGTCGAGCTGACCGCCGTCGTGCTCGATGAAATCCGGCCCTGGCGCTACCCGCCGCCCCATGACTTCCAGTACGGCGAGTGGATGCGCGACGAGCTCGAGGTCGGCGACACGCCGACGAAGGCGGCTACGAATCCGGACCTCGCCGTCCTCATCACGACCCTCCTCGAGACCGGCCGATCCTTGCTGGGACCACCGCCGGAGGATCTCCTCGATCCCATCCCGGCGGATGACCTCCGCCGCGCCATGCTCGACGGCCTGGATGGCCTGCTCGCCGATCTCGAGGGCGACGAGCGGAACGTCATCCTCACCCTGGCGCGGATCTGGACCACGCTCGTCACCGGTGCGATCCGTCCCAAGGACGAAGCCGCCGACTGGGTCCTCGAACGCCTGCCACGCGAGCACCGGCCGGTCCTCGAGCGCGCGCGGGCGGTCTACCTCGACCAGGCCCCAGAGGGCTGGGATGATCTCGCGGAGCGCATCGGTCCGTTCGTCGATCACATCCTCGGCGAGATCCGTCGCGCCGCCGCCGAGGCCTGAAGGCGCTCATGCGACAATGGCGCGCCCCGGAGGGGTGGCAGAGCGGACGAATGCGCCGGTCTTGAAAACCGGAGAGGGTGCAAGCCCTCCGTGGGTTCGAATCCCACCCCCTCCGCCATCGCTCAGAAGCGGTCGCAGGTGCAGGCGGCGGTGCGCGGGGCGGTCGGCTTCCACCAGTGGTCGGGGCAGCCACCCACGATCGAGCGGCGCATCGAGCGACGCTCCCACCAGGTCGCGGTGCGGCGCGTCGCGCCACCCTCGATCACGCGCAGGGTCACGGTCGTCGCGGCCGGCATGGCCAGGGCATTCATCGTCATCGGTCTGTCGGCTCCATCGGTTTGTCAGCTGGACCGATCGTGACGCCGCGTTCCGCGGACCAACACGAGCAGTGCGCCGATCCGGCCGCCGACATGCGACGGCCGGCATCTACGTCATTCGCAGGACCTACGAGCCCAGGCCGGGAACCTCGTGGTGCAGCCGGCAGCGGGCCTCGTAGGTCTCGTCGCCCATGCCGCCGATCACGATCAGCGGCGAGTCGGCCGGTGCCGGCTCGCCATCGATAAGCCGCTGCGTCCGGGTCGCGGGCTCGCCGCAGACCATGCAGATGGCGGTCAGCTTCGTGACCTGGTCGGCCAGCGCCAGCAGGCGTGGCATGGTGCCGAACGGGATGCCGCGGAAGTCGCGATCGAGGCCGGTGGCGACCACCTGCTTGCCCATCTCGGCCAGCCGCTCGACCGCCTCCGGCAGGCGCTCGTCGAAGAACTGGGCCTCCTCGATGGCCACGATGTCCGCGTCGCCAATGACGCCCTCGATCTCGGACGACGCGTCCACGCTGATGGCGTGGTGCTGGGCGCCGGAGCGGGAGACGACGGTCACGCGATCGGTGCGCGTGTCGAGCCGCGGCTTGACGAGGACGACCGAGCGGCCGGCGATCGAGAAGCGGCGCAGGAGCCGCAGCATCTCGTCGGTCTTGCCGCAGAACATGCAGCCCGCGATGACGTGAACCCACCCGTGGGTGTAGAACATCCCGTCAGTCGCCGACGACGGCGATCGCGTCCTCCGGGACGCCGAGCTCGCCCGCGAGCGCGGTGCGGAGCCCCGCAGGCGGAGGCGCCGTCCCGGTGAGCAGCTTGACCGTCGCCGAGGTCGACGCCAGGAATGCGCCCTGGCCGTTGGTGACGGTCCCTCCGCGGGCCTTGGCCTCGTCCATCAGCGGCGTGGTCGCACGGTTGAGCACCAGGTCAAGGACGTAGCGGTCCGGCGGCAGCAGCTCGGGCGGGATGGGCGCCTCGCCATCGGCGCCGATGCCGGACGCGTTGACGAGCAGCTCGGCGCGGGCCAGCTCGACCTCGATGATCGCGTCGTGCCACGGGCGCGCGCGGAGCTCCATGTGCCGCGCGGATCGGCTGAAGTGCGAGACGAGCGCCTCGGCCCGATGCAGGTGTCGGTTGAGGACGGCGACGTGCTGGAAGCCCGAGGCGATGAGCACGGCCACGACAGCCCGCGCGCCGCCTCCGGCGCCGAGCACCACCGCGTTGCGCGGCCACTTGCCCTTGACGCGGGGGAGGATCGAGGCCAGTCCGGCGCGGATGCCGTCGGCATCGGAGTTGTAGCCGCGCAGGCGACCATCGGTCCGGACGAAGACGTTCACCGCACCGCTGACGCGTGCGTCGTCACTGAGCCAGTCCGACAGCGGGGGAGCCTTCTCCTTATGCGGCGAGGCGATCAGCGCGCCGGCAAAGTCGTCGCCGGCACGGACCTCGCGCAGGGCATCGGCCAGCTGGTGCGGCCGTCGCTCCCAGCGCTCGATCGCGATCTCGCTGCCGGCGTCCGCCAGCGCGGCGCGCACGACGCCCTCCAGCGCCGAATGCGCCAGAGGGTGACCGATGATGGGGAGACGGGTGGAGGGCATTGTGAGCACGCTTCGCGGGTGGTTCGGAGGGTATGGCGGGCCGGGGCCGAGAGTCGTCCGTGCCGGGGCTCCATGCTATCATCGGCGCCGATCGCGGAGAGGTCGCATAGTGGCCTAGTGCGGCGGTTTGCTAAACCGTTGAAGGGGGTAAACCTCTTCCGAGGGTTCGAATCCCTCCCTCTCCGCCACCCGATCGGCGTACGCAGGATCGGACGTACGGGTGCCCGTAGCTCAGTGGATAGAGCGTCAGGTTGCGGACCTGAAGGTCGGAGGTTCGAGTCCTCTCGGGCACGCCACCCAACCCCGCTATGAGCGCAGATAGGCGAGCACGGCGCGGACCCGCCGGTCGTCATCGGGGCCGGGGAAGAGCTCCAGCTTGCTGAAGATGGTGCCGATGTGGGTCTCGACCGTCTTCAGGCTGATCGAGAGACGATCGCCGATGGCCGTGTTCGAGTGCCCCTCCGCGATGAGTCCCAGCACCTCGCGCTCCCGCGCCGTCAGGTCATCGAGCACGCCGCGCTGGCGCCGACTGCTGAGCAGCCGCGACACGACGTCGGGGTCGACCACCGATCCACCGGATGCCACCCGACGAATCGCGTCGGCCAGCGTATCGAGGTCGCTGACGCGGTCCTTGAGGAGGTAGCCGACGCCGCGAGCGCCATCACCGAGCAGGTGCGCGGCCTGCACCGCCTCGACGTAGTGCGACAGCACCAGGACCCCGAGCTCGGGCCGGGCCCGCTTGAGCTGGCGTGCCGCAACCAGCCCTTCATCGGTGTGAGTCGGCGGCATGCGGACGTCGACAATCACGATGTCGGCCTCCGCTACGCGCTCCATGAGGGCCTCGACCGTCCCCGCCTGGAAGGCCACCTCGAAGCCGAGCTCGCCCACCAGCCGCGCGAGGCCCTCGCGGAAGAGGACCGAGTCGTCGACCAGGCCTACTCGCATGGGATCTCGGCGACCAGCCGCGTGCCGCGGCCGGCGAAGCTCTCGATCGACAGCCGCCCGCCGACGGCAGCGACGCGATCCAGCAGGCCGCGCAGCCCGCTCCCGGTCGACGGATCGGCGCCACCCACACCGTCGTCGGCGACGGTCACGTGCAGCCAGCCTTCGGCCTCCTCGGCTGCCAGCTCGACCGACGACGCCGATGCGTATTTCACGACGTTGGTAAGCGCTTCGGCGGCCACGAAGTAGGCGGTGGCCTCCACCAGCGGCGAATGGCGGTGTGACAGCGCGCAGCGGAAGCGAACCGGCACCGGCGATCGCTCGGCAAGCGCCTCCAGCGCCGGGCTCAGTCCCGCCTCGCCGAGGATCGCTGGGTGGATGCCGCGCGCCAGCTCGCGAAGCTCGCCGATGGCCAGCTTCAGCTCC
Source organism: Candidatus Limnocylindria bacterium (assembly GCA_035759945.1). Lineage (GTDB taxonomy): Bacteria > Chloroflexota > Limnocylindria > QHBO01 > QHBO01 > JACDBZ01. The sequence continues at coordinate 9,649 of DASTTX010000160.1, read as the reverse complement.
TGCTCGGCCTCGGCGATGGTGGCGGCGGCCTGCGGCGACGCCTCTTTCATCTGCGCCTGCGCCATGGTGAGCGCGAGCGACAGGCTCACCAACCGCTGCTGCGCTCCGTCGTGGATGTTGCGCTCGACCCGGCGCCGTTCCTCGTCGGCCGCGCGCACGATCCGCTCCCGGGAAGCCCGCACCTCCTCGAGCTGTGCGCGGACCTCCGCGTGGAGCCGCTCGTTCTCGATCGCCAGCCGAGCCACGGCCGCGACGCCGTCGACAAGGGCCCGCTGCTCATCGAGGGCGGGATCGTGGATGAGCGCCGCGAGCGGGGCGTCGTCGCCATCAAGTCGCGTGACGGATCGCTCCTCGGCCGCGTCCGGTAGCCCGACCGGCTCACCCATCTGATCAACATACGCCTGGGCAGGACGGGACCAGTAGGCCACGCCGAGCGATGGATCACCCAATGCGCGTCGGAGTGCTGCAACGAGCGATTCGGGACGGTCCACGCGGCCGAGATCGACGGCGAGCGCCGCCACGGCTGACTGGCGAAGCCGAAGCCGCAGGAGCCCCCAGAGCAGAGCGATCGGCACGAGAAGAAGAGAGACGCTCTGCACCCACGGCAGCAGGTCCCGATAGAAGGCCTCACGACGCTGGCCCCAAACCAGATCGCCGAGGCTGGGGATGACCGGGTGCCAGTCAACGATGCTATCCGCGAACGTGAAGAAGCTTTCGCCCGTCACCGCGATCAGGAGCATCACGACGCCCGCAATCCACACGGGTGCGGCGCCTCGGCGTGCCGGAGCGCTCGAGCGAGCCCACCGCCACGCCAGCGCGGCGACCAGAAATAGGGTCATCCCCGCGAACCAGAGGTCAGCGAAGTTCACCAGCTCAAGCTGAAGCGACTGGTCGTACTTCAAGATCACGCTCCCGCGACACTCGCAGTTGCCCCGGGCCGACGGCGACACGAACGCGACACCGAGCCGGATTGCGAGGTAGGCGAACGAGAGGACGATCCACGTCCGCGTCGCCCGGGAGCGCATGCTCCCCGTTGGGTAGGCGAGGATGAGGAGGCCGAGGAACACGCCCATGAGTCCGGCGCCACTGCCAAGCCAGACGCCGACGGTGACCAGTGGCGAGGTCGGCAGGAACTCGAGGCCATGCAGCAGCCACGCCGCGCCGACCCCCATCATCAGTGCGCCGATGGCGGTCCTCGCTCGTCGTCGCCACGCAAAGAGCCCCGCGCCGATGAACGCCCAGGCCACCAGCACCTCTCGGAAGATCTCGATCGTCGAGAAGTCGAGTGGGTTGAGCCCGGCGTACGGAAACGGAGTGGTCTGGAGGAATCCATACGCGCTCAGGGCAGTGAGGCCGATGAGGAGCACGAGCACCACAGCGAACCGGATCACGACTGGCTCTCCAGGACGTGCCGCAGCCGTGCACCGCTCAGCTCCGGCTTCGGGATGAAGCCGATCGCGGCCGCGGCGTCCAGGCGGCGTCCGAAGTCGGACTCGTCGTGGCTCGAGACGAGGATCACCAATGGCGGCGCGGCGATGCGGCGCAGGCGCTCCGCGACCTCGAATCCGCTCGAGTCGGGCAGCCTGACGTCCAGCAGGACGAGATCGGGCTCCAGCGCGATCGCGCTCGACAGCGCTGATGCGCCGCTCGATGCCTCGCCGATCACGGCATAGCCCTCCGATTCGAGCAGCGACCGCGCCCATGCTCGGAACCCGTGATGGTCGTCAACGATCAGGACGGTGGTCGCCACAGCCCGATGCTGCCATCGAAGCACAGACGGGTCGTCAGGGCCAGCCCTGAGATGAAATTCGGTGCCGGCCACCGCGCCGATTTCCATGCCCGCCCCGATGGTTCGCATCGGTGCTGTCCCTAGCGTGATGTTCGAACGCGGCCGGCCACTCGGGCGCACAAACACACCAAAGGAGACAGACCGATGGCACAGGCAACCACCGTCAAGCCCCGCACCTTCTCGTTCGGATCGGCCTCAGCGCTGACCCTGGGAGGGCTCATCCTCGCCGCCATGATCACGCTGGCGGCGGTGTTCGCGATCACCAACGTCCCGACCGATACCGTCGCCCCTCGCAGCGAGGCGGTCCTCGAGGCCGGCCGCGCCTGGCAGCGGCAGTACGAATCGATGAGCGGCCTCGAGGCGCGCCGCGAGCGCTACGAGAACGCCGTCCTGCAGTCGGGTCGCGAGTGGGAGCGGCAGCAGAAGCAGATCAGCGGCGAGTGAGGGAACCCCCCGATGCCGAAGATCGCCGAGCTGACGGATGAGCGTCCTTTACGGGACGCTCGCCTCCCACGACCGACGAGGTCGACGCCGGCGGCCGACGTCGACACCAGGACACTGCGGTTCATCCGGTCGCGCATCGCGGCGACCAGCGGCGACGGCGACGAATCAGAGGGCCCGGAGACCACTCCGGGCCCTCACCACGCCCGCTGAAGGCGTGCGCTCAGATCCAGCACCACCCGCGCGGCGGATCGCCTTCGCTGGTCGAGTCGTCCGGCAATGACGGCGTCGCCGTCCCACTGCCGGCGCAATCGGCGAACAGGATCCGCGTGCGCCAGGCTCCGGGGTCCATCGGCAGGGCGGTCAGCATCGGCAGGTAGAAGGCGAAGCTGGCGACCACCAGCACGCCATACGCAATTGTCGCGACCCGCCCCGCCATCCGCGACCAGGCCCACCCCGCGAAGCAGCCGATGGCGATGCACAGGAACGGCACGGTCGGCAGGAAATACCAGATGAACGTCTGGCTGCGATCCCCGGACAGGAGGAGCCAGGGCAGGTAGGTTGCTGCCGCGGCAAACAGCACGACTGGCTCGGGACCCAGGATCCGCCAGCCGCTGCGCCACCACGTGACGAGCAGTCCCGCGAAGGCCACCAGGCCTGGCCACCACACCAGTGGGTTTCCCAGCCCAAGGATCTCGCGGTGGGCCCCGCCCTCGGCGCTGAACCAGTAGGCCACCGGTCGCTTCAGCAGCGGCCACGCCCACGGCGGCGACTGATACGGGTGGTTGCCACTGAGCTGCGTGTGGAAGTCGAGCATCGCCTGCTGGTGGTCCCAGATGCCCCGCCACACCGAGCCCGCCTCCCACGGCAGCGCGAGGACGGCGCCCGGCATGCGCCCGGTGTAGCTGGCCATGTAGACGAGCACCGGCACCACGCCCAGCAGGATCAGCGTGGGCAGCGCCTCACGGCGGAGACCCTGCGTGATCCAGCCGCCCCAGCCCTCGTCCGGTGCCGCGCGGCGCCTCTCGGCGATCTCCCAGGCAATGACCAGGCCGATGACCGCCGGCGTCACGTAGGCCCCGGACCACTTCGTCGCCGCGGCAGCGCCGATGCAGACGCCGGCAACCAGCCGCCACGGCCGTCCGAGCATCAGGCTCCACCACCATTCCTCGCGCTCGATTCGCGGCCGATCGCGGTCGAGCACGATCGCCAGCACCGCGGCGATGACGAACAGGGTGATGAAGGCATCCAGCATCGCGATGCGCGAGTGGACCAGGTGCAGGAAATCGGTCGCCAGCAGGCCGCCCGCGGCGCATGCGCCGACCGTCGCGCCGCGCCGCCCGGTCATGCCGCGCAGCAGACGCCAGGCGAGCAGGTAGACGAGCGCGACGGTGATGATGCCTGCCACCGCGGACGCCACGCGCCAGCCGAAGGGCTCGTAGCCAAAGGCAGCGATCCCCGAGCCGATGAGCCACTTGCCCAGCGGCGGATGCGCGCGGCTGACGAGATCGGTGATGCCGCAGGCCGACTCCGTGCCGTACACGTACCAGCACGCGTCCTGGGCGTAGAAGATCTCGTCGAACACCAAACCGATCGGCCGTCCCAGGCTGACGAGCCGCAGGGCACCCGCCCCGACGACCAGCAGCCCGAGCAGCGCCGTGTCGAGCCGGGTCCAGGCGGGTCGCGACGGATCGGACACGTCGCACATGCTAGGCGTGGCCGCCACCCCCGTTCAGCGCCTCGTCCTCTTTCCCGCAGAGCGGGAATCCGGTATGCCTCTCAGTCGAGGCCCGGGGCGTGAATCGGCAGGTCGCCGGTGCGCGCCAGCTCCTCCTGGCAGGAGAGCCGATCGAGATCGCGCGGCTCGGCGCGCCACAGCAGATACCGATAGTGATCCGAGACGTGGCGCAGCCGCTCGCGCGTGTACTCGTTGGTCGGGCGCAGCCAGGCGTCCTGTGCGGGCAGCCCGTGGCCGGGCACGAACTGGAAGGACACCTGCTTGCCCGCGCAGCTGGTGACGACGGTGTAGCCACCCTCCCATGACGGGTCGAGCTTCTGGACCGTCCAGCCGGGCAGCCGATCGCTGACCTCGCCGAGCACGGTGGCACGACCGAGATCCGGAACCACCGGAATCGGCGCGAGGTATGCGATCAGGAAAGCGGCAGCGAGGGACGCGGCGACGGCCAGCGCCCGCGATCGGCCGTGCAGGATGCGGGACATATGAGCTCGTTCGAAGGGTATGGAAGCGGCAGCATCACGCCGCCGGATGCCAATCTCCGAATGCAGGATCCGTACCGACCCTCTGCTAGACTCGCTCGACCGGCGCCACGGAATCGGTGACGTCGGATCGCCAGAGGCGGACCGAGATGAACTACGAACTTTTCATGGCCGAGGCGATCGCCGAGGCGCGACGCGGCGGCGAGGAAGGCGAGGAGCCGATCGGATCGGTCGCCGTCATCGACGACGCGATGATCGCGCGCGACCATGACCGATCCGCCCTCCAGGGCGACCCGACCGCGCACGCCGTCCTCCTCACCGTGCAGGCGGCGGCCCGCAAGCTCGGGACTCGACGCCTGACGGAGGCGACGATCTTCACCACCCACGAGCCGTGCGCGATGTGCGTCGGCGCCCTCGTCGAGGCGCGCGTGCGAGCCCTGGTCTTTGCCGTCCCCGATCCAGAGCGCGGCGCCGCCGGCAGCGTCCTCCAGCTCGCTCGCGAGTCGTCGCTGCCGCACCAGATCTCGGTCGTGTCGGGCGTGCGCGAATCGGAGGCGCGGCGGCTGGCGACGGAATCCGCATCGGTCTAAGCCTCACCTTTGGCGGTCGCGGGCGAGTGCGATAGACTCCCAACCGGCGTGGAGAGGTGTCCGAGTGGTTGAAGGTGCCGCTCTCGAAAAGCGGTGTGCGGGTAACCGTACCGTGGGTTCGAATCCCACCCTCTCCGCCACCTTCCTGTCTGCCCGGAGAGGTCGCCTAGAGGCCTAGGGCGCGGCACTGGAAATGCCGTTCGGGGCAACCCGACGTGGGTTCGAATCCCACCCTCTCCGCCACCTGAATTGACCGATGCCGCCGCGCAACCTACCATCGCGGCCGGTCGTGCTAGGCGGGGAACTAGCGGTGCCCTGTATCCGCAATCCGCTACAGCGGAGCTGAACTCCCGGTCGAGGTCCGCACCGTTCGCCAACCACCACCGTGCCCGACGTTGAAGGTCGGGTCCCGCGCAGCGTTGGTCCGTGAACCCCGTCAGGTCCGGAAGGAAGCAGCGGTAAGCGATCGCCTTCGGGTGCCGCGGGACAACCTGGCCGGAGCCGGGCACGTGGGTGAGTGCGAGCTGGTGCGGTTCGACACCGGGTGCACGACCTACTCATCCTCCTCTCGCCGGCCGGCCGATGCGGCCGCGCCAATCGGTGTACGGTAGCCCTCGTCATGCCCGCAGCCCCGTCCACGCCCGACGCCGTGCCCGGCGAGCCGGCCATCGCGCACCGCGCCCTCTATCGGCGCTTCCGCGCCCAGCGTTTCGGCGAGCTGGTCGGGCAGGATCCGATCGTCACCACCCTTCGCCACGCCGTCAGCGGGGAGCGCCTGGCGCACGCCTACCTCTTCGTCGGCCCGCGCGGCACGGGCAAGACGTCGACGGCGCGAATCCTGGCCAAGGCAATCAACTGCACGAACCTCGGCGATGACGGCGAGCCGTGCGACACCTGCCCCTCATGCGTCGCCATCCGGGACGGACGCGCGCTCGACGTGATCGAGATCGACGCGGCGTCGCACGGACTGGTGGAGGACGCCCGCGACCTCGTGATGCGGGCGCTCACCGCGCCATCGGAGCTGCGGAAGCGGGTCTACATCATCGACGAGGTCCACATGCTGAGCACGCACGCCTTCAATGCGCTGCTCAAGCTCATCGAGGAGCCTCCCGACCACGTCGTCTTCATCCTGGCCACCACCGACACGCACAAGGTGCCGGCCACGATCATCAGCCGCACCCAGCGCCACGACTTCCGTCGACTTCCCGAAGCGACGATCGTCGGGAAGCTGCGCCGCATCATCTCCACGGAGGGCCTCGAGGCCGATGACGACGCCCTCGCCCTCGTCGCGCGCCTGGCCGATGGCGGCATGCGCGACGCCGAGTCCCTGCTTGACCAGGTGCTCGCCTTCACCTCCGGTCGCTTGACCATCGACGACGTGCGCGAGGCCGTCGGCCTGGCCGACGAGTCGGTCATCGCCGAGCTCCTGGACGCGTATCAGGCCGCGGACGCCGCGGCGGCGCTCGACCACCTCGCCGCGATGGCCGATGCGGGCCGCGACCTGGCGCAGGTCGCCGCCCAGGCCGAGGCCGAGGCACGGCGCCGGCTGCTGGCATCGGCCTCCGATCCGGCCGTCGCCCGCCGGCTCGCATTCACGCTCCGGTCGCTGGCCGAGGCCGCGGGTGCCGGCGCGCGCGAAGGACGCGCTCGGCTCCTGCTCGAGCTGCTCGCCGTCGAGCAGCCTGGGGCTGCGCCAACCCTGCCGGTCGCCACGATCGCACCGGCACCACGCGCACCCGCCCCCAAGCCGCCGCCCGTTGCAAAGCCGGCCGATCCGCCGGCGGCGCGCGTGGAGCCCGCAGCGGAGACGACCCCGACGCCAGTGCCGATGGCGGCCGGCGCTGGCGCCGATGTTGCCGAGATGCGTTCACGGTGGGTCGACGTCGTCGAACGGGCCAGCCCTGTCATCAAGCCGCTGCTCAAGGAATGCCGTCCCGTCGCTCGCGACGGTGCGCGCCTGACGCTCGCGTTCCCGGAGGGCCGCGACTTCATGCGTTCGCGCATTACCCAGCGCTCTGCGCAGATCGAGGCACTGCTGACCGACATGTTCGGCGGCTCGTTCGCGATCGAGTGCGTCGCCAGCAATCTCGAGCTCGAGCCGCTCACGGTGGCCCAGGCCGTCGGCAACGCCGGCGACGATCCCGAGGCGCGGGCGCTGCTCGAGGGTGTCCTGAAGATCACCGGCGGCGAGCTGGTCGACGCGCCCGAGGTGCGTTGACCCGTCGCCCTCCCAACCGCCCCAACAAGGAGACCGGAGTGAACATCGGTCAGATCGCCAAGATGGCGCAGCAGATGCAAACCCAGATGGCGCAGGCCCAGGAGGAGCTCAGGCAGACGACCCTCGAGGCCACGGCCGGCGGGGGCGCGGTGCGAGTGGTGATCACCGGCGCGCAGGAGGTGCGCAGCGTCGAGATCGATCCATCGGCCGTCGATCCCGACGAGGTCGAGATGCTGCAGGACCTGGTCATGACCGCCATCAACGAGGCGATCGGCCGCAGCAAGGACCTTGAGCGCGAGCGCATGGCCGGCATTGCCGGCGGCATGGGCCTCCCGGGCATGCCGGGCCTGCCCGGCTTCGGCTGACCCATCCATGGCCGGTCTCATCGCACCGGTCGCCCGCCTGATCGAGGAGTTCAGCAAGCTTCCGGGGGTGGGGACCAAGACGGCGCAGCGCCTCACGTACCACGTCCTCCGCGCCTCGACCGATGACGCGCGCGCCCTCGCCGCGGCGCTCGTCGGGATCAAGGAGCAGGTCGCGTACTGCAGCGTGTGCTGCAACATCACCGAGGCGGGTGTCGACCCGTGCGACATCTGCGCCGATCCGCGCCGCGACGCGGGACGGATCTGCGTGGTCGAGGAACCGCTGGACGTGCTCGCCATCGAGCGCACCGGTGAGTTCCGCGGCCGCTACCACGTGCTCCACGGAGCGATCAGCCCGATCGACGGCATCGGCCCGGATCGGCTCCGAACCCGCGAGCTGGTCGTTCGCGTCAGCGATGGCGGCGTCGAGGAGCTCATCCTCGCCACGAACCCCAACCTGGAGGGCGAGGCGACCGCGATGTACCTCGCCGACCTGCTGGCGTCGCACGTGCCATCCATCACTCGCATCGCGCGCGGCCTGCCGGTCGGCGGAGACCTCGAGTACGCCGATGACGTGACGCTGATCCGCTCGTTCCAGGGCCGTCGCGCCATCGAACGCTGAGCGGGCGGCGCTCGCTTGACGGGGCAGGTGGGCTGATCTATAGTCCGTGTTCGCGCCGGCAGGTTCTGCCGGTCGATGAACCACGAACGGCGGCCACTCGGCCGCGCAGCGTGACCATCGCGAGTTCGCCTCAAGAGGAGTACTCGAATCGAACGAAGCCGAGTCCGCCCAGGCGGATGGAGCAGAGTGGCTTACCAGCTGAAGAGTGACAGGAATCCACACGAGTCAGCGGGACAACGTCGAACTCTAAACCGGTGGAAGGGCTGCCAGAACGTCTGGACGCAAGACCACTGGTTTCGTTTTGTACGGAGAGTTTGATCCTGGCTCAGGACAAACGCTGGCGGGGTGCGTGAGACATGCAAGTCGAACGAGGTGCCATCGGGCTTGCTCGATGGTTACCTAGTGGCGGACGGCTGAGTAACGCGTAGGTGACCTGCCCGGAAGTGGGGAATAACTGCCCGAAAGGGTGGCTAATACCGCATGTGGTCGGCGATTCGGTTCGCCGTCTAAAGGAGTAATCCGCTTCCGGAGGGGCCTGCGTTCGATTAGCTAGTTGGTGGGGTAACGGCTCACCAAGGCGACGATCGATAGCTGGTCTGAGAGGATGATCAGCCAGACTGGGACTGAGAACGGCCCAGACTCCTACGGGAGGCAGCAGTCGGGAATTTTGCCCAATGGACGAAAGTCTGAGGCAGCAACTCCGCGTGAGGGATGAAGGCTCTCGGGTCGTAAACCTCTTTTCTCAGGGAAGATTCAAGACGGTACCTGAGGAATAAGCCACGGCTAACTACGTGCCAGCAGCCGCGGTAATACGTAGGTGGCAAGCGTTGTCCGGATTTACTGGGCGTAAAGAGCGCGCAGGCGGCTGGTCAAGTCCGATGTGAAATCTCCCGGCTCAACTGGGAAACTGCATCGGAAACTGATCGGCTTGAAGGTGGGAGAGGGTAGTGGAATTCCCGGTGTAGTGGTGAAATGCGTAGATATCGGGAGGAACACCAGTGGCGAAGGCGACTACCTGGCCCATTCTTGACGCTGAGGCGCGAAAGCTAGGGGAGCGAACGGGATTAGATACCCCGGTAGTCCTAGCCGTAAACGATGAACACTAGGCGTAGTCGGTATCGACCCCGGCTGTGCCGTAGCTAACGCATTAAGTGTTCCGCCTGGGGAGTACGGCCGCAAGGCTAAAACTCAAAGGAATTGACGGGGGCCCGCACAAGCAGCGGAGCGTGTGGTTTAATTCGTCGCAACGCGAAGAACCTTACCAGGGCTTGACATGTGGCGGAAAACGGCGGAAACGTCGTCCTCCCGCAAGGGACCGTCATGCAGGTGTTGCATGGCTGTCGTCAGCTCGTGTCGTGAGATGTTGGGTTAAGTCCCGCAACGAGCGCAACCCCCGTGGCATGTTGTATC